>NZ_JBSOPZ010000007.1:0-219869 GCF_053763515.1 Streptomyces mabaensis
CCCCCCCCCCCCCCCCCCCCCCCCCCCCCCCCCCCCCCCCCCCCCCCCCCCCCCCCCCCCCCCCCCCCCCCCCCTGCCGCGCGGCCTCGGCCTGCAGCGCGGCATCAGCCCGCCGCGCGCCGCCAGGCCGATTCGCGCAGCAGGCGCAGGCCGTTCAGCCCGACCAGCACGGTCGAGCCCTCGTGGCCGGCGACCCCGAGCGGCAGCGGCAGGTGCCCGGCCAGGTCCCAGACGACCAGGGCGCCGATGCAGACCCCGGCGATGACGAGATTCTGGACGACGAGCCGGCGCGCGCGGCGGGACAGCGCGACGACCGCGGGCACGGTGGCCAGTTCATCGCGTACGACGACCGCGTCGGCGGTCTCCAGGGCGAGGTCGGAGCCGGCCCGGCCCATGGCGACACCCGCGTGCGCGGCCGCCAGGGCCGGGGCGTCGTTGACCCCGTCGCCCACGACGAGGACCTTCTCCCCGGCCGCGGTCCAGGCGCGTACCGCTGCCACCTTGTCCTCGGGCAGCAGGCCCGCGCGTACCTCGCGGATGCCGGCCTCCTCCGCCACCCGGTCGGCGGCGCGCCCGTGGTCGCCGGTCAGCAGCGTCGGCGCTGAGCCGGTCAGCCGGCCGAGTGCGGCGACGGCGGCCGGGGCACCCGCGCGCAGCCGGTCGGCGACGGCCAGTACCGCGGCCGGCGCGCCGTCGACCCGCACGACCACGGCGGTGCGGCCGGTGTCCTCCACCTCGGCGACGGCTAGGGCCGCTCGTTTGGATCTTGCCGGGCTCGCGGGCCCTGGCACCGCACCTCGCCGCGTTGTCGTCAGTCGCCAGGGCTCCGCCATGGCTCCCTCCTCCGCCTTGCGATGCACGGCACCAGACCACGCTCCCTGATCCGGCCTGATCCAAACGAGCGGCCCTGGGCGGGCCTTGCTCGCGGGGCCGCCGTCACCGGCGTTGCCTTCCGTTGTGCCTTCGGTTACGCCTTCGGTGTCGCTTCGGGCATCGAGCAGCGCCGCCGGGCTGCCGACACGGATGTCACGTCCGGCGACGACCGCCCGTACGCCACGGCCCGGTTGCGAGCAGAACGTCTCCGGAGCGCCCGGCCGCAGGCCGCGTTCCCGGGCGGCGCTCACCACGGCGCGCGCCAGCGGGTGTTCGCTGGGGTGCTCTGCGGCCGCGGCCAGTTCCAGTACCGCGTCCTCGTCGAGTCCGGCGCCGGCCAGGACGCGTACCTCGGTCACCCGAGGGGTCCCTTCGGTGAGGGTGCCGGTCTTGTCCAGCGCCACCGTGGTCACTTCGCCCAGCCGTTCCATCGCGACCGCGGACTTGACGAGCACGCCGTGGCGGCCGGCGTTGGCGATCGCCGAGAGCAGCGGCGGCATGGTGGCGAGCACCACCGCGCACGGCGAGGCCACGATCATGAACGTCATGGCGCGCAGCAGGGTCGGGGTGAAGTCCGCGCCGAGGGCGAGCGGTACGAGGAAGAGGGCGAGCGTGGCGGCCACCACGCCGACCGAGTAGCGCTGTTCGATCTTCTCGATGAACAGCTGCGTGGGCGCCTTGGTGGCGCTCGCCTCCTCGACCATCGCCACGATCCGCGCGATCACCGAGGAGGAGGCGTCCTTGCGCACCGCGACCCGCAGCGCGCCGGTCCCGTTCAGGGTTCCGGCGAACACCTCGTCGCCCGGGGACTTCGGCACCGGGAGCGGTTCACCGGTGATGGTGGCCTGGTCGACCTCGCTCGCGCCGTCGAGCACGGTGCCGTCGGCGGGCAGCCGCTCACCCGGGCGTACGAGTACGGTGTCGCCGACCCGGAGCGCGGCGACGTCCACCCCCTCCTCGTCGCCGGTGCCCGTCAGCCTGGCCGCCCGGGCCGGCGCCAGGTCGAGCAGACCGCGTACGGAGTCGGCGGTGCGACGGGTGGCGAGTGCCTCCAGGGCGCCCGAGACGGCGAAGATGACGATGAGCAGGCCGCCGTCGAGGAACTGGCCGATCGCCGCCGCACCGACGGCGGCCACCACCATGAGCAGGTCGACGTCGAGTGACTTCTCCCGCAGGGCCCGCAGCCCGGCCCAGCCGGGCTCCCAGCCGCCGGCCGCGTAGCAGAGCGCGTACAGCGGCCCCCAGGTCCACGCCGGCGCGCCGGCCAGGTCGAGCGGGAACGCGCACAGGAACGCGAGGGCGGACAGCGCCGCCCAGCGCACCTCGGGCAGCGCGGACAGCCCGGTCCGGCGCGGGGACGGCGGTACCGCGGGCGGCGGCGCGGGCCGGCCGCCGAGCGCGTTGTCGAGTACCGGGGATGCCATGAAGCACACCTCTTCGGGGAGCGATCGGGGGATCGGGCACCACCATACCGGAAGACATGAACATCTCTTCATGTATTGCACCTGATGCGCGGTTACGATAGGCGCATGGGACACGGAGTCAACGGCGAGACCACGCCCGCCGCGCATCTGGACGCGGACTCCGCAGCCGCCATCGCCGCCACGCTCCAGGCGCTCGCCACGCCGTCCCGGCTGATGATCCTCACCCGGCTCCGCCAGGGGCCCTGCGGTGTGACCGAACTGGCCGAGGCCGTCGCCATGGAACAGTCCGCGGTCTCCCACCAGTTGCGGCTGCTGCGCGCGCTCGGGCTGGTCACGGGGACGCGCCAGGGCCGGCGGATCGAGTACAGCCTGTACGACAACCATGTCGCCCAGCTGCTCGACGAGGCGGTCTACCACATCGAGCACCTGCGCCTCGGCGCCCGCGACCTGCCGGGCCGTACGGACGGGTCGTAGGGCCGGCCGGTCCAGCGGGCAGCGGGTTCAGCGGGCAGCGGGTTCAGCGGGTGAGGACCTGCGCGAACGCCCCGCCCTCGGCGGTCAGTTCCGCCCAGGTCCCCTCCTGGGCGACGCGGCCGGACTCCAGTACGGCGATCCGGTCCGCGCGCCGGATCGTGTCGGGGCGGTGCGCGATCACGAGGGTGGTGCGGCCCCGCGAGGCGGCCCGCAGAGCCGCGGTCAGCTCGGCGTCCCCGGCCGTGTCCAGGTGGGCGGTCGTCTCGTCCAGTACGAGGATCCGCGGCCCGGCGAGCAGGGCGCGGGCCAGCGCGACGCGCGCCCGCTGGCCGCCCGAGAGGGTGGCGCCGCGCTCACCGACGAGGGTGGCGTAGCCGTCCGGGAGGCCGCCGGCTATCCGGTCGACGCCGCAGACCCTGGCCGCGCCGTACAGCGCGCCGTCGTCCGCCTCGGGGGCGGCGAGCCGCAGGTTCTCCGCCAGCGTGCCGTGGAACAGCGGGGCCTCCTGGCCGACCACCGCCACCGCGCGGCGCAGCTCCGGGTCGGCGAGGTCCCGTACGTCCACCGGATCGCCGTACGCGGGCACCAGCTCGACCGCGCCGGACACGGGGTCCCAGAAGCGGGCGAGGAGATGCGCGCAGGTCGACTTGCCCGCACCCGACGCGCCGACCAGGGCCGTGGTCCGTCCCGCCGGGACGGTGAGGTCGACGCCGTCCAGCACGGGTGCGCCTCCGTAGTCGAAGCGGACCTCGCGCAGGCGCAGACCCAGTGGCCCGGCCGGCAGCGGCCTGGGCCGGCCCGGTTCCGGCGCGCCGGCGGGGGCGGACACGGCGGCCCCGACCCGGGCCGCGGCCGCCCGCAGACCGCCCGCCTGGCTGAGCGCGGCGGCGGAATCGGCCACCGGTGCCAGGATGCCGAGGGCGAGGGCGACCGCGGCCGGAGCCCAGGCGCCGCTCAGCCGTCCGGCCGCGACGGCCTGCGCGGCGACGGCGACGACTCCGAGCACGGCGGCGGCGACCAGCACGTCCCGTACGGCGGCGGCGGTCGCCTCCCAGGCCGACTCGGTGCGCTGCGCCTGCCCCAGTGCCCGGCCCCGGTCGGCCAGTTGGGCGCGGCGCCGGTTCAGCGCCCCGAAGGCGAGCAGCTCCCGCAGTCCGTCGACGGCCTCCACGGCGTCGGCCGAGAGCCGCGCCGCCGCCTCCCTGGTGCGCGCTCCGTGCTCGGCCCTGCGCCGCGCGGCGACGAAGGGCGCCAGTGCCAGCAGGGCGGCCGCGGGCAGCACGGCGGCGAGCAGCAACGGCTCCGCGACGGCCAGTACCACCGTCCCGGCGCCGAACACGCCGCCGGAGGCGAGGAGTTGGGCCGTGCTGTGCGCGTAGAAGAACTCCAGCGCCTCCACGTCTCCCAGCGCGGTCGCGGCCAGGTCCCCGCTGCGCCGGCCGGCGATCCTGGCGGGCGCGCTGCGCGCGAGCCCGTCGAAGACGCGGACCCGCAGTTCGGCGAGGACCCGGTAGGCAAGGTCGTGGGAGAGGTCCATCTCGCGCCAGGTCGCGAACGCCCGCAGCAGGACCAGGCCCGCGATGGTCCCGACCACGGCGGGTCCGGGGACCGTGCCCGCGACGACGGCCGTACCGACGGCATGGGCGACCAGGGTGACCAGCGCGACCAGTGACGCCTGGTCGGCGAGCGCGGCGGCGCAGGTGCGGGCGACCATGGCGCGGTGCCCGGCGAGGGCGGGCAGCAGGGCGCGCAGCGCGCCGCGCCGGTGTCCGTACGCGAGGCCGGGTTCTTCGTTGCTGCCGTAGCTGCCGTAGCTGCCGGGACTCATGCTGCCCGCTCTCCATCCGTCTCCAGGCCCGCCGTGACCAGGCGGGCGTACAGGCCGCCGTCCCCGAGGAGACGGTCGTGGTCGCCGACCGCGTCGACGCGCCCGCCGTCGAGGACGACGATCCGGTCGGCGTCGCGTACGGACTCCAGCCGGTGCGCGACGATCAGACAGGTGCGTCCGGCGGCGGCCTTCAGCAGCTCGCGCCCGATGCGGGCCTCGCGGTGCTCGTCGACCGCGCTGGTCGCCTCGTCCAGCACGAGGAGCGGCGCGTCGGCCAGCAACGCCCGGGCCAGCGCGAGGCGTTGGCGCTGGCCGCCGGAGAGTGTGGCGCCGCGCTCCCCGAGCACGGTGGCGTAGCCCTCGGGCATCGCGGCGATCTCGTCGTGGATACCGGCCGCGCGCGCCACGCGCACGAGATTCTCGTCGGCCGCGTCGGGGCGGGCGAGGCGCAGGTTGCCGGCGATCGTGTCGTGGAAGAGGTAGGTGTCCTGGGAGACGACGGCGATGCCCCGGCGGAGCGAGTCGAGCGTGTACGAGCGGACGGGCGCGCCGTCGACCACCACCTGGCCGTGCTGCGGTTCGCACCGGCGCAGCAGCAGGGCGAGCAGGGTCGACTTCCCGGCGCCCGAGGGGCCGACGATCGCGGTCGTACGGCCGGCCTCGGCGGTGAAGCTCACCCCGTCGACGGCGGGGCGGCGCGCCTCGGGGTAGCCGAAGCGGACATTCTCGAACCGGACTTCGGGTGCCTGCCAGCGTGCGTCGGTGGTCCCGGTGTCCAGGATCCCCGGCTCGGCGGTGCGCAGCGCGGCGATGCCGTCGGCGGCCGAGACCCCGAGGTAGCCGGCGTGCCACTCCCGGGAGAGATCACGGACGGGACGGAAGCACTCGGAGGCGAGCATCAGCAGCAGATAGGTGCCCGCCGGGGTGGTGTGCCCGCCCGCGGCGGCCGCGCAGGCCAGCAGCGCGGCGGCGACCGTGCCGCCCTGGATGGCCAGGTCCGTGAGTCCCGTGTCGACGAGTGACACCCGCAGTTTGGCGACGGTGGCGCGGTGCAGCGCCGCGGACCTGTGTTCCAGTTTCCGGCGGGTGCGGGCGACGGCGCCGGCGGCGCGCAGCGCGGACATGCCCTGGAGGGCTTCCAGGTAGTCGGCGGCCAGGTTCTCGTACGAGTCCCAGTGCTCCTTGCCGCGGCTCTCCAGCAGCCGGTCCCACCAGCGGGGCACCAGCAGGGCCAGCACGAGCGCGGGGACCAGGGCGAGCAGGATGAACGGCTCCAGGATGCCGAGGGGGACGAGCAGCAGCTGGGGGACCACGCAGGTGATCACCAACTGGGGCAGGTAGCGCGAGAGATACGCGTCCACGCCTTCCACGCCGTCGACGAGTGTGGCGCGTACGGCGCCGGCCCGCGCGGCCGTGAGGGGTGCGGGGCCGGCCTGCCCGAGCCGGTGCAGGAGCGTGTCCCGCAGGCGTACGCGGGCCAGCGCTCCCGCGCGCACGGCGACCGCGCGCTGCCACCGGGTGAGCCAGGCGCGGACGGCGACGACGGCGAGTACCGCGCCGAGCAGGGCGGGCAGTTGGCCGGTTTCGCGGCGCGCGACGGCGGCCAGGGCGTGGGCGAGCAGGACGGCCTGGGCGAGGTGGGTGGCGCTCACGGCCGCGAGCAGGCCGGTGGCGCGGCCCAGCGGGCCGCGTACCGTGCGGGCCGCGGTGACGAGTTCGGGGTGCAGCATCATGGGCGCTCGCCCTTTCCGGTGGTGCCGATCGCGAGGGCGTGGATGATCCAGTCCCGGCCGGGTGCGCCGCCGAGCGCGGCACCGAGGTCGGCCTGCTGCCAGGACCCCACGGGCCGGGTGGCGAGGTCCGGCCGGGTCGCGGCGGCCTGGGCGAGCCCTGCACCGAGCCCGGCGGTGAGATGGTCCTGCCGGATGCGGCGGGGGGAGGCGTCATCGGGGCAGCCGTACGCCAGGAGTACCGCGCCGGCCTCGGCGATCCAGCTCTGCCGCGCGCCCCAGACGGCGAGGGTCGGCCGCGCGTCGCCGCCGGCGAGCCGGCGCAACTCCCCGGTCCCGGGCACGGCTTCGAGCAGGGCGGGCCGCGGCCCGCCGACGGCCACGCACCACCGGGGCCCGGCCCCGGCACTGCTCGCGGCCGCGAGAAGAGCGCGGAGGTCCTCCGCCCGCGGCACGCCGCGCAGCGGCGGCTCGGCACTGCGCCGCTCCGCCCGGCCCGTGCCGGGCAGAGCGGGGGTCACCTGCCAGGTACCGGCCCCGGACCCGGACCGCCCCAGGACGTCCAGGACATGCCCACCGGCCGCGGCAGTGCCGGGCGCAGGCCCTCCGGCCCAAGCCGCCAGGGCCGCCCGACCGACCGAACCCCCGGAGCCCGTCCCTCCGGCCGGCCCGGGCGGGCCAGACCCGCGCGACACGCCGCTCGCGCTCGTCGCGCGGGACGGCCGCGATACGCCGGACGCGATGGACCCGCCGGACAGGCCGGGCAAGGCCGTGCTGCCCGACACGCCGCCTGGGCTCGTCGCGCCGGAGCGCCCGTTCGAGTCCGTCGAGCCGCAGGCGTGTGACGAGCCGGTCGAGCCGGTCCGCCCGCTCGCGGCAGCCCCGCCCGCCGGACCGGTCGAGGAACCGGACCGGTCCCACGCGCCGGACGGGCCGGGCGAACCGGAGCGGCCGGACCCGCCCGACAGGCCGCCTGCGCTCGTCGCGCCAGAGTGCCCGTACGCGTCAGTCGGGCCATACGCCTGTGACCAGCCTGACCGCCCGCTCGCGACGGCCTCGCCCGCCGGGCCGGTCGAGGAACCGGAGGGGTCCCACGCGCCGGACGGGCCGGGCGAACCGGAGCGGCGGGACCCGCCCGACAAGCCGTCGGCGCTCGTCGCGCCGGAGTGCTCGTACGCATCCGTCGGGCCGTACGCCTGTGAGCTCGCGGCAGCCCCGCCCGCCGGGCCGGTCGAGGAGCCGGACAGGCCACGCGCGCCGGACCGGACACGCGCGGCAGTCGGGCCGGGCGGGGTCGGCGGGGGGAAGTGCGCCGCTGCGAGTGGGTGTTCCGGGGTGGTGTCCGGCCAGTCGTGTGCGTCGGCCGGGAGGGCCGCCGCCGCGGCCAGCAGGCTCGCGTCCGCGTCCAGGCAGAGTGCATGCGCGCCCGCCAGGGCGAGTGCGGCCAGTGCGTGGCCCGTGTCCAGCAGGAGCAGGGGCCACGCGCGGTGGGCGTAGTGGGACTCGGTCCGGCGGGCGGTGACCGTCAGCACGACCAGCGCACCCGCCGGCGCGCCAGCCGGGGCCGGGCCGCGTCGCCGCAGCCGGTGGGCGAGCGGGTCGTACGCGTACCGGCCCGGCGGCACCGAACAGCCGGGCCCGGCGAGCACATGCGCGTTGACCGGGTGCAGCGCTCCTGCCGACGGCACCGCGCGCAGCCGGCCGCCCCGGTCCCGCGCCGCGAGCGAGCGGCGCAGCACGGTCCCGAGGTCGACCCCCGTGGCCTCCGGCGCGGCAGGGAGCGGTTGCACCGGGCCGGGCCAGCGGGTGACGGGCGGGCCTGCCGAAGGGCCGGGGCCCGGTTCCTCGGCCGAGCGTGCCCGGGCCAGCGCGGCGGCCGGGTCGGTGGTCGTCATCGTCCGCCCCGTCACATGTGTGGGGGTGGGGTGAGGGTGAAGTCCCCCGGACCCGTAGGGAGTTCGGTACGCCAGCCGCGGGCGAGCGCCGCCCGGCCGAAGCGTGAACTGCCCAGGTAGGCGAACGCGGCGGGCGCGTTCGGGATGAGGCCGGAGACCAGCACCCTGGCCACCCGCAGGGTGGTCTCGGCGACGTCCTCCGTGGTCAGGTCGAAGGTCATCACCCGGTGACCGCCCGCCGCGAGCGCCTGGTCCAGGTGCTGTCTGCTGCCGGCGGCGACCGCGTCGATGCCGATGACCCCGCCGGCCGGGTCGGTGAAGCGCCGGGCGAGCGGCGCCACTCGGTCGTCGAGCCAGACCTGGACGTGCGCGCCGAGGTCCCGGACGGCTCCGAAGTCCTCGCCGCAGTCGTCGAGGTAGCGCCGGTCGGCCCGGTGGTCGAGGTAGAGCCCGCGGGCGAGCAGCCCGGCGTCGACGGCCCGGAAGACCCAGCCGTCCGGGTCCGTCAGCCCCTGGGTGAAGACCCAGGTGTGGACGGCTTCCAGTACGGCCTTGCGGGCCGCCTCCGCCGGGTCGTAGCGGCAGGCGAACCCGGCGGCGTACAGGCCGCGTACCGGATCGTGGACGAGTGCGGCCATGCAGGGCGCGAATTCCGACGGCATCTCGACGATCCGGACGCCGAGCCCGCAACCGGCGAGGTCGGCGGAGAGCCCGGGGACGCTGTCGGGGTCGATGCCCCGGGCCGGCCCGTCCAGATGCCACCACAGTTCCAGTGCGTCGCGCTCGACGACTTCGAGGAGCCCGCGCTCCACGGCGTCGTCGAACCCCTGCCCGGTGGCGATGCCCGCATAGTTGAGGTGGTGGGTGCGCGGCAGCAAACGCAGTTCGCCCTGGCGCCAGTTGAGGTGGGTGAGGGCGACGGGCGCCCAGCACTCCGCCTGCTCCCCCGCCCCCATCAGCTCGTGGCCGCGCGCCCACAGGGCCGGGGTGTCCTCGGTCAGCGGCCGGTAGGGGAAGCGGTCGCGCGCGTACTGCCAGTCCGCGTAGGCGGGCAGCTCGCCGGGGCCGTACAACCGCAGCCCCTTCTCCGTGAGTTCACCCGCGGTGGCCCGCAGCGGTGCCTCCGGATGGCCTGGCGGGGGCAGCCGGTTGCCGCAGTAGCGTTCGGCGGCCTCGGCGATGGCGGCGATCCGGGCGCCCTCGGGGTCGCCGAACGTGGTGCCGAGGGCGACCCGGTCGGCCGGCCACGCGCCGAAGCGCCGTGCGTCGGAGACCTCGGCGGTCATCGCGGTGTAGCGGGGCGGGGCACCGGCGGGGTGCTCGACGGGGGCGACGCTGCGGACGATGCCGCAGACGGGGTCCACGAGCGCGTCGGGCGACAGCGCGGTCATCGGCAGATCTCCTGTTGGGGGTTCACGGCGTGGGTGAAGTTCCTGGGCGAGGCCACGGGCAGCAGCAGAGCGCTGCCGTCGAGGCCGACCCTCCGCGCGGACGGCAGCAGCCGGGTCGCGGTCAGCGGGTCCTCGCCGGTGTGCGGATTGCGGGCGTGGGCGGGGAAGTGGTGTCCGGCGATCTCCAGGCGGAGCCGGGTACCGGCGGGCAGCCGCCGGGCGATGTGGCCGAGCGGCACCTGTACGTCGGCGGGGCGGCCGGGGTCCGCCCGCTGGCGTACGACCCCGGTGGCCAGCGGCTGGGCCGCGCCCTCGGGGCTGAGCGCCACCAGGCGTACGGCCCAGTCCGCCACCGGGGTGTCCGCGGTGGCGCGCAGCCGGACCTCGGCCGGGCCGATCAGGTCGACCGGGCGCGGCTGGGGGGCCGTGACCAGCAGGCAGCGGTCGGCGGGGCCGGTGCGGGGGACGACCAGGTCGTCGGAGCGGACGGGCCGGTCCGGGTCGGCGGTGAACTCCGGGCCGCGCAGCAGACGCAGCCCGGCGCAGTCGGCGAACCGGAACTCCCTCGGCCGGGTGTCCAACTCCCCCGCGTCCAGCCACAGTTCGCTGCCGCCGAGGGCGACGGCTCCGGCCCGGGCCGGGGCGGGGCCGGCGAATGCGGCCGTGGCCCAGCGTACGTACAGCTCCCCCAGCCGCAGCCGGTGCGCCGCGCCGGCGTCGGGGCCCGGTCCGGCGGTCAGCGCGTGCCCCCAGGGGCCGAGCAGCAGGCGCGCCGGGCCAACCCAGGTGCGCCACAACCGCAGGGTGTCCTCGGCGAAGGGGTCGTGGGTACCGCCGACGGCGAGCAGGGGCACGCGCGAGCCCGCCCCGGTCAGCGCGGGCCCACCGTCAGGGTGGTGCTGCCAGACGTAGCGCCAGGACGGCAGTGCGCGGCCGAGCCAGGCCGGCAGTTCGAGGAGGGGAAGGTGTTCGAGCAGCCGCGGATCGTGGGCCAGCGCCTTGGCGAGAGCATCCTCGTCACCGTCGCGGCGGTCCCCGTGCGCCGCCCACCAGCCGGCCCGCGCGAGCAGCCGCTCGGGCCCGGTGGCCTCCCGGGCCGTCTCGGCGAGGCCGAGGGCGGGCACCGCGGCGATCACGGCCTCCGGTGGCCGGGGCCCGGTCGTGGCGGCGAGGGCGCAGTGTGCGGCGTAGGAGGCGCCGGCGGCCACGACTCGCCCGTCCGACCAGGGCTGTTGGCGTATCCAGGCCAGGGTGGCGGCGCCGTCGGCGGCCTCGTTCCGGTACGGCTGCCAGCCGCCCTCGGAGTCGTGCCGTCCGCGTACGTCCTGGGCGAGGGCGGCGAAACCACGGGTGGCCCAGCCGCTCAGTTCGGCGTGGTGGCGGCGACGGTCGTACGGCGTACGGATCAGGACGGCGGGGAAGCGGACGTCCCGCGGCGACCCGGAATCGTCGGGGAGGCAGAGGTCGGTGGCGAGCCGGACCCCGTCGTCGGTCGTGACCACGTACGACGTACGTATGCCGCTTGTGCGAGGGGTCATGCGGCGGGCCGGGGCAGCGGCGCGACCTCGGGCACCGGCAGCACGGTGTGCGCGGTGACGGTGAGGTCGCGCAGGTCGATACGACGCAGCAGCCGGCCGGCGGGGGTGCCGTGCGCCCAGGCGGCGAGGTCGGTGGCCAGCAGAGCGGCGATCAGCGCCGCCGAGGCAGCGGTCGAGGCCGGTGTGTCGCTTTCCAGCCGGTGGCCGTCCCAGTAGGCGGCCAGTTCGCGGTGGGCGGAGGTCGCGGCCAGCCGCCGCATCCGTACCTGGGCGGACGTCACGTCACCCGGGTGGGCGGCGGTCGGTTCGATCCATGCCTGGAGGCCTTCGCGGTGGCAACGCAGCCAGGCGACTCCGTGTTCCGGCAGCCGATCGGCACCGTCCCAGAGGCCGGGCGGGACCGGCTCGTCGAGGCACCACACCACTGCGGCGGTCTGCTCCCGCCGCGCGGTGGCAGCCTCGTCGGCCGTCCCGGTGCGCGGCTCGGCTCCGGCGGCCGTCAGCAGCGCGGCGAGCGGACCGGTGAGCGCGGGGGCGCCGGTGAGCAGGACCGCACGGCGGGCGGCCAGCCAGGCGGCGCGGGGCGGCGCGAGATAACCCGCGGCCGCGAACGCCCCGACCAGGGCGTCCGGTTCGGCGTCCCGTTCGGTGTCCGGCCCAGCGTCACCGGCTGCGAGCCGGGCCAGCAGGGCCTGCGGTGACACCTGCCCGGTGTTGACGCGCAGGAACTCCCCGTCCGGCGTACGGACCGCGAGTCCCTGTCCAGGCACGGTGACGACGGCCGTACCGGGGGCCAGTTGCGTGCGGGTCACGTGACGTTCTCCGTTCGGGAATTGCGTTGCGGCTCTGGGTTGGGCGCCGAGGTGCGGCTCTGGGGGGCGAGTGGCGGGCCCGCCCGCTCAGGTACGGGCGGGCCCTCGGTGCTGCTTACTCCTCGCCGTCGTCGAAGGGGTTCTCGACGAGGGCGTTGGAGTGGGTGGCCGACAGGTGGGCGAGCTGGCCCTGCTCGGCGATCGGGGTGAACACCTTGTCCTGCTCCATGAGTTGAGCCTCCATGTCATGCGAGAGATGCCGCGTGTGAGGCGGCATCGGGGCCCGGTGGACCCCGCACGGACAACTTAATGAATATGATTGTCATTTTACAAGTGGCAGCGGGTGATCTGGGTAACACACCGGCCAGCCGCCCTGCGGGTCACGCCCCACCCTCCCCGCCACACCCAGCACATACGCGAGCAGCTCCGGCGTCACCACGTCGGCCGGGGCGCCGTCGGCGGCCACCCGGCCCTCGCGCAGCGCCACGATCCGTTCCGCGAACCGGGCTGCGTGGGCGAGGTCGTGAAGCACCATCACCACCGTCAGCGCCCGCTCCTCCCGCAGCCGCACCACGGTCTGCAGCACCTCCAGCTGGTGCCGCAGATCCAGGTAGGTGGTGGGCTCGTCGAGCAGCAGGACGGGAGTGTCCTGGGCCAGCGCCATCGCCAGCCGCACCCGCTGCCGTTCGCCCCCGGACAGCGAGTCCACCGGGCGCGCCGCCCACGCGCCGACCCCGGCGTCGGCCAGCGCGCGCCGGCACGCCTCGTCGTCGCCCTCGCGCAGCATGCCCAGGGGGCCCCGGGCCGCGTATCTGCCCTGCCGGACGAGCTGACGTACGGTCATTCCCGGTACGGGAGGCCCGGATTGGTGGAGCAGGGCCACCCGGCGAGCCGTCGCACGCCGGGAGAGCCGGGCCAGATCCTGGTCCTGGAGCAGTACGCGGCCCTCCTGGGGCCGCAGCAGTCCGGCCACCAGGCGCAGCAGTGTGCTCTTGCCGCAGCCGTTGAGACCGATCAGCGCGACCAGCTCGCCCGGGCGGATCCGCAGATCCACCCCGTCGAGCACCGGACGGCCGGGATAGCCGAAGCGCACGCCTTCGACGCGCAGGACGTCCTCTCCGGGTGGGGCGCCCTCGGCAGTACGGGGTGCGGCGGGTGCGGGTTGCGTCATGTCCGTCCTCGAATCTCGAAGTCACGAAGTCATGTGGCCTGGAGGTGTCAGTGCCCGTCGGCCGGCACCCGGCGGACCACCATCAGCAGCAGGGCCGCCCCGACGAGCGTGGTCACCGCGCCCGTCGGCAGCGTCAGCCGGTCCGTGTCCAGCACCGCGGCGAGCCACCGGGAGGACGCCTGTGCCACCGCGTCCGCGCCGCCCACCACGACCGCTCCCAGCAGGGCGGCTCCGGGCAGCGTGACGCGCAGGTCCGCGCCGGACAGGGCGAGCGCGAGATGGGGCACGAGCAGCCCCACGAACCCGAGGGCGCCCACCACCGACACCGCTCCCGCCGTCAGCGCGACGGCACACACCAGCGCGGCAGCCCTGGCCCGGCCCACGGCGAGCCCGGCCGCGGCGGCCTGCTCGTCGCCGCAGCGCAGCAGCGTGAGCGGCGCCGCGAGCGCACAGGCGGCGGCCACCCAGGGCAGGGCCCACGGCCACAGCAGGTTCCAGTGGTCCCAGACCCGCCCCTCGGTGGAACCGACCAGCCACTGCACCACGCTGCCCAGTTCACCCGGTGCGACCAGCAGCACCATGGCGGTCAGGCCCGCGAGCAGGGCGGAGACCAGCACGCCGTACACCGCGGTCCGGCCGGGATCGCCGCGGTCCCGCCCGGCGAGCAGCCACAGCAGTCCTGCGCCGGTGAATCCTCCGGCGCAGGACACGGCCACCACGGCCGCGGGCGACTCCCATCCCGCGAGGCCCACGCCGGTCGCGGCCACCGCGCCGAGCACGGCGCCCGGGGTGACCCCGGTGACCTCCGGTCCGGCGAGCGGGTTGCGCAGCGCCGACTGGAGTACGAGTCCGGCGAGCCCCAGGCACGCTCCCGCGCCGAGCGCCACGAGGAGTCGCGGGAACCGGAGTTGGAGGACGATGTGCCGGGCGGTCTCGTCGCCCCCGCCGAGGAGCACCTGCCACACGTCCGCGGGCGTCACGGCCCGCCCGGCCAGCAGGCTCGCGCAGCCGACGAGCGGCAGCAGTACGGCGACCAGCGCCGGCCGCCGCCAGGGGTGCACGCGCGCGGGCGAATCCGCGGGCGGCGTTATGGTGCGGGCGCTCATCGTGCCGCCTCCCGGTCCGGACCGAACGTCCTGTCCCGGCCTGCGTCGAAGCCCGCACCGCCACCACCGGCCTGCGCGGGTACGGCCGTACCGCAATGCGCGGGAGCCGCACCGGAGTCCGTACCGGCGGGCGGCCGCCCCCGCATCCGCAGCAGCGCCACGCCCGCCGGCACCCCGAGCAGCGCGGTCCACGCGCCCACCGGTGTCTCGGTCGGCGCCAGCGCCAGCCGGGCCGGCAGGTCGGCGCAGACCACGACCACCGCGCCCCACATCGCCGCCCACGGCAGCCACCGCACCGCGTCCGCGTCCGGGCGCAGCCGGCGGGCGAGGTGGGGGGCGAGGAAGCCGACCCAGGCGACCGGGCCGCACACCGCCACGACCGGGGCGATCAGCAGCACGGCCACGGCGAGCGCCGCGAACCGGGCCCGTCGCACCCGTACGCCGAGCGCCTGGGCGTCGTCGTCGCCGAGCCGCAGCACGGCGAGGACCGGCGCGCAGCACACCAGGGCGGGCACCGCGATCAGCAGCCAGGGCCACAGACCGGTCACGTCGTCCCAGGTCCGCGCGGACAGACTGCCCAGCAGATAGCGGTAGATGATCTGCAGATCGAGCTGATCCGCCATCACCATCAGGACCAGCAGGGCGGCTTGAAGGGCGGCGGCCACCGCCGCACCGGTGAGCAGGACCGCCGAAGGGCTGCGCCCGAAACCCGCGGCGACCAGCGTCAGCGCCCCGCCCAGTGCCGCGCCGCCGAGCGCCAGCAGCGGCTGTACGGCCATGGGGACGGCGAGGGCGAGCACCAGCGGCGCCGCCACGCCGAGCGCGGCGCCCGACGAGACACCGAGCAGTTCGGGGACGGCGAGCGGATTGCGCAGCGCCTCTTGGAGTACGAGCCCGGCGGCGCCCAGGCAGGCGCCGGCGACGAGGGCGAGGACCAGCCGGGGCAGCCGGAGCTGGGTGACGATCACCTGGGTCACGCCGTCGCCGGCGAAGAGCCGGTGCGGTGGCACCTGCGGGGTGCCCAGGCACAGGGTGAGCAGCGCGGCCGCCGCCAGGAGGGCGGCGGCCGCGACGCCGGGGAGGCGCCGGCTCACCGCAGTGCGGCCGTCGCCTCGTCGAGGACGAGGGAGAGCGAGCGGGTGCCGCGGCCCTTGGCCCAGACCTCCGGATCGACCTCGACGACCTTGTCGTTCCGTACCGCGGGGATCTGCGCCCACAGGGGGTTCTTGGCCAGCTTCTCGGAGAGCTTTCCGTCGGGCTTGCCGAAGGACAGCGTCTCGACGAACAGCACGTCCACGTCCCGGGCGATGATCTCTTCGAGGCTGTAGGTGCCCTCGACCCCGCGGCTCTTCCACGGGTAGTCCGCGATCGTGGGGAAGAGGCCGGCCACGACGTCGTTGCCGGGGGTGGCGACGCCGAAGTTCTCGTCGCTGCCGAAGATGATGAGCGCGGTCTTGTCGCTCTTGTCCGCCTCGGCCGCGGCCAGCTTGGTGCGGAACTTCTTCTCGGCCGCGACCGCCTGCTCACCCCGGCCGGTGAGCGCGGCCAGGTCACGCAGGTACGCGACGCTGTCCTGCCACGAGCCCGGCTGGACGGGCCAGAACGTCGTGGCGCCCTTCAGGGCGGGGGCGAGCTTTCCGTGGGTGTCGCCGAGTCCGATGACCAGGTCGGGCTTGTGGGAGAGGATCGCCTCCGCCTCCGGGCTGAGGAAGCCGCCGGGGATCACCGGGATCTTCTTGGCGCGGGCCTCCCCGAGGAACTTCGGGTGCGCGAGCAGGGCGGAGTTGGTGGCGGCCGGTTCGAGGCCGAGCTCGGTCAGCATGTCGTCGCACAGCGCGACCAGGCAGACGATGCGCTTCGGCGGCGCGGTGGTGGCGACGGTGACGCCCTTGACGTCGGTGATCTTCCGCGCGGACTTCACCGGTTCGACCGTGGTGTCCGTCTTCGACGCGGCCCTGGTGCCCTTGGCGTCCTTGGCGTCGGCCGGGTCCGCGGGCTTGTCCGTGGCCGTGCCACAGGCCACGAGTACGGATCCCAGTACGGCCGTCGCCAGCCAGCGGCGGGCGCGGCTGATCGCGGTGCGCGACATGGCAGCTCTCTGTTCTTCTCGTCTTCCGGAGCGCTGACGACAGTCACGTCAGATGCGGAGGGGCGCCCCGGCCATCCCCCCGAGAGCCACATTTAGACATGATAATCATTACCAAATCAAGTCCACCCGTCCCGCCCGGACCGAAGGAGCCCGCCCGTGCCCCCGCTG
The DNA here is from genome assembly GCF_053763515.1 of Streptomyces mabaensis. Lineage (NCBI taxonomy): Bacteria > Bacillati > Actinomycetota > Actinomycetes > Kitasatosporales > Streptomycetaceae > Streptomyces > Streptomyces mabaensis. Next base: position 16,500 of record NZ_JBSOPZ010000007.1, read on the forward strand.
CCCCGACTGCTCGTCGCCGACCAAGTCGCCGGAGCCGTACATCTGTTGGAACTTCCGGAGGGCCGGCCGCTGGAGCGGCTCGACGGCCGTCACCTCGCCGAGCACGCGGGGTTCCTCGCGCTCCCCGGGGACCGCACGGCGTTCGTGGACGACCGCGCCGGAGAACTGGTCGTGCTCGCCCCCTTCGCGGCGGGCGCCGGCCGGCCCTGGGTGGAGACCACCGTCCCCGTCGCGGTGCCCGCAGAGCATCTGGCCGCCGACGCGACCGGCCGCCGCCTCGCGGTCACCACCGGCCTCGGCCGTAACTGGGAGCCCTGGAGCGACCTGTTGACCGTCGTCGACCTGGCGGCCGCGGGCGGAGCCCGCGCGGTACGGGTACGAACCCGGGTCGGCGAACCGGGGGTTGTCGTGCTGGGCGACCGGGATCCGCTGGTCGTGCTCCGGCACCGGGAGCCCGGCTCCCTCACCGCCTACCGGCACGCCGAACTGCTGGCCGCCGCGCCTGCCTGCCCGCCGGCCGAGGCGCGGCACAGTCTGCCGTTGCCGGCCGACGGACACGGGGACGCTCAGGACCCGTTGGCCGCACGGCTGTTCGCCGCGACCGGCGAGGGGGTGCACCGGGCACGGGCGGAGGACGGCCGGCTGGTGCCCGAGATCCCGCTGTCCTGGGGCGGCGCCGGGCGCGGCTACTACCTGCGGCTCGACCCGGCGCGGCGGACCCTGTGGTCCTGTGTTCGCGGCGGACCGGGCGCTCCCGGCGACTGGCCCGAGTGGACCAACCACGCCTGGTGGCACCGGCTCGACGAGGCCACGACGGGGCGCCTGGAACTCGGCCCCGGTCTGGTCTTCCGGCTCGCCGTGGCCGCCCGGCACGTCGCTTTCGTACGGATCCATCCGGACGGCGACGAACTGATCCTGATCTCCGCGGCCGGCCGGCCCGAGGTCACCGCCCGCGTCCCGCTCCCGCCGATGGCGGGCGCCCCTCGGCGCGGCGGAACCCCGTGGGACGGCGTCCAGCGGCGCGCGGTGGCTGCCTCCCCCGGCTCGTCACTGATCGCGGTGACCCGCGGCGGCCACGGCGAGATCCACCTGGTGGACGCCGAACGGCCCGCCCGCCACCGGGTGCTGAGCGTTCCCACGCCGCTGGACGAGGGCGGCCATCTGACCCTGATGACCCCGGCCGACGGTGCCCACGGAGACCCGGTCGGCCGTTAGGGGATGCCCGGTCAGTTTCAGTCGATGACGAGTCGGCTGTCGTTGGCCTGCTCCGTCTGGCGGCGCACCAGATAGGTGCCGGGGGCGTGGCCCATGGCTCCGTGTTCGGGGTGCAGGACGTAGGCGACAGCACCTTCGTGGACGGTGAAGCAGCCGACGTCGGCGCCGTCGGGCTCGATCGGCGTCCAGGTGACCGGTCCGTCGGCGACGAGCAGATGGGTGTTGCCGCCCCCGCCGGACGACACCAGGGGCACTCCGGCGGCGGGGACCTGCCCGCCGCCCGCTGGAGGCTCGTAGCCGATGAGGCCCACGGGGATGAGTCCGACGTCGCCCTGGCGCTGCAGGCCGGAGGAAACACGGATGGTGGCCTCGCGGTCGAGGTGGTCCAGGACATCGACCCCCGCGAGCGCGGTGACGTGCGCGAGCGTGGAATGCCGTTCGGTCATGTGTCGCTGCCTTTCAGGTGGCTCGGGTGAGGGTGAGGTACTGCTCGCGGGTCAGGCCGAGGAGACCGGCCGCCGCGGTGACGGGGTCGGGAACGTCGGCGGGGACGGTGAGCCCGTACTGGCGGCGACTGCCGTCACGTTCGGGTGAGGCATTGGTGCACAGCAGAACGCGCACGGGGACGTTGTAGATCTCGGTGGGCATGTCGTAGAGAGTGAGCCTCTGTCCCGGGTTGCCGGGATCGGGCTCGCTGTCACCGACCTGCCGCAGTCCCGCCGCCGCGACGAACTGCGGCCACCCCATCCGCTCGATCGCACAGCGGCGCACCTCGGTGTTGGGCTCCCGCAGGATCCGGTCGGTGTCCCATGCGCCCTCGATCAGGGAGGACGGAACCGTTGTTCCGTGCCAGGCATGGATCGACCAGCCGTCCGGCCACACCACCGCCGGACCGTCGGAGCAGTGGGCCCGCCCTTCCGCGTCCTGCCGGAAGACATCGGGACGGGGGGTGAGGACCGCGTAGTCGTGGAAGGCCCACCACCAGCCGGCGTGCCGGGCGACCTGCTGCTCCCCGTGGGTGATGCCGAGACCGGGCACGCCGATGCGTTCCATGGCGTCCGCCCACGCGTAGCACGAGACCCCCCATCGGCCCTGGGGGGTGTGGTGCCACCAGTGGAAGGGCAGCCGGGCCGGTACCTTCACGGGTCCGGGACGAACCCCGGCCTGAGCGGCCACCTGAGCCACCAGCTCGGCGTGCACCCGTGGCAGCACGTGACGGTCGAGTCTGGCCTGCGACTGGGTGTAACCGGAGACGGACGAGAGTTCCTCCCGTACGACACGCGACAGCTGCGCGGTGACCTCGTCCCTCGTCCGGCCCAGCGCCAGGAACTGCCAGCCGGACAGCGAGGACCAGGGTTGCAACGCAAGGCTCGTGACCCGCTCGGCCACCTCATCGGTCACCCGGGCGTCGATCCGGTCGTGGACGTCGGGCGAGAGGAAGGCGGCGAAGCGTTTGTCGGGCACCTGTCTGCGCAGCCGGGGGCGAAACGGGGCCAGCCGGTCCCCCGTCACCGAGGCGATGATCTTGGGGAGAATCGACTGCCCGATCACGCCGGCCCAGGGCGAGCCGAGCCAGACGATGAACCGCGGGGGCGCCAGTCCGAGGGCTCGGTATGCGGTTCGGACCCCGTCCTCCGCGGCCGCCCGGTCGCCCGGTCCGGTGGCGCACTCGACCGCTGCCCAGTCCTTCCCCACCCGGCGCAGAGCGAGCTCCTGCGCCTGGGTCAGATCCGCGATCCGCCGGCCCGATCTCATTCCACCCCCGTGAACTCCCCTCCAGAGTCTCATCGTTCTGCCCGCTGGAGAATGGACCCGGCCAAAGCCACGAGACCGGGCACCCTTAACCGACGGCCGGGGTCCTGGTGATCCGGCGCAGGCCCACCGCATAGCGGAGCCAGACCACACCGATCACCACCGGGAACGCCAGGGCGCACACCCCCTGGGTCACGGCCAGCGCGATCCCGGCCGCGCCGAAGTCGTCGAGGTCCAGCCTGAGTCCCTGCAGCGGCAGCCAGCACAGGCCGGCGAAACCGGTCACCGCGTGGACGACGGACGCCCGCGGTGCGAGGTGCCGGGCCGCGCGGGACTGCTGGAGGTGGCCGAAGCCGTACATCGCCCAGACCACGGCGAGCCCGATCACGGTGCGCGCCATGGTCTCGTCCCGCCACTCGTCGGTACGTCCGAAGGCCAGGACGCCCGAGGTGACCGCGGTGAACTGCAGCAGGCCGCCGGAGACGAACGCGCGGGCCGGGCGCGGGCCTTCGAGCCGGGCCAGCGCGCGACCCAGAGCCAGCGAGAACAGCGCGTTGACCAGCGCGCAGCCGCCGAGCACGACAACCGCGCCGATGAAGAAGCGCAACTTCTGCTGGGCCGTGGCCACTTGGATGCCGTCACCCATCAGCAGCAGGACGGCCGGGATGAGGAGCAGCCAGGCCACGCCGTTGGCGGTCACGAGCGCGGGCAGCACACCGAGGGCCCGGCCGGGCCCGGGGCCCGCTGCGGGCGGTGCGAGCGGCGCCGGCTGCGGCATGGGCGCAGGAGGTGGCGGTGTCCCTGCTCCGGCTCCGTTGAACGCCATGCGCCTGCCCTCCCCGCGGGGCGGCTTCCCCGCCCGACCGGTCGGCATCCTAGACCAGCGAGGTCAGCGTCCGGCGCGGCAGGAAAGTCGGCGGTTTCTTCCCGGGGACCGATGAGTTGTGCGTCGCGCCGGGGTCTACCCCTGCGAAGCAACCGCAATCGCAACCGCAACCGCCGACCAGGAGGCCCCGCCATGACCGCGACCGCGCACACCACCCCCCGCGCCGCCCGCACCTTCTCGATCCGTTCCGTGGTCACCGGCCGGCCCGTGTGGCAGGTCGGCGTCCTCGCCGCCGTCACCGGGGCCGTCGTCACCGAGGTGTTCGCGCTCGGCGCGCGGGCCGTCGGCGTGCCGATGGATGCGGCGAGTCCCGGCGCACCGGAGGCTCAGCCGATCCCGGTTCTCGGGTTCGCCGGCGGTGTGCTGTTCTGGTCGGTCGTCGGGATCGTGCTCGCGGTGGCGCTCTCCCGATGGGCGCGCCGTCCCGCGCGTATGTTCGTAGCCGTCACGGTCGCCCTCACCGCCCTTTCGCTCGTGGGACCGTTCATCGCACCCCACACCGCCGCGTCGACGCAGGTCGTGCTCGCCCTGTCCCACCTGGTCGCCGCGGCAGTGATCATTCCGCCGCTCACCGTGCGGCTCTCGGTCACGCGTGCAGCGTCGCCTCGCCGGTGACGCGGATGCCCGTCTCCTGGCCCGGGCGTACGGTCACGGGCCCCGAGACGCGGATGTCCACCGGGAGGTCCAGGCCGTCGACCGTGACGCTGACCATCGCGTCGTGGCCGTAGAAGCACACATCGGTCACCGTGCCGCGTACGCCCGTCGCAGCTTCGGTGAGCTGCAGCTGCTCGGGCCGGAGCAGGACCGTCCCGTCGCGCCGGCCGGCGGCGGGCGCGGCCAGCGGCAGCCGGCCCAGGGCGGTGGCGGCCGTGCCGTTGTCGGCGGTGCCGGGCACGAGGACGGCGTCGCCGACGAAGCCGGCCACCCAGGGGTTCGCGGGCCGGCGGTAGACCTCCTGGGGGGTGTCGCACTGGGCGATCGTCCCGTCGCGTACGACCGCGACGAGGTCGGCCGTGGAGAGGGCCTCCTGCTGGTCGTGGGTGACCAGGATCGCGGTGGCGCCGGTGGCCCGCAGGGCGGCCCGGACATCGGCCCGTACTCCCGAACGCAGGGCACTGTCCAGCGCGTTGAACGGCTCGTCGAGCAGTACCAGCGCCGGTTCCGGGGCGAGCGCCCGGGCCAGGGCGATGCGCTGCTGCTGGCCGCCGGACAGCTCGTGCGGCATCCGGTCGCCGTAACCGCCGAGTCCGACGAGTTCGAGCATCTCCTCGCTGCGGCCGCGCCGCTTGCCGCGGTCGAGGCCGGTCAGGCCGAAGGCGACGTTGCGCGCCACGCTCAGGTGCGGGAAGAGCGCGCCCTCCTGGGGGACGATGCCGATCCGGCGGCTCTCCGGCGGCAGATGCAGCCCCGGCCCGGTCAGCGTGCGTCCGCCGACCGTGACGGTGCCCGCGTCGGCCCGCAGGAAGCCGGCGATGATGCGTAGCAAGGTGGTCTTGCCGCAGCCGGACGGGCCGAGCACGGCGGCCAGCGCGCCGCCGGGAACCGTGAGGTCCAGCCCGTTCAGGACGGCGGAGTCCGGGCCGTAGGCCTTGGACAGGCCGGAGATCTGCAGTTCGGTCATGTGCGGTGCCCCTTCTTTCGGGCTCGGTTCGCCTCCGGGGCGCTCGGAGCCTGCGCCGACGGCGTCGTGCTCGGTCGTTCGTTCCTCACTCCCTGCGCTCTCCTTCCTTTCGGCGCAGGCGCGCCCCTTCGGCTCACCGGCGACGGCCGAGGAGGTAGGAGGGGACGGCGGCCAGCAGGATGAGGAGTGCCGCATACGGGGCCGCGGCGGCGAAGGATCCGGTGCCGGTCTCGGTCCACAGGCGGGTGGCGAGGGTGTCCATGCCGGTGGGGCGCAGCAGAAGGGTCGCCGGAAGTTCCTTCATGCACACCACGAACGTCAGGGCGGCGCCCGCCGCGACGCCGGGCGCGGCCAGCGGAACCGTGACCTCGCGCAGGACCCGCAGCGGGCTGCGGCCCAGCGAGCGGGCGACGTCCTCCAGCACCGGCGGCGCCTGGAGCACGGCGGCACGGGTGGCCGCCACCGAGACCGGCAGGAACAGCACGGCGTACGCGCAGACCAGCAGCGGCAGTTGCTGGTACAGCGGCTCGGCGTAGCGGACGGCGAAGAAGACCAGGGCCAGGGCGACCGTGATGCCCGGCAGCGCGTGTCCCGCGTACGCGGACTGCTCCAGCAGGTGCGCGGCGCGGCCCCGGTACCGGGCGGCGATCACGCCGACCGGCAGGGCGAGCAGCGTGGTGAGCGCGGCGCCGGCCGCGGCGACACCCAGGGTCGTGCCGGCGGTGTCGAGCAGCCCGGCCGGGTCCCAGGTGGCGGAGTTGCCGACGGCCAGCCAGTAGGCGAGCGTGCCCAGCGGGATGACGACGGCGATCGCGGTGACCGCCGCGCACCACAGCAGCGCGGGCGCCCGCAGCCGGCCCAGCGGCGCGGGGACGGCCCGGCGTGCGGTGCCGGTGCCGGTCCTGGCGTGCCCGGCACGCCCGCGCGTACGGGCCTCCAGGGCGACCAGGGCCACGGTCATCACCACCAGGACGACGCTGAGTGCGGCGGCCGGGGTGCGGTCGAAGCTGGCCCGGTAGGACGTGTAGATGCCGCGGGTGAAGGTGTCGTAGCGCATCAGGGACACCGCGCCGAAGTCGGAGAGCACGTACAGCGCGACCAGCACCGCTCCCCCGGCGGCCGCCGGGCGGACCTGAGGCAGAGTGACGCGCAGAAAGGTCCGCAGCGGGCCGAGGCCGAGCGAGCGGGCCACTTCCTCCTGCGCCGGATCGGTGCCGCGCAGCGCGGCGGTGACCGGCAGATAGACGTACGGGAAGCTCACCAGCGTCAGCGCCAGGGCGGCGCCGGTGAAGCCCGCGGTCTCCGGGAACGCCGACAGCCAGGCGAAGGCCGCGACATAGCTGGGCACCGCCAGGGGCAGCGTGACCAGCACCGACCAGGCGCGGGCGCCGGGCAGCGCGGTCCGTACGGTCAGCCAGGCCAGCGAGACGCCCAGCACCAGGCAGACCGCCACGACGACCGCGGCGAGACCGAGGCTGCGGCCCAGCAGCAGCGCGGTGCGCTCGTTGGCGACGACGTCCCAGGCGTAGCCGGGGCCGCGTTCCAGGGAACGCACCGCGAGGTAGCCGAGCGGCAGCAGGGCGAACACCGCGGCGACCGCGGCCGGGACCACCAGGGCGGCCGGCGGTCTGCCCTGGACGCGCAGCCGCCCGGCCGGCGCGGGCGAGCCGGCCGGGCGGGCGGCGGGACCCGTCCGTTCGACGGGATCCTTCGTACGCATGACCGCTCAGACCATCCCGACGTCCTGGAGCATCTTCAGGGTCTCCTGAAGAGAGTCGAGCTTGCCGAGGTCGATCTTGGGGGCGTCGAGGGAGTTCAGCGGCGGCAGGCCCTTGACCGTGCTGGTGACTCCGGCGGCCAGCGGGTACTCCTTGGTGTCCTCGGCGAAATAGGTCTGCGCCTTCTTCGAGAGCAGGAAGTCGACGGCCTTCTGGGCCACCGGTGCCTGGTCGCTGCCCTTGAGGATGCCGACACCGGCCACGTTGACCAGCGCGCCCGGGTCGCCGCCCGGCAGGAAGTGGATCTTCGCGCCGACCTTGTCCTCGCCCTTCTCGGCGACCTGCTCGTACCAGTAGTAGTGGTTGACCAGGCCGAGGGACACCTCGCCCTCGCCGACGCCCTCCAGCACCTTGAGGTTGTTCTCGTAGACCTTGGGGTCGTTGGCCTTGAGGCCCTTCAGCCAGGTGCGGGTCGCCTCGTCGCCCTCGAGGACGCGCATCCCGGTGACGAAGGCCTGGAACGAGGCGTTCGTCGGGACGTACCCGACCTTGCCCTTCCACTCCGGCTTGACCAGGTCGTGCACGCTGTCCGGCGCCTTGGCGACCTTGTCCGGGTTGTACGCGATGACCCGCGCGCGCCCGGAGGTGCCCGTCCAGTCGCCCGCGCCGCCGCGGAACTCCGCCGGCACCTGGTCCAGCGAGGCCTGCGGCAGCTTCTGCAGCCGGCCCTGCTTGGAGAGCGCGCCGAGGGCGCCGGCGTCCTGCGAGAAGAACAGTCCCGCCTTGGTCTTGTCGCCCTCTTCGAGGATCTGGGCGGCCAGCTCGGCGCTGTCGCCGTAGCGGACGGCGACCGTGGTGCCGACCGCCTTCTCCAGCTCCTCCAGGAGCGGCTTGACCAGCTTCTCGTTGCGACCGGAGTAGATCACCAGACCGGCGTCGTCCTCGTCGCTGCCGCAGCCGGCGACGGTGGGGAGGAGCAGGGCTGCCGCGGCGAGAGCGATCAGCGGGCGGGCCAAGGGGCGTCGCATGGGTGAAGCCTTCCGCGGAGGTACCTGGAAACGAACGCCCTATAAATAAGGTAAAGCTAACCTAAACGTCAAGAGTGACGTACGCAACGTTCCACCCTCAGTGGATCAGTTGTGACTTCTCTGTGACTATCCAATAAAGTAAGGCTTTCCTAAGATGCGCTCGTGATAGTCCCCTCCGGCCTGCTCTCGGGCAGCACCAAGGCCGTCCCGTTCGCCCGTTCTCTCGCCCTCCATGGCGAACGCACCGCGCTCATCACCGCCGACGGCACGGTCTCCTACCGCGAGCTGGCCGCCCGGGTCGACGCGACCGCCCGCCGCCTCGGCCGGGAGCGGCGGCTGGTCCTGCTGGTCGGCGCCAACACGGTCGAGGCCCTGGTCGTCCACCTCGCGGCGCTGGCCGCGGGGCACCCCGTGCTGCTGGTCCCGGGCGATCACCCCGAAGCGGTGCGGTCGCTGGTCGACGCCTACGACCCGGACGTGGTGGCGCGCCCGGAGGGCGGGGCATGGGTGCTCGACGAGCGGCGCGCGGGGTCCGTACACACCCTGCACCCGGACCTGGCCCTGCTGCTGAGCACGTCCGGCTCGACCGGTTCCCCCAAGCTTGTCCGCCTCTCGCACGAGAACCTGCAGGCGAACGCCGAGTCCATCGCCGAGTACCTCGGCATCCGGGACACCGACCGCGCCGCCACGACCCTGCCGCTTCACTACTGCTACGGCCTCTCCGTCGTCCACAGCCACCTGCTCCGCGGCGCCGGGGTGATCCTCACCGACCTCTCGGTGGCGGACTCCTGCTTCTGGGAGCTGTTCCGCGCGGGCCGGGGCTCCACGTTCGCCGGTGTCCCGTACACCTTCGACCTGCTCGACCGGGTGGGCTTCGCGGGGATGGAGCTGCCGCATCTGCGCTATGTCACCCAGGCGGGCGGCCGACTGGCGCCCGACCGGGTCGCGCACTACGCCGCCCTGGGCCGGACCGCCGGCTGGGACCTGTTCGTGATGTACGGCCAGACCGAGGCGACGGCACGCATGGCCTATCTGCCGCCGGACCTCGCACAGACCCGCCCGGAGGCGGCCGGGGTGGCCATACCGGGCGGCTCCTTCCGCCTGGAACCGCTGGCGGAGTGGCCCGGCGAGGACACCGGTGAGCTGGTGTACGCGGGCCCCAACGTGATGCTGGGCTACGCCGAGCGCCCGGCCGACCTGCGCCTCGGCCGGACCGTCGGGGAACTGCACACCGGCGACATCGCCCGGCGCGCCCCCGACGGGCTGTACGAGCTGGTTGGGCGGCGCAGCCGGTTCGCCAAGATCCTGGGCCTGCGGATCGACCCCCAGCGGGTCGAGGCGATGCTCGAAGGGCACGGCATCACCTCCTGCTGCGCCGGGGACGACGACGAGCTGGTGGTGGCGGTCGCGGGCGGCGCGGACGGCGTCGAGGCCGCGCACGTCCGTCGGCTGGTGACCGGCGAGTGCGGTCTGCCGGCTCGCGCCGTCCGGGTCTGCGTCGTCGCCGAACTGCCCCGGCTCGCCACGGGCAAGCCCGACTACCGGGCCGTCCGCGAGCTGGCGCGGGCGGCGGCCGGGCCGGGGGGCCGGCCGGCCGCGACGGTCACGCCCGAGGGGCCGGTCGATCTGTGCCGGCTCTACGCCGAGATCCTCGACCGTGACGACGTCACCGAGGACAGCAGCTTCACCGGGCTGGGCGGGGACTCGCTGTCGTACGTCGAGATGTCGCTCCGGCTCGAAGCGGCGCTCGGCCGGCTGCCCGACCACTGGCACACGCTCCCCATCCGGGACATCCGGGAACTGAGGCGGCCGGGCGGGCCGGCCGCGGACCGCACCGGCGTCCGCGGGCGGCGCCGCTCGCTGGAGACGAGCGTCGCGCTGCGCGCCGTCGCCATCGTCCTGATCGTCGGCTCGCACATCCATCTGTTCATGGTCAAGGGCGGCGCACACATCCTGCTGGGCGTCGCGGGATACAACTTCGCCCGCTTCCACCTGACCTCGGCCGACCGCCGCGAACGGCTGCGGAACACGGCCCGGAGCGTCGCGCGGATCGCCGTGCCGAGCATGGCCTGGCTGGCGCTGATGTTCCTGGTCACCGACGACTACCGGCTCACCCACGTGCTGCTGCTGACCAGCCTCCTCGGAGAGCACGACGGCTTCTGGTTCATCGAGGCGCTCCTGTACATGCTGGTCGTGGCGGCCACGGTGCTCGCGGTGCCGCTGCTCGACCGTACGGAGAGACGCTTCCCGTTCGCCTTCCCGTCAGCTCTGATGGCGCTCGGCCTGATCGGGCGGTACGACCTGTTCGGTCTCGACGCCCGGGGTCATGTCCCGCTGGCGGTCACCGTGTTCTGGCTGTTCGCCATGGGCTGGGCCGCCGCGAAGGCGGTCACGGTGCGCCGCCGGCTGCTGGTGACGGCGGCGGCGCTGGCGACGGTGCCCGGCTTCTTCGGCCAGCCCGCCCGGGAGGCGGTCATCGTGGCGGGACTGATGCTGCTGGTGTGGGTGCGCAGTGTGCCGAGCCTGGCGTCGGTCAACCGGGTGGCCGGGGTGCTCGCGAGCAGCTCGCTCTACATCTATGTGACGCACTGGCAGGTCTTCCCGCGCCTGGAGGACCAGTTCGCGGTGGTGGCGTTCCTCGCCTCGCTCCTGGTCGGCATCGCGTACGCCGTCGTGGTGGCGCGCGTGATGCGGTGGCGTCCCGCGGCGGCGCTGCGCGCCCGGCGGACGCGGGACGGCGGCGGAAAGCCCGACCTCGTCGCCGAGATCAACCCGTGAGGGCCGGGGAGGCCGCCGCGACGACGGTCCGCGTTCGCCGGGTGACCCCGTTGACGGTCACCGCGAGGGCGACCGTCCCGGGCCGCAGGGCGGTCAGGGTGCCCGTCGCCGGATCGAACGCGGCCGTGTGGCGCTCGCGCGCGCCGTCCGGGGCGCCGATGTGCAGATTCGGCGAGCCGGTCCAGTCGGCACTGAGCGGGAAGCCGACCGGGACACTGCGGCCGCCCTGGGTGACGGCCGCGGCAACGTCCGCGCCGCGCCCCGGAGTCAGCTCACGCGGAGCGTCGAGCGCCAGCGCGTCGGTGTGCGCACGGGTCTGTACGGAGACCCAGTCCGGGCCCCCCGCCCACGGCTTCGCCCGCGCTGCCGACCGCTCGCCCGGGGAGACGCGGTCCACCCCGACGAGCGACCAGCCGGTGAAGCCGCCCCGGTCCGGCGGACCGGCCGGTACCTTGCCCGCGTTGCCGTTGATCAGATACGGCACCGCGTCCACGCGCGAGGCGTGGAAGACGCCCACATGGCTGCCGATGAATCCGGCGCCCTTGCCGCTCGTACGCCGGAACTCCGCGAGCCACCCCTCGATCAGCGCCGCCTCCTTGCGGTCACCGAGCTGACTGGCCTGCTGCACGGTCGGGTCGCGCGGCGGCACATGCGCGATCAGCATCACCGAGCCGACGCGGTCGTCGCGCAGCGCCGCGTCGAGCTGCGCACGCAACGCCCTGATCTGGGCGAACCCGCCGCCGCGCAGGGTCAGGCGGGAGGTGTCGAGCGTGATGAAGCGCGTCCCCCGGTGGTCGAAGACGCGGTGGGCGGGCCCGAACTCGGCGGTGAAGTGGTCGATTCCGCCGCCCATGACCTCATGGTTGCCCGGCACGTAGTACCAGGGCAGGGCGTCGCCCAGTTCCTGGTCGAGGACCCGTCGGGCGAAGGCGAGGTCGGCCGGCGCACCCTCGTCCACCAGGTCCCCGTTGACAACCAGGAAGTCCGGCTTCGCCGCCCGGATCTCCCGCAGAGTGCGGCGCGCCCGGGCCACGATCGCGCTGTCCGGGTCGCGGGCGACGAACTGGGCGTCGGACATCACCGCGAACCGCCAGTCACGGCCCTCCGTTCCGGCCGCGGTGTCGATCAGCGGGTCCCGGGTCCGTGGCTGCTCGGGCAGGTCGACGGTGGGCGGCAGCTGCGCGGTGAGTTCGTCGATCACGATCTCCCCGGCGTACTGCCGGGCGGCCGCCGTCTCGGCAAGATAGAAGCGGTGCACCGTCAGCGGCATGGCGGCGCCGGGCGGCACCCGGAAGGTCACCTGCCGCCAGCCGGACCAGGTGAGGAGGGGCCCGCGCAGCAACTGGTCGGAGCCGGCCGCGTCCTTGAGGTGCAGGGTGGGCCAGGCGCCCTTGCCGTCCCCGTTGATCCAGAGGGTGAACGACTGCGGCCGGCCGGGCACCGCGAGCTGCCGCGGCGGGTTGGCGTAGGCCGCGCGGGTCGCTGTCGAGGCGGTGAAGTCGTAGGTCAGCCTCAGTCCGGTACCGCTGCGGCCCTCGGGAGTGGCCTCGGTCCGGCCGGTCGCGCGCGCCTGGGTGAAGGTCCAGGACGCGGCGTCGTCGAGGCCGGAGACCTGACGGTCGGTCAGGCCGACACCCGCGGCGAGGACGGTGGTGGCACCCGCGACGGTGGCCGTGATCCGTCCGGCGCCACTGCCCGTAAGGGATCTGACGGTGAAGGAACCCCGGCCGTCGTCACCGATGGCGAACAGCGTGCGGTCGTAGTCCAGGGTCACGTCGGCCGGTTCCACGGGCGCGCTCGCGCCGTGCGCGTCGAATCCGACCAGCCCGAAGGTCCCGGTCGACGCCGCGTCCGCGAGGCCGATCCGCCGGGTGGTCGGCTCGATCCGGTCGAGCTCGTCGAGCACGGTCAGCCGTGTGCTTCCCCGGGCGGGCCCGCGTTCCGCGCGGACCTCCGTGCTGCCGGGGCGCCGTGCGGTGAACACCCCGGCGCCGTCGATCCGGCCCACGGACGCCCGTACGGCATGCCAGCGCGGGTCTCCCGCCGCCGGCCCGTACGTCTCGTCGTAGCCGGCGGCGGTGAGCCGCCGGGTCAGGCCCGGGAAGACCCGGTCGGGCCGGCCGCCCCGGACGGGACCGGCGGCCGGGGCGACAACGGCCGGGGTACGGGTCCCGACCCAGAAGCCCCGGAGCCGGCCGCTTCCGTCCGGTGCGGTGAGGGCGAGGCCGTTGGGGACCGTGCGCTCGCTGCCGTCGGAGGGGCTGTTCTCGACCTGGAGGGTGTCGCTGCCCGGTTCGCGGGCGAGCAGGGTCGAGGAGCCGCCGCCGTCGAGGTTGAGCGCGCTGTGCGCGCCGGCCTGTTTCATCATCAGGCCGAGTTCGGTGAGGGTGACACCGCCGCTGTCGGCCTGCCGGCCGTCGACGGTGACCACCTGCATCACGCGGCCGTCCCGGGAGAAGCCGACGGCGGTGCGCGGCGCGGCGGTGTTGTTGCCCGCGCCCTCGTGGTTCTGCGGCACGCCGTCCACGACCAGGAGTTCGCGGCCGCCGACCGCGGTGCGCGGCACGGGTCCGCCGTCGGTGCGGGGCCGGTACTCCACGCCCACCGGGTCGCCGGGCCGCAGCGCCGCGAGTACGCGGGCGCCGGCCTCGCGGCCGACCAGGACCGTGCTGTCCGCCGGGACCGGCCCGGTGCCGGGCCGGCCGGTCACCGAGACGACACGGCCGTCCCGGACGAGCACCTCGGCGACAGGAGTTGCGGCGTCCACGGTCAGCGCCCGGTCGGCCTCGCCCCAGCCGGCGGTGTAGGCGCCGATGCCGCCGGGCGGTACGTTCGCCGCGTTGTACGCCGCCAGCGGGTGCGGCCCGGCGGGCACCGTCACGGTCCCCTCGAAGTACAGCTGGAGGACACGCCCCGCGCCCCCGGGTCCGAAGCCGACGGCCCGGTGGGCGCCGTCGGCCGGGGAGTGGACGGGGCGGCCGTCGCTGATGCCCGGGCCCTGGGGCGCGCCGGTCTGGCTGATGTCGAAGAAGTCCGCGTTGATCGCGGCGACCGTGCGGCGGCCCGCTCCGGGCACGTGGCGCGCGGCGAGTTCGGAGACCGTACGCCGGTCGGCGACCTTCCCCGAGGAGAGATAGTCGGCCTGGACACCGCCGCCGCCGAGGTCTACGGAGAGCGCGTCGACGCGGAGCCACTTGTCGGATTCGAGCCGGTCGTAGGAGGTCAGTGCGACGCCGGGGGCGACCGGGCGGGAGCTGCGCGCGGTCTCGATGCCGTCCGCGTCGGCGACGGATCCCGGGGTTCCGCGGGGCCAGTTCGCGGGTGGCGGCGCGATCGGCCGGAGTACCTCCGCGGCGTTGCGGGGACGCGGGTCGGGGGTGGTGTCGGCGGCGGCCGGGGGGATCGCCCCCGCCATGAGCGCGGTCACCGTCGCGAGCAGTACGACGGACCGGCCGGCGAGCCTTGGGCCCACAACTTCTCCTGGAATGCGGCTGGTTGTGCACGGGGTAAGCGCTGTCAGCGGCCAGCATCGCCGTGCACACGCCAACACACCAGGGAGTCAGGGAGACACCGGGATGGCACCGGGAAGAACCGGCGGCGCCGCCGGGGTGACACCTCAGGAGGGATCAGTCGCGCTCAGGGACGGTGAACTCGCACCACACGCATTTCCCACTGCCGCGCGACTCCACGCCCCACGCGTCCGCCAACTGGGCGACGAGGAACAGCCCGCGCCCCGACACGCCCGACTCGCCGGCCTCTCGGGGCCGGGGCAGCGCGCTGGAGGTGTCCTGGACCTCCACACGCAGCCAGCGCCCCTTGCCGCGCGCCACCACACGGATCGTCACCAGCGCCCCGCCCTCGGTGTGGACGAGCGAGTTGGCCATCAGCTCGTCGGCGACCAGCTCGATCTCGTACGCCGCCTCACCCGCGCCCCACGCCGACGCGGCCGCGCGGATCATGTGCCGGGCCGAGGCCAGGGCCTCCGGGTCGGACTGGGCGACGTGCTGCTGGAGCCGGCCGCCGGCCCGCGGCGCGTCGGAGCCGCGGCGGCGCAGCAGGAGCAGCGCCATGTCGTCGCCGCCGCCCCGCTCGCCAGGCATGTCGCACAGCAGGTCCGCCAGTTGTTCGAGGTCGGCCGGCCCCGAGCGGACGGTCCGCATCAGCCGCTGGAGCCCCTCGTCCAGATCGGCTCCCGGGCGCTCCACGAGTCCGTCGGTGCACAACAGGAGCGTCTCGCCGGGGTCGAGCTCCAACGTGGTCACGGGGTAGCCGAGCCCGCCGCCGGTGGCGAATTCGACCGAGAGCCCGAGCGGGAGTCCGCCGGCCACCGGAATCCGCCGGCAGCTCCCGTCGCCGCGCCGCAGGAAGGGATCCAGGTGCCCGGCCCGCACGATCTGGAGCACACCGGTCACCAGATCGGCCTCGGCATAGGTGCCGGTCGCGAAGCGGTCGGAGTCCAGTTCGTGCAGGAAGGCCGAGGCGCGGGCCATCGCGGTGGCGGGTGGGTGCCCCTCGGCCACGTACGCCCGGAGCACGATCCGCAGCTGGCCCATGATGGCCGCCGCGTCCGTGTCATGGCCCTGGACGTCACCGATCATCACACCCACCCGGCCACCGGGCAGCGGGATCACGTCGTACCAGTCGCCCCCGATGTCCTGGCGGCTGTGCGCGGAGCGATAGCGGACGGCGATGTCCGCTCCCGGTATGTCGGGGATGCGGCGCGGCAGCATCGCCTGCTGAAGCCCTTCGGCGAGATCGTGCTCCTGCTCGAAGAGGATCGCCCGCTGGAGGCTCTGCGCGATGCTGCTCGCCAGCGCGACCAGGACATTGCCCTCCTCGCGGGTGAAGTCGCCGTGCCGGGCGTAGAGCAGCCCGAGTACGCCGATCGGCCGGGCCTGCGCGATCAGCGGCAGATAGACGCCCGAACCGACGTCCAGCGGCTCGATGTGCGGCCACAGGACGGGGTAGCAGGAGGCGAACTCCTCGCGGGAGACGATGAAGCGGGGCTGGAGGGTGCGGACCACCTCACTCATGGGGAAGCCGTCGTCGATCCGCGTGTACTCGAACTCCGGTACGTTCGCGCCGAGCTGGCCCTCGGCGACCAGATGGATGCCCCGCGTCGACCAGACCCAGCATCACGCTCACCGCGCCGAGGTGCCCGAGCGCCTCGGGATCCTTCAGTACGTCGATGACGTCGCTGACCGTCCTGGCGTGCGCGAGGATGGCGGCGGTCCGCTCCACCACACCGGTCATCCGGCGGCGTCCCTCGTCCAGTTCGAAGCGGACGTTGGCGTCGTCGAGCTCCTGGGCGGCGTCCCGCACGATGCCGATGATCCGGTGGGGCCGGCCGTCCCGGTCGCGTTCGATGTGTCCCTGGGTGTGGGTCCAGCGCAGCGACCCGTCGCGGCAGCGGATCCGGAAGTACGCGCCGTACGCCGTCCTGCCGTCCTTGAGCGCCTGCGCCACCAGGGCGTCCAGGCGCCCGGACTCGGTCGGCGGCACCCGGTTCGCCAGGGAGGCCGGATGGCCGTCGTACTCGTCCCGGTGCAGGTCGAAAACCTCGAGCGCGGGTGTGTCCAGATACATCAGCCCACTGTCGAGGTCCCAGTCGAAGCTGCCCATGCGGTTGAGGGCGAGACTCAGGTCCGCATGGGCCGGCCAGTCGTCCGGCACCGACACGGCGGCCGGAGTCGCGCCCCGCTCAGCCATGCAGCCACTTTCTCACCGATCGCCGGACTTCTCGAAGGGAAGTCCGAGAAGTCAGGGTTCCGGAGCGGCGGCAGGCCCCCCGGGGGTATCCGGTCCAGGGCGCATCAGCATCAGGGCGACGTCGTCGCTGCGCTCGTACCGCAGGGTCTCCTCGGTGTGCCGGATCAGGCTGTCGGCCAGCTCCTCGAGCGGCCGGCCGCCCTCGCGGGCGAGGTGCGCGCCGAGGTCGGCCAGCGTGTCGTCGAGATCGGCCCCCGGGTCCTCGATCAGCCCGTCCGTGTAGAGGGCGAGGACGCACCCGGTGCGCAGCGGGACCTCGGTGACCGGGTACGCGGCGCCCGGGTCGACGCCGAGCAGCGGCCCGCCCGGCACGTCGAGCACACCGACCCGGGCGTCCGGCTCGCGCAGCAGCGGATGCGGATGGCCGGCCCGGGCCACCAGCGCGCAGCCTCGCGCCAGGTCCAGGCGCAGATAGACGCAGCTGACGAACAGCTCGGCGTCGAGGTCGATCAGCATCAGGTTGGTACCGGCCATCACCTCACCCGGGGACTGCCCGACCGCGGTGTACGCGCGGACGGCGGTGCGGACCTGCCCCATCAGTCCGGCCGCGGTCACGTTGTGGCCCTGTACGTCACCGATGACGGCGACGGCCGCGTCACCGGTCCGGATCAGGTCGTAGAAGTCGCCGCCGATCTCCATGCCCTGGGTGCCCGGCCGGTAGCGGACGGCGACGTCCAGCCCGGGCACGATCGGCAGGGTGTGCGGCAGCAGGGCCTCCTGCAGTCCATGGGCCAGCCGGTGCTTGGCGTCGTACAGGCGGGCCCGTTCGAGCGCCTGAGCGATCAGACCGCCCAGGCTGGTCAGGACCGCCCGCTCGTCCGGCGAGAAGCGGTGCGGCTCGGCGTAGCCGAGGACGCAGGTGCCCACGGGGCGGCCGGAGGCGATCAGCGGCAGATAGGCCCAGGCCGCCATGCCGTCGGGCAGCGACTGGCGTGCCGGATAGATCAGCTCCAGCTCCCGGCGGGACTCGAAGAAGGACGGCACCCCCGTCGCCAGGGTCCGGGCTCCCGGTGTCGGGGCCGTCAGGAACATCCCGTCGAACCGTTCGACGACCGAGGCGTCCTCGTACCCCCGGTGGCCGAGGACGTGCAGCCGGCCGCCGGACGACGCCAGCATGACCAGCGCCTGGCTGCCGACGGCCGGCATCAGTTCGTCCGCGACCAGCCGGATCACGTCCTGGACGCCCACCGCTTCGGTCAGTCCGCTCGCGAGGCTGAGGATGTGGGAGATCGCCACGAGGCGCAGCGGAGCGTGCGGCCCGGCCGGCCGCCGGCTGTCGTGCCGGATCGTCCGGGCCGGGGTGATGCGCACGCTGATTCCGGTGGTGGTCGGGTGCAGGATGAAGCGGAGCCAGTCCCGCGGCGGGCGCAGTGCGACGAACGTGGTGGACTCCTGGCTGATCAGGGCCGCCCGGTAGCGGTCCTCGTACACCGGATCGTTCAGCCAGGGCAGCACCGTCCACAGCGGGCGGCCCAGCAGCCGGCCCACGGGCGTGTCCGTGAGGGCGGCGGCGGCCGCGTTGGCGAAGGTGACGCGTCCGTGGAGGTCCAGGGAGCACAGGCCGTCCGACATCCGGGCCACCAGCTGGAGGGCCTCCTCGGCCTCCGATCTGTCGGTCATCCTGACGCCGCCGAGCAGGTCCGCCTCGGCGCGTACCGGATGTCCCGCGTTCGCCGCCCGCTCCAGCCGCAGGGCCAGGCGTTCGCAGGCGGCCGTGAGGTGTTCGCGTTCCCAGTCGGAGAGTTCGGGCGGGTGGGAGCCGGGCCAGGTCAGGAACACCGAGCCGTACACCGTGGCGGGGGTCGCCACCGGCAGTGCGGCCACTGTGAACGGGTACGGCAGGACCACGGCGACCCGCGGGAAGCGGCGCGCCATCTCCTCCTCGCTGCCCACCCAGACGAGCCGCCGTTCCCGCACCGCCTCGGCGACCGGGATCGGCGTGGCGATCCCCACCCGCTCCCAGGGCGCGGCGAACGCCCGGGGCAGCCCGGCCATCACGGCCATCTCCAGGACGGAACCGCCCGGCGCGAGGAGGTACACCGCGCCGGAGTGGGCGTGGACCTCGTGCATCATCCCGGCCAGCGCCATGGACAGCAGCGGCTGGTGGTGAGTCTCGCCCTCGCCCTGGGGTGATGCGGGCTCGGACGACAGCCGGTCGGACACGCCGGATCACCCCCTACGGCGCCGGGTCGACCGGCTCATCGACGACGGGCGGGGATTCCGAAGCGGGCGAGTCGGCCGGCGGTTCGGGTTCCGAGGCGGGCGAGTCGGCCGGCGGCTCGGGCTCCGACGCCGGTGAATCCACCGGAGGCTCCGGCTCCGACGCCGTCTCGCCCGGCGGCGGCTCGGGTACCAAGGCCGGCGAATCCACCGGAGGCTCGGGTTCCGAGGCCGGCGGGTCCACCAGGGACTCGTGCTGCGAGGCCGGCGTCAGCTCGCCGGTCTCGCCGGGCGGCGGTTCGGGGGACAGCGGCCGCGGCGGTTCCGACGGTGAGCCCGGTGGCCGGGACGACGGCCCCGGGGGCGTCGCGGCGTCCGGCACCAGGCGGTCGGGCCACGGCCGTGCCGGGGGCGGGACCTTCTTGTCCTCGCGGCCGTCGTCACCGTGCTCACGGGCGAACCAGTCCTTCTTCTGCTGGTCGAAGACGATGAACTCCTCGACGACCTGGACGGACGGGGCCACGACCACGACGTCCGACGGCTGGAACGCCGGCCACGGCGTGCCCGTCCGCCGGGGCGTCCCCTGCACGGCGACCGGGGGGAGCAGCGGATTGCCGCAGACGCACCGCGCCCGCGGCACACCGCGGCCGTCGACCAGGACAGCCGTGCCCGCCTGCAGCACGGCCTGATAGCCGACGGGTGATCCGTCCTTGTAGCCGTGCGTGGTGACCCGGGTGTCCATCCGCAGCTGGACGGGCGTCAGAGAACGCAGATACGAGGGGACGCCGGACGGCTGTATGTCCAGGACCGAGGCGAACGCACTGTTCCTGGCCGGGGCGGCGGCGAGGGAGGTGATCTGCTTCTCCACATCGCAACTGGGGGCGTTGCGGGTCCCGCTGTACACGCCGGGCGCCGAACCCTGCACGCTGCGCGTCACGTTGGCCGGCGGCGGCGCCGATTCGCGCGGGGTGGGCGGCGGCGGCGAGGGAGCCGCCTCGCGCGCGGAGGACTCGGTGAACGGATCCGGTCCGGTGGCGGCGGCGGGCTGAAGGAAGACCTCCCCGCCGGCGCCCGTTCCGCCGCCGTCGGGGCGGGTGAGCACGAGGGCGAGCACCACCGCGGCGATCAGCGCGACGGCGACGCTCGCGACTCTGGGCACCGAGCGCCACCAGTGGCGGCCCGGCTCCCCGTTCCCGTCCGGCCGCCCGGTGCCGCCCCGTCCCGTCGGCGGTCCGGAGGGGGGTCCCGACGGTGGTGGACGCGACGGCGGTGGCGCGGGCGGCGGAGCGGGCCCCGAGGGACCACCCGAGAGAGGGCCCGAAGGGGGCCCTGTGGGGTGGCCGGACGGTGGCTGGGGGCTCACAGGCTCTTCTTCCCTGGCGACTTCCCTGATGGGCGTATCGACTTGTCCGCTGTGTCACTCCTGCAGTCAATTGTGTGCTCCGCACCCGTACGGCCCGCAAGCGGACGCGGTCGGCCCTCCCGGCAGGCGCGCCCTCTCCCTGCTGCTTAACGTGACAAGGTGACCCGGAACGCCGCACACCACTGGCTCGACGCTCTCGTGGCGGTGCTCGAAGGACTGGCCGCCATGGTGATCGTGGCCGCGCTCGGCCTCTGGGCGGCCGGTGCGGCGGACCTGCCCGGCGGCTCGTTGCCGCGTGTCGTGGCGGCCGTCGTCGTGATGGCCGTGGGCGGTTCGGTGGACATCACGGGCGGCGCCGGGGCGTTCGCGGAGACGGAAGCGGACCTGAGTGTGCTGCCGCTGTCGGTGAGCCTCGCCGGCGCGCTGGTGACCGCCCTGGGCTTTCTGCGCCCGCTGCGGCACCGCGCCATCGCCCGGCCCCGCGAACTGCTCGCCCGGACCGCCCGCATGGCGGTGCTGTGGCTCGCCGGGCTCCTCGCCCTCGCACTCGTCGCCCGGCACACCTTCGAGATCCGGCTCGATGACTCACTGGTCGGTGACCTCACGGATCTGCTGGACGCCTCGCCCACCGTCGGGTTCCGCGCGGATGTGCCGGTCACGCTCGTGTTCGGTCTGCTGTGGCTGCTGGGCGTCATCGCGCTGGCCCTGCTGGTGTCCCGCCGGGCCCCGCTGCCCGCACGGCTGGTGCGCTTCCAGGAGTCGGTGCGCCCGGCCGCGTACGCCATGGTTCTCCTGCTGCTCGTGTACGTCGTGCTCGCGCTGGTCGTCGGCCTCGTCGTCGCGGCGACCCGCGGCCGTCCGGCCGAGACGTTCGCCGTGATCCTCCTCGGCCTGCCCAACCTCGCCTGGCCGGCCCTCACCCTGGGCATCGGCGCGTCCTGGGAGGGGAAGGTGGAGGGCCCGTTCGGGCTGCCGATGCCGAAGGTGCTGGACCAGGTGCTGCGGTCGCCGGAGCGCTCCACGCTCAGCGTGGGCACCCTCGCCGAGTACGACAGCCGGGCCCGCTGGCTGGTGGTCGTCGCTGCCGTACTGCTGCTGGCCGCGGCCTTCGTGATGGCGGTACGCTCCCCCGCCCGGACCCGGTCCTGGCAGCACGCGGTGCACATGGCGGTGGCGCTGGCCCTCACCGTGCTGATGATCTGTCTGACCGCGCGGGTCTCCGCCCATTTCGGGCTGTCGCTGATGGGCATCGGCGATTTCGGCGGCGGCCTGGCCGGCGAGGTCGCCGTGTGGCCGCACCTGTGGCGGGCACTCGGCATGGCGCTGCTCTGGGGGCTGATCACCGGCTTCCTGGGCAGCCTGTTGGCCTCCCGGGTACGCCGCAGGGGCAAGGTGGACGCCCCCGCCGCGCAGCCGCCCCCGCCGCCGCCCGTGCCGGGGCCCGACGGCTGACGCACGCTGGGGCCTGTCCGGCGGATCTTGGCCGGGGCCACGACGCTCCCCCAGCTACCTCCCCCAGACTCCGTCCGGGGGTGCCCCCAGGGAGGTGCCCCCAGGCACGGCACCTCGCCGCGTTGCCGAAATGCCCGAATAGCTCCGCTATTAGGGCACTCCGGCGCCTTGCGATGCAGCTCCGCATCCAAGGGCCTGGAAAAGAGCGGAGACGGAGCGAAGCGCAGTGCACCAGACGCCGCGTCCTATCCGGCCCTGATCCGCCGGACAGACCCTAGTAGGAGGTGTCCGGCGGCTCGCGATCCGCTTCCCGGTCCGGGCCGAAGGCCTCGGGAGGCCGGTGGCCGGCCGGCGGAGGGCCGTCGGAGTTCACCCGGGTGGCCGCCGCGGGCCTCGCCGACGGCCCGGGTGGCTCGATCCCGCTGGTGGCCGGCTCGGGCCCGGGGGGCGGCTGCCCGTACCCGTCGGTGGCCGGCTCAGGCGCGGGGGCCGGCTGCCCGTACCCGCTCGTCGCCGGCTCGGCCGTGCGCCGCGGTGTCGATGCCGCGTACGTACTGAGGTGCCGGCCGTCGCAGTACACCCAGCGCTCGTGCTCGGCGTCGTACAGCCAGACCGCCTCGCCGTCGACGACCATCCCGGCGCGCAGGCCCACCGTTCGCCGCCGGAACGTCTCGCCGTCCGCCCGGCCGTCCGCCAGGTCACTCGCCGCACTGCGGTAGCGGGCCAGCGACTCCTCCACCCGGGCCAGCAGCGGACGCGGGTCCGCCGTCCGGGCGAGTGGCTGGCCGGCCGCGGGCGGCGGCTCCGGTACCGCGACGAGCAGCCGGCCGTCGACCCAGGCCGACCAGCCGTTTGCGCACAGGATCTGCCCCCAGTCACCGCGCCGGTCGAGCAGCCGCACGGGCAGGAACGGGTCGAGCGGTTCGGTCGGCCGGGAGACGTCGGGCGCCTCCCACGCGGGCAGCCCTTCCCTGGGCACCACATGGGTCGGGGCGAAATCTTCCGTGGTCATGTCCGCCGCCTACTTCCGCATGACCGCGGGCTCGTGGCGGCGCAGCAGTCTCATGACGCAGAAGCCGAAGACGACCGAGAGCGCCACCAGCATCCCCATGGCGAGCAGCCACACATCTGCGGAGTGCTCGAACAGCGGGTCCGTCGTCAGCTTTCCCGGCACGATTCGAGCGATGTCCACGGTGCCCGACATCGCCCCGAACGCCCACCGTGCGGGGATCAACCAGGCCAGCTGCTCAATCCCGAACACGCCGTGCAGCTTGAGCAGCGCACCACAGAACACGATCTGGACGATGGCGATGAGGACCAGCAGCGGCATGGTGACCTCCTCCTTCCGCACCAGGGCGGACACGAGCAGGCCGAGCATCATCGCGGTGAACGACACCAGCGCCACGACGAGGGTGATTTCGAGCAGCGGCGGCATGAGCACGCCTTTGCCGCCGGGGGCGCTCAGGTCGACGCCGACGAGGCCCACCAGGGTCAGGACGACGGCCTGGACGACGGTGATCGCGCCCAGCACCACCACCTTGGACATCAGGTACGCGGATCTGGACAGTCCGACGGCGCGTTCGCGCTGGTAGATGACCCGTTCCTTGACCAGCTCGCGGACGGCGTTGGCGGCGCCGGTGAACACGCCGCCCACGCACAGGATGAGCAGGGCGTCCATCGCGGACTCCAGGCCCAGCTTCGAACCGGCCAGGGCCCGGGTCATCGCGCCCATGATGAACGGCAACGCGAGCATGATGACCAGGAAGGTCCGGTCGGCGCTCAGCGCGGCCGTGTACCGCCGGACCAGCGTGCTCAGTTGCGCTCCCCAGGACTGGGCCTTGGGGGGCCGCGCGACGTGGTCTGCTCCGCCCTCGCGCGGCAGAGGCGGCCGGGCGGTGGAGTGCCCGATGTACTGGCGGTGGAAGGGGGAGTCCCGGTACTCCCCCGCCCAGTCGCGGTCGCGGTCGTTCTCGAAGGCCTCGAACGCCTCCGGCCACTGCTCGAAGCCGAAGAACGCGAGGGCGTCGTCGGGCGGCCCGTAGTAGGCGATCCGGCCGCCCGGCGCGAGGACCAGGAGCCGGTCGCACACACTGAGGCTCAGCACGCTGTGTGTGACGACGATGACCGTACGGCCGTCGTCCGCGAGCCCGCGCAGCATGTGCATCACCGAGCGGTCCATTCCGGGGTCGAGACCGGAGGTCGGCTCGTCCAGGAAGAGGAGGGACGGCTTGGTGAGCAGCTCCAGGGCCACGCTCACGCGCTTGCGCTGGCCGCCGGAGAGACTGTGGACCGGCTGTTCCGCCCGCTGTTCCAGGCCCAGTTCGCCGATGACCTCCTCGACCCGGGCGCGGCGTTCCGCGCTGGCGGTGTCCTGGGGGAAGCGCAGCTCGGCGGCGTACGACAGGGCTTTTCGCACCGTCAGCTGGGAATGGAGGATGTCGTCCTGCGGTACCAGGCCGATGCGCTGGCGCAGCTCGGCGTAATCGCGGTACAGGTCGCGGCCGTCGTAGAGAACGGCGCCCCGCTCGGCGGGCCGCAGCCCGGTCAGCGCGTTCAGCAGCGTGGACTTCCCGGCGCCGCTGGGTCCGACGACGGCCAGCAGGCACTTCTCGCCGACGGGGAAGGAGACATGGTCAAGGAGGGTCTTGCGGCCTCGGTCGACGGTGACCGTGAGCTCCTGGACGTCGAGTTGCACCTCGCCGATGTCGACGTACTCCTGGAGCTGGTCGCCGACGAGGCAGAAGGCGGAGTGGCCGATGCCGACGATGTCGCCGGGGCCGACGCGGGCACGGTCGACCGTGGCGCCATTGAGGAAGGTGCCGTTGTGACTGCCGAGGTCGACGATCTCGTACGTACCGTCGAGATGGGCCACCAGCTCGGCGTGCCGGCGCGATACCACCAGATCGTCGATGACCAGGTCGTTGTCGGTGCCGCGTCCGATACGGATGGTCCGGGTCGGCAGCGGGCGTACGGACGTCGGCCGGCGGAACGTGCTGGTGGACGCCGCGGAGGCCGGGGGCGCCGCCGGCGGACGCGGCCGGGCTTCGGTTTCGGACGTGGGGGTGAATCCGGGTTCGGGTTCCGGTTCCGGCGGGCGCAGTCCGACGAGTACCGCGCGCGGGCCGTCGGCCGGGTTGCCGAACCTGATGACGCTGCCGGGGCCGACGCCCCATTCCTCGATCCGCCGGCCGTCGTCCGTGTACGTTCCGTTGGTGCTGTGCTCGTCCCGGAGCGTCCAGTGGTCGGCGTCCGGCCGCAGCACCGCGTGGTGCCAGGACACGCGTGCGTCGTCGATGACGACCTCGCTCTGTGGGTCGCGCCCGACGTGATAGACGCGGCT
The DNA here is from genome assembly GCF_053763515.1 of Streptomyces mabaensis. Classification (NCBI taxonomy): domain Bacteria; kingdom Bacillati; phylum Actinomycetota; class Actinomycetes; order Kitasatosporales; family Streptomycetaceae; genus Streptomyces; species Streptomyces mabaensis. The sequence goes on from NZ_JBSOPZ010000007.1 coordinate 41,582, forward strand.
CGGGCTCATCACCGTCGAGCCGCCCTCGGTCTCGAGGACGAGCTCGGGCGCGGTCGGCGCCACGGGCCGATCTCCCATGGCAATATCGTAGCTTTTGCCCCTGGAACGCGCCTGATGGGCGAAGAGTGGGAGGTGTGGCCATGAGACGCAGTGCGGGACTTCTGCTGTTCCGCAGGGCGGACGCGGGTACCGAGGTACTCCTCGCCCACATGGGCGGTCCGTTCTGGGAACGGCGCGACGCCGGAGCCTGGTCGGTCCCCAAGGGCGAGTACACCCCCGAGGAGGAGCCACGGGACGCCGCCCGGCGGGAGTTCACGGAGGAGCTCGGGCTGCCGCCGCCGGAGGGCGAGTACGTGCCCCTCGGGGAGGTACGGCAGACGGGCGGCAAGGTCGTCACGGTGTGGGCCGTGGAGGCGGACCTCGATCCGGACCTGGCCGAGCCGGGGACGTTCACCATGGAATGGCCCAAGGACTCCGGTGTGATGAGGGTGTTCCCGGAGGTCGACCGGGTCGGCTGGTTCGGCATCGAGCGGGCCCGGGCGAAACTCGTGGCGGCGCAGGCGGCCTTCCTCGACCGGCTGGCGGCACACCTGGAGGGCGTCAGGTAGCGCGACAGGCACTCTTGTGGGGCGGCTCAATCCCCCGGACATTACGAGTCATGGCGATCGTGGCGCTGGTGGGAACGCTGGACACCAAGGGTGTGGAGTACGGCTGGCTGCGGGAGCGGCTGCTGAGCGCCGGCGTGGAGGTGGTGGTGGTCGATGCCGGTGTCATCGGCGAGCCCCGGATACCCGCCGACATCCCCCGCGCGGAGGTGGCCCGCGCGGCGGGCGCCGACCTGACGCGGTTACGGGCCGACGGTGACCGCGGCGCGGCCGTGACGGTCATGGCCCGCGGCGCGGCGGAGACCGTCCTGCGGCTGCACGCCGAGCACCGGCTGCACGGCGTACTGGCCATCGGCGGCAGCGGTGGTACGTCGATCGCGACCCGGGCGATGCGCGCGCTGCCGCTCGGTGTTCCGAAGCTGATGGTGTCCTCGATGGCGGCGGGCGACGTCTCGGCGTATGTCGGCTCCGCCGACATCACCCTGATGTACAGCGTGGTCGACATCGCCGGGATCAACAGTGTCTCGGCGCCGGTGCTCGCCAACGCGGCGGACGCGATCGCCGGGATGGCGAAGGGCTTCGCCGCGGCCTCGCGGGCGCTGCGGCCGGCCGATCTCGCAGCGGGCGGCAGGCCGCTGGTGGCGGCCAGCATGGCAGGGGTGACGACGCCCGGAGTCGACGCGGCCCGGGAGCGGCTGACCGAACTCGGCTATGAGGTACTGGTGTTCCATGCCAGCGGGGCCGGAGGACGGACCCTGGAGTCGCTGGCCGGACAGGGGCTGTTCGCCGGCGTGCTGGACCTGACGCTGTGCGAACTGGCCGACGAGCTGGTGGGCGGCATCCTCTCCGCCGGTCCGGACCGGCTCGGCGCCGCCGGGCGCAGGGGAGTTCCGCAGGTGGTGAGCCTGGGTGCGCTGGACATGGTCAAGTTCGGGCCGCCGGACACCCTTCCGGAGCGATTCCGCGACCGGGATGTCCGGGTGCACAACCCGTCCATCACCGTCATCCGTACGACAGCGGAGGAATGCGCCGAGCTGGGCCGCGGTATCGCCGCCAAGTTGCGGGAGGCCACGGGGCCGACGGCGGTGCACGTTCCCCTGCGCGGGCTGTCCACCCTCGGCGCGCCGGGAGGTCCGTACCACGATCCGGTCCCCGACCACGCGCTGTTCACGGCCCTGCGGGAGGGCTTGCGGGGCAGCGCGGCGGACGTCGTCGACTTCGACACGCACCTCAACGACCCGGCCTTCGGACGTGCGGCGGCGGAGCGGCTGCACCGGATGATCAGGACTCGCTGAACCGATCGCCGAACTCGTCGCCGAACCGGTTGCCGAACACGCGGCGTTGACGGGAACCGGTCGTGGCGGAAATGTGTCTGTGGTGGGGACAGCGAGTGCGCTTGGGGGGCGAGATGAACACATGGTCGGTCCCCGGATACACGGAGACCAGAGAGCTCGGATCCGGCGGCAGCGGACGCGTCGTCCTCGCCGTCCACGACGCGACCGGAATTCCGGTCGCGGTCAAGTACCTCAGCGAGCGGATGCGGCACGACGCGGCCTTCGTACGGGAGTTCCGGGCCGAGGCGCAACTGCTCGGAGGGCTGGACACACCGCATGTGGTGCGGCTGTACGAGTACGTCGAGGCGCCGGCCGGCGCGGCCATCGTCATGGAACTGGTGGACGGCATCGCTCTGCGCGCACTGCTGTCGCGGGAGGGCCGTACCGATCCCGAACCGGCGCTCGTCGTACTGAAGGGGTCCTTGCTGGGGCTGGCCGCCGCGCACCGCGCCGGAGTCGTGCACCGGGACTACAAGCCCGAGAACGTCCTGGTGGCGGCAGACGGTTCGTCCAAACTGGTCGACTTCGGCATCGCCGCCGGCCGGGGCACCACGCCGGGGGTGGCGGGCACTCCCGCGTACATGGCACCCGAGCAGTGGAGCGGGGAGCCGGCCTCGCCGTCCGCCGATGTGTACGCCGCGACGGCGACGTTCTTCGAGTGCCTGACCGGCCGCAAGCCGTTCTCCGGTGAGAACTTCGCCGAGCTGGCCCTGCAGCACATCGGCGCACCGGTTCCGGAGGAAGAGGCTCCGGAGCCGGTCCGTCCGCTGATCCGGCGCGGGCTGGCCAAGACTCCCGAGGAGCGGCCCGCGAACGCCGCGGCCTTCGTGGCGGAGCTGGAGGAACTGGCCGGGGCGGCGTACGGACCGGACTGGGAGGAGCGGGGACAGCGCAAGCTCGCTGCGCTCGCCGCGCTGGTGCCCCTGCTGTTCCCCTCGGCAGGCGCCCCGCCGGCCGGCACGACCGCCGTGGCCACCACGTCCCTGGGCCGCGGGCACCGTCTCGGCGGACTGTGGCCGGGCCGGCCGGGTCTGCTGGCCGGCGCCCTCGCACTGGTCCTGGGCATGGTGCTGGCGATCTCCGCACAGGCGACCGGCGACGAGCCCGGGCCTTCGACGGCCCAGGCCGTCGCCACCACCAGCGCCCGGCCGGAGAGCGCCCGGGCCGAGCCCGGCCCGACGTCGGCCGGCCCGGTGACGGCGGGGCCGACGGCGAGCCCGTCGCCGGCCGGATCCGCCGGGCCCTCCGAAACTGCCGCCGGCCCCACCGAATCCGCCTCTCCTCCGGACGGCCCGGCGCCCGGACCGGAGACGCCCGCGCCGCCCCCGGTCGACCCGCCCACCACCCCGCCGCCTCCCGTCACCGACCCGCCGGTCACGTCCGCCCCACCGCCGGTGCGGGTCACGTCCCTCGCCGTCACCTCGCTGCGGCAGACGGGTACCGCGACCGCGGCCGCCACCGTCGAGATCAGCACGGACGGGACGGGCCCGCTGACGATCACCGTGGGCTGGGCCACCGGCGACACCAAGGGGGAGCCGGGCAGCCCGGACGGCCCCGCGCAGACCTTCGAGCGCAGCGGCGCCACGCAGTACACGCTCACCCTCGACCACACGTTCCAGGGCCGGGGGTGCTACTGGAGCGTCCGCGCGGACAGCGATCCGGCCGCCGCGGGCGGCGGTTCGCAGCAGCAGATCCTGACCAGGCGGTGCACGGTTCAATGAACGATCCGCGCATCCCCTTCGCCCAGGGACCGGAACCCGAACACGGACCAGTCTTCGACGACGCGTACGGCGACGGCGAGTACAGCGACGACGAGTACAGCGCGACCGTGCTGGCCAGTCACTGGATCCAGCGGCCCGAGGCCGCCCCCGACCGGGTGGAGGGCTCGGTTCTCCGTTTCGGCCCCGGGGTGACGGCCGCCGCGCACCATCACGGCGGCCGCGACAGCACCGCCACCGTCTGGCACGGCACCCTGCCGGGACGGACTCCGCCGCCCCCTGGGCGCCGCACCCGGCGGTTCGCCGGGCTGCGCCGTTACGCGCTGGCCACCGTGGTCCTGCTGGGGGTCCTCGGGTTCCTCGCCTGGCAGCGGTACGGGCCGGGGCTCGCGGTGCGGAGCGTGACCGTACAGACCGCCCCGCAGGGCCCGGCATGCGACGCGGCCGCCAACATCACGGCGGTGGTGCGGACCGACGGGCGTCCGGGCACGCTGACGTACCGCTGGCTGCGCAGCGACGGCACCACGTCCGGGGAGCTGCGCGAACGTGTCGCGCGCGGGCAGCACGAGGCACGCCTGCACCTGCTGTGGACGTTCCACGGACGCGGCGAGTACCGGGCCCGGGCCGAGCTGCTGATCACGTCGCCCACCCGGCACACCGCCGCCACCGGATTCACGTACCGCTGCCCCTGAGGCGGGGGCCGCTGAGGCCGGGGTACGCTGACGGTGGCGCCGTCCCGCGCCCCACCCCCCTTCCGGTGCTCACGCCACCGGCGTCGTGGGGGCAAAGGGAGCTCGTGTTCTCGGGACGCCGGTTGCATGCCCCATCCGGCGGGGCCGACGGGAGCGTGAGTCCTGCGGTCGCGCCGTTGACAGGGAGCATGTGATGACCAGGCAGAAGTCCTTCAAGACGCGCGTACGCACCCGTATGGACAAGACCGGCGAGAGCTACACGACCGCGCGCCGCCGGCTGCTCGACAAGGCCGGCGCCGAGCCGGAGCAGGCGGCCTCGCAGGCCGCCGGGCCCGAGCAGGCGGCACCTGCGGCCTCCGGGGTCAGGGCACTGCGGCTGCCCGACGCGGCGGTGCGCGAGCGGACCGGGCGCAGCGGGGACGAGTGGTTCGCCCTCCTCGACACCTGGGGCGGCACCGGCCACACCCACACCGAGATCGCCCGCTGGCTCGTCGAGGAGCACGGCGTCGACGGCTGGTGGGCGCAGAGCGTCACCGTCGCGTACGAGCAGGCCAGGGGCATGCGGGCGCCGGGCCAGAAGTCCGACGGGTACTTCTCGGCAGGCGCCAGCAAGACCGTCGCCGTCTCCGTCGACCGCCTCTTCGAGGCGTTCGCGGACGCGGACCTGCGCGAGCGGTGGCTGCCCGGCGCGCGGCTGGAGGTGCGTACGGCCACCGCCCCCAAGTCGTTCCGGGCCGACTGGGAGGACGGCTCGACCCGCCTGGTGGCGGCCTTCACGGTCAAGGGCGAGGCGAAGGCCCTGGTCGGCGTCCAGCACGAGAAGCTGACCGACGCGGACGCGGCGGCCCGGATGAAGGTGTACTGGCGCGAGCGCCTCGCCGCGCTGAAGGAGCTGCTCGAAGCCTGATCGCCCTCGGCGGTGTGCGTGCGCGGCGGCACATGGACGCGCGGCGCGCGGGCAGGCGTAGACGCGTACGCACACCGGGCAGTACGTACACGGGAGCAGGAAGGAGCGCTTGCCGTGGACAGCGCCGCACACCGCAACGAGGAGTACGGAAAGACCGAGTTCACCCGCTCGGCCAGCCATTTCGCGGACCGGATCACCGCCGACGGACGGGACGGCTGGCCGGTGGGGCCGGGCCGGTACCGGCTGGTCGTGAGCCGCGCGTGCCCGTGGGCGAACCGGTCGCAGATCTCCCGCCGGCTGCTCGGCCTGGAGCCCGCGATCTCCCTGGCGATCGCCGACCCGATCCAGGACGAGCGGAGCTGGCGCTTCACCCTGGACCCGGACGGCAGGGATCCGGTTCTCGGCCTCCGGTTTCTCGGCGAGGCCTACGACCACCGCGAGAAGGACTATCCGGGCGGCGTGAGTGTGCCGGCGATCGTCGACATCGCGAGCCGCAGGCTGGTGACCAACGACTTCCAGCGGATCACGCTCGACTTCGCGACCGAATGGACCGCCCTGCACCGCGACGGCGCTCCCGATCTGTACCCGGAGCGGCTGCGGGACGAGATCGACGACGTCATGGAGGGCGTCTTCCGCGATGTCAACAACGGGGTCTACCGTGCGGGCTTCGCCTCTCGGCAGGCCGCCTACGACGAGGCGTACAACACGCTCTTCGCCCGGCTCGACCTGCTGGCGCAGCGCCTGGCCGGGCAGCGCTACCTGGTGGGCGACACCATCACCGAGGCCGACATCAGGCTGTTCACCACGCTGGTCCGCTTCGACGCGGTCTACCACGGCCACTTCAAGTGCAACCGCAACAAGATCAGCGAGGACCCGGTGCTGTGGGCTTACGCCCGGGACCTGTTCCAGACGCCCGGCTTCGGCGACACCGTGAACTTCGACCACATCAAGCGGCACTACTACCAGGTGCACACCGGCATCAACCCCACCCGGATCGTGCCGCGCGGACCGGATCTCTCCGGCTGGCTCACGCCGCACCACCGTGAGCAGCTCGGCGGACGCCCGTTCGGCGACGGAACGCCGCCCGGCCCGCCGCCGGCCGCCGAAGCGGTCCCGCGCGAGGGCCGCGCCGCGGCGGCGGCCTGACGCCCCCGCCCTCCCGCGCGCCGTCAGCCGACCTTGTGACCGACCAGCGGCTCGGTGTCCATTCCGCTGCCCTCCCGCAGCCCGAGGAGGAACTCCTCGATCGCCTCGACGGACGTACGCGAGGCGCGCCATCCGAGTTCGGCCTCGGCCCGCCCCCAGTCCATCAGCGGCAGGTGCAGCACCGCGTCGAAGAGCTGCGGCGATGCCGGGACGAGGTGCATCCCCCAGGCCGCGGACAGGATCGAGCGCGCCACCGTACGGGGCACCCGCAGCACCCGAGCGTCGAGCAGCCGGGCCAGTACCTTCACGTCGACAGGCGGCTCGGCCGCCAGGTTGAAGGCGCCGCTGACCTCCCGTTCCAGCACGAGCCGGTAGGCCTGCGCCGCGTCGTCGGTGTGCAGGGCCTGGAACCGCAGGCCCGCGATGCCCGGCACGGCGGGCAGCAGACCCGGTCGCAGCAGGGCGCCCGGTATGAAGCGCCCGGCGAAGATGCGGCGCTGTTCGCTCGCCGACTCCTTCTTGAACATGAAGCCGGGCCGCATCCGCACCACCCGGATGCCGGGATGGCGTGGCTCGAAGGCGTCCAGGGTCCTTTCCAGATACGCCTTCTCGACGCAGTACCCCGCCTCCGGCCAGCCGTGCGTGGGCCAGCTCTCGTCCACCGCCCGGTCCTTGGGCCCCGGCGAGTACGCCCCGACCGATGACGCGTGGACGAGCACGGGGACGCCGGCGGCCGCGACGGCCTGGAACACCCGGACGCTGCCGAGCACGTTCGTACGCCAGGTCACCGCCGGGTCGTGCGTCGGCTGGAACTTCCAGGCCAGGTGGATGACGGCGTCAGCGCCTTCGAAGTACCCCTCCAGCCCGGGATCGAGTGACAGATCCGCGGCCGCCCACTCCGTCTTCGCGGGCGACCAGGCGGGGATCCTGCGCGCGATGCCGAGGATGGACGCGATGGACGGATCCGCACCGAGCGCCTGTACCACGCTGGTGCCGCAGTTGCCGGTGGCACCGGTGACGACGATCCGCTTGCCGGACGAAGAGCCCATGGGTGAGCTCCCTCCTGGGAGGCCCCCTGTCCCCCAGTATCCCGTCACGCGGGAGGCACCGTCCACCGCGGACCCGGGCCGGTCCGGACCGGTCCTACGTTGCGGGGTCGTGTGGTGCGGTGCAGGGTGGAATCCGAAATGCTTGTGAGACCGCTGAGCACACCAGCCCTGAGCACACAAGAGTGAGGCGAGTCTGGCATGACCTCAAGTCATGCGGTCTATGGAGCGCCATGCTGGGTCAGCCTCATGACCCGAGACCTCGCAGCCGCGCAGGACTTCTACGGCGCGGTCCTGGGCTGGACGTTCCGCCCGGCGTCGCGGCTGGGCAAGGAGTTCTCCATCGCCATGCGCGACGGGGTACCCATCGCCGGCATGGGAGCGCTGGCCCACGCCCTGCGGATCGCGGTGTCCTGGACGCCGTACTTCGCCGTGGACAACGCGGACGAGACCGCCGCGCGCATCAGGGAGCGGATGGGCACGGTCGCGGTGGGCCCCCTGGCCTTCGGCACCGGCCGCGCCGCGCTCGGCGCGGACCGTGACGGAGCGGTGTTCGGCTTCTGGGAGGGCGATGTGCTGCCCGACTGGTCGGTGGCCCGGGGCAGCTCCCCGGCGTGGATCGAGCTGCGCACCCGGGACGCCTTCGACGCGGCGATCTTCTACGGCGAGGTCCTGGGCTGGGCCGGTGACCGCCCGGGCTGCTGCCAGGTCGACTACGAGGACGACCATGTCGTGCTGCGGCAGGACGACCGGATAGTGGCGAAGCTCAGCAGCGGCGGCGTGGAGGCGGCCCCCGACCCCCATGTCCGTCCGCGATGGCACGTGTACTTCCTGGTGGCCGATGTCGAGGCCGCCGTCGCCGCGGCGAAGCGCCTGGGCGGCGGTGTCGCCACCACGCCGGAGGCCGACGCCGCGGCGGGCCGGGTCACCCTGCGTGATCCGGACGGCGGACTGTTCACGGTGGCGGCGGACAACTAGCCCCGGTCCGGACCGGACCCGGGCGGTCGGCCGGTGCGGGTCCACTCCAGTACTTGGTCGGCCGTCCAGGTGTTCACCACCCGCTCCGCCGGCACCTCGCAGTCCTCGGCTCGGGCGCATCCGATGATCTGCCAGTCGAGCTGGCCGGGCGCGTGCGCGTCCGTGTCGACCGTGAAGTACGCGCCCGCCGCCAGCGCCTGGCGGATCATCCGCCGGGGCGGGTCCCGCCGCTCGGGGCGGCTGTTGATCTCCACCGCCGTGCCGTGCTCCGCGCATGCGGCGAACACCCGCTCCGCGTCGAACTCCGATTCGGGCCGCTGCCGGCCCGCGAGCAGCCGGCCGGTGCAGTGGCCCAGCACATCGGTCAGCGGGTTCTCCACCGCCTTGATCATCCGGCGGGTCATCGCCGCGGAGTCCATGCGCAGCTTGGAGTGGACGGAGGCGACCACGACGTCCAGCCGCTCCAGCAGCTCCGGGTCCTGATCGAGCGAGCCGTCCAGCAGGATGTCGCACTCGATGCCGGTGAGCAGGCGGAACGGCGCCCACTCCCGGTTGAGCCGCTCCACGAGGTCCAGTTGCTCCCGCAGCCGCTCGGCCGTCAGCCCGCGCGCGACCGTCAGGCTGGGCGAGTGGTCGGTGAGTACGGCCCAGTCGTGCCCCAGCGCGGCGGCCGCCCGGCCCATCTCCTCGATGGGGCTGCCGCCGTCCGACCAGTCCGAGTGCAGATGGCAGTCGCCGCGCAGCGCGGCGCGCAGCCGTTCGCCGCCCTCGGCCAGCGGCTCCGCCGCCTCTTCCTCCAGCCGCCGCAGATACCCGGGGACCTCGCCGGTCAGCGCCTCTTCCACCACCCGCGCGGTCTTGGGCCCGATGCCCTTGGCCTTCTCCAGCGTGCCGGCCTCGGCCCGCCGCCGTACCTCGTCCACCGTCAGGCCCTCCAGCGCCGCGGCGGCGTTGCGGAAGGCGCGCACCCGGTAGGTCTCCGCCTGGGAACGCTCCAGGAGGAAGGCGATCCGGTCCAGTGCCTCCACCGGCTGCATGCGCGGCTCCTTCGCCTCAGGGCGGCTTCCCGCCCGGACAGGCCCTGGGGCCTGTCCGGCGGATCATGGCCGGGGCCACGACGCTCCCCCAGCTACCGCTGGGAGGTGCCCCCAGGCACGGCACCTCGCCGCGTTGCCGAAATGCCCGAATAGCTCCGCTATTAGGGCACTCCGGCGCCTTGCGATGCAGCTCCGCATCCAAGGGCCTGGAAAAGAGCGGAGACGGAGCGAAGCGCAGTGCACCAGACGCCGCGTCCTATCCGGCCCTGATCCGCCGGACAGGCCCCAGTCTCCGCGACGCGCCGCACCCCCGCATCCCGCGTTGCGGGAGCGACCGGGGCGCGGCAAGGTCGGTGAGGCGAGCCCAAGGAGGAGCCACCCATGCCCATCGCCACGGTGAATCCCGTGAACGGGGAGACGCTCAGGACGTTCGACGCGCTGACCGCCGAGGAGATCGAGCGTCGGCTCGCCACTGCCGCGGCCGCGTTCCGGCGGTACCGCACGACAAGTTTCGCCGAGCGGGCGCGGCTGCTGAACGCGGCCGCCGCGCTCCTGGAGGCCGACCAGGAGGCCATCGCCCGCACGATGACCACCGAGATGGGCAAGCCGATCGCCGCCGCACGCGCCGAGGCGGCGAAGTGCGTGAAGGCGATGCGCTGGTACGCCGAGCACGCCGAGGCTCTGCTGGAGGACGAGTACCCCTCCGACGACGACGTACAGGACTCGGGCGCGTCCGGAGCGCGGGTGCGCTTCCGGCCGCTCGGCGTGGTGCTCGCGGTGATGCCGTGGAACTTCCCGCTGTGGCAGGTGGTACGGTTCGCCGCGCCCGCACTGATGGCCGGCAACGTCGGGCTGCTCAAGCACGCGTCGAACGTGCCGCAGACCGCCCTGTATCTGGGTGACCTGTTCCGCCGGGCGGGCTTTCCCGAGGGGTGCTTCCAGACGCTGCTGGTGGGGGCCGGCGCGATCGAGGCGATCCTGCGTGACGACCGGGTGGCCGCGGCGACGCTCACCGGCAGCGAGCCGGCCGGCCGCTCGGTGGCGTCGATCGCCGGTGACGAGGTCAAGAAAACGGTGCTGGAGCTGGGAGGCAGCGACCCGTTCGTGGTGATGCCGTCGGCCGACATCGAGAAGGCCGCCGCGACCGCCGTGAAGGCCCGGGTGCAGAACAACGGGCAGTCGTGCATCGCCGCGAAGCGCTTCATCGTCCACACGGACGTCTACGACGCGTTCGCCGACCGTTTCACCGCGCGGATGGCGGCGCTGACGGTGGGCGACCCGATGGCCGAGGGCACCGACGTCGGCCCGCTGGCGAGCGAGCAGGGCCGCGCGGATGTCGAGGAGCTGGTGGAGGACGCCGTACGCAAGGGCGCGACGGCGCTGTGCGGGGGCGGGCGCCCGAAGGACCGGGACCGTGGCTGGTTCTACTCCCCCACGGTGCTGGCCGGCATCACGCCCGGCATGCGCATCCATCACGAGGAGGCGTTCGGGCCGGTGGCCACGCTCTACCGGGTGGCCGGCATCGACGAGGCCGTGGAGGTCGCCAACGACTCCCCGTTCGGGCTGAGTTCGAATGTGTGGACCCGTGACGACACCGAGGTGCGGCGGTTCGTACGGGACCTGGAGGCGGGCGGGGTGTTCTTCAACGGGATGACGGCATCGCACCCCGCCTTCCCGTTCGGCGGCGTCAAGCGGTCCGGCTACGGGCGGGAACTGTCGGGTCACGGGATCCGGGAGTTCTGCAATACCACGACGGTGTGGCACGGCTGAAAACCGCCCGCCGCCTAACAATCAATGGTTCAAGGATTTATCAGCCTTAAATTCGATCGATAAACCACGCGCTACGTCTTTCTTCAGCCGATTGCCGTGACATTTGCCCCGCAGGTCAGCGGCACCCCTGCGGCCACAACCTGCACACAAGGCATCACGTGTGGTGACCGGATCTCGCCGTAGAGTGAAGTGACCTTCATCCGCGTGGGCAAGACTCGCGTCCGATTTCCGAAACTTCGACCCCGAGGAGTGTTCGAAATGCGGTACACCGCAAGGAGTCTGACGCTCGCAGCCGCCGCCCTGGCGCTCACCGTGCTGCCCGGTGCCGGCACGGCCGGCGCCACGCAAGCCGGAGCGGACAGCCTGTACGCGCCGTCCGCCCTGGTGCTCACCATCACCGAGGGCGCCGACCCCGACAGCGGAACGGTGCAGCGTGCGGTGACCCTCAGCTGCGCGCCCGCCCCGAGCGGCACGCACCCCGACCCGGCCGGTGCCTGCGCCGAACTGAGCGCCAACGATGCCCGGTTCGACGCCATCACCACGCCGGGCTCCCATGCCACCTGTACCAAGGAGTGGGACCCGGTGACGGTGACCGCGGACGGCGTGTGGGAGGGCCGGCGCCTCTCGTACGTCCACACCTTCGGCAACCCGTGCGCCATGGACGGCGGAAGCGGAACGGTGTTCAGCTTCTGATCCGGTACTGATCCGGCGCCGATCAGGCGCCGTCACCGCGCCCCGGTCGTTCGGTACCGGGGCGCGGTGGCGTGCTACGGCGTGGCGGTGAGGTCCCGCACCGTCGCCATGTCGCTGAAGGGGAGCAGTTGCTCGCCGACGATCTGGTACGGCTCACTGCCCTTCCCCGCGATGAGGACGATGTCGTACCGCTCGGCGGCGGACAGCGCGAACGCGATCGCCGAGCGGCGGTCGGCGATCCGCTCGAAACGGGTGCCGGTGCTGGTGAGACCGGGGGCGATCTGGTCCAGGATCCCCTCGGGGTCCTCGTTGCGGGGGTTGTCGGAGGTGAGGACGCAGAGGTCGGAGTACGTCCCGGCGATCTCGCCCATGCGCGCCCGCTTGGTGACATCCCGGTCGCCGCCGCAGCCGAAGACGGTGATGACCCGGGCCGGGGCGAAGTCGCGGATGGCGCTCAGCACCTTGTCGAGGGAGTCCGGGGAGTGCGCGTAGTCGACGATCACCGAGGTCTCCCCCGGCGTCTCGAAGCGTTCGAACCGGCCCGGGACCGGGGGCATCCGGTCGAGGGCCGCGACGAGGCCTTCGAGATCGTGGCCCAGCAGATGGCAGGCCGCCAGCGTGGCCAGCGCGTTGGCCACCGAGAACCGCCCGGGTACGGGAATCGACGCGGGATAGGTGCGTCCGCCGTGGTGGAGCAGGAATCGGGTGCCGACCGCCGTCATGAGCAGGTCGGTCGCCCGGTAGTCGGCCTCGGCGTCCAGCGCGTACGTCGTCACCTCGCCCGGCATCATCGCCGGGATCGAGGCGCCCGTCGCGTCGTCGGCGTTGACCACCGCGCGCCGGCAGAGGCCCTGGAACAGGCGGAGCTTGGCGTCCCGGTAGTTCTCCATGGTGCCGTGGTCGTCCAGATGGTCCTGGGTGAGGTTGGTGAAGATGCCGATGTCGATGAACGCCTGGTCCACCCGGTGGGTCAGCAGCCCCATGGAGGTGGCCTCCAGGACCACGGTGGCGACCTCCCGGTCGCGCATGCGTCCCAGCAGGTACTGGAAGTCCGGCGACTCCGGCGTGGTCAGGACCGACCTCGGCATGGGGATCAGCTCGTCCCCGATCCGGCTGCCGGCCGTCCCGATCACGCCCACCTTCGCGCCCTCGGCGATCCGGAGCAGCGACTCGAGCATGTACGACACCGAGGTCTTGCCGTTGGTGCCGGTGACGGCCACCATGTCCATCGCCCGGCCGGGCTCGCCGTAGTACCGGGAGGTGACGACCGCCGCCGCTTTCCGGGCGTCCGGCACCCGGACGACACAGAGGCCGGTGGCGGCTGCCCGCACCGAGGCGGGGAGGTCCGGTGCCGCGCCGTCGGCGCCTTCCACGAGCACCGCCGCCGCGCCACGGGCGACGGCCGGGCCGACGGCCTCGGGCCCGCCCTCGCGGTGGCCGGGCACGGCGATGAACAGCGAACCCGGCGACACGCGAGGGGCGTCGAAACAGGTTCCGGCGGTGATCCTCGTCTCCGGATCGCCGTGGAGTACCTCATGGTCGTACCCGGCCAGCAGGTCGCTCAGCTTCACAGGGGGTCCTCTCGAAGGGTGCGGCAGAACATGCCGCGAGGAAGGAGATCCCCGGGCTGGGTGGACTGGGTGGAGGGCGGCAGAGCCCCCGGAAACGGCGGGCGGGAGACCGCTAGCCGTGGCCGTGCAGCGCCCGGCAGGAGGCCGGCGGCGCGATCGGGCGCAGCGCGTGAGGGGCCTGTCCCAGGCACTTCCCCACCGCATGTGTGCAACCCATCCTCGGAGTGTACGGCCCGGCGGCGGCCCCGGACGACGCCGCCGGGTGCCGGGGGCGGCAGCCGGACGGAGACTGGAAGTACAGGGGCGGAGGCGGAGAGGAGGAGCCATGACCGAGAGCGCGATGGGCGACGACGTCTACCAGCCGGACGGGTCCGAGGTGCAGGACGATGCCGGGCTGCTGGACGCCGAGGACACACTCCAGGATCCCGCGCGGGAGATCCTCGGTGACAACGGGTACTCCCCGCCCGAGCGGCCCTGGGCCGTGGACAAGGCGGGCACCACGGCGTCCGAGCAGAACCGGGGCCAGACCCTCGACGAGCGGCTGGCCCAGGAGGCGCAGGAGGTCTCCGTCCCCGAGGGGGACGGCCTGGGCGACACCTGGGACACCGACGGCGAGCTGATCGACGACGAGGTCGGCGGGATGCGGGCCGGCCGGCTGGTGGCCCCGGACGAGGGTGCGCATGCCCATGAGGAGAAATCCTTGATCGCACACGACATCGGCATCGACGGGCCCGCCTCGGCGGAGGAGGCGGCCATGCATCTGATCCCCGAGTCCGAGGAGTGATCGCTTCCGCGCTCTCCTGATCGAGAGGCGCACGCGGAACTCCCCTTGAGGACCGGGAGCGTGCAGAATCCTACCGTCAACGGCCCTTTCGCCGAACTCCAGTTGGGGCCGCCCGGTACCGAGGGAAGGAGCAGCCTTGGGCAACGCGAAGTCCGGAAAGGACACCCGTGGCGGTCGGCGCGATGCCGAGGCGTTCAGCCGGGCCGCCGTGGCCGTGTTCCGGCTGAACGGCAGATTCACCGCCGTCCTCGACCAGTTGACGCTGCCCTCCGGCCTGAGCGCCGCGCGGTGGCAGATACTCGGTGTGGTGTCGGCCGAGCCGATGTCCGTCTCGGCCATCGCGCGTGGGCTGGGCATCACCCGGCAGAGTGTGCAGCGCATCGCCGATCTGCTGGTACGGCAGGGACTCGCGGCCTACCGGGACAATCCGGCCCACCGGCGGGCCAAGTTGCTCACCGCAACCGCCGACGGAGTCGCGGCGATGCGCGAGATCGACGCCGGTCATGCCGGTCTGGCACAGCACCTGTGCGAGGAACTCGGCGGCGAGGCGGAGTTCCACCGCGCCGTCGCATTGCTGCGGGAGCTCTCTGTGGCACTGGGCTCCCTCGCTTGTGAGACTGATGTTCCGCCGCCGCGTTCCCCGTCCCGGACGGCATGAAGACGGCTTGAATTCGCCCCTGTGCACTGGGGCATTTGGCCCTCATCAAGTTCACGTCTTTGCTGTACCGTTACCGCCCTCACGCAGGGTTGCGGGGCCGGGGGGTCTGTTGAATCAGTTCGTCTTCAGAATGCTGGGACCACTGTTGGTCCAGACCGGCGAAGGGCCGCTCCGCATTCACGGCCGCCGCCAGTCCACCGTTCTCGCGATGCTGTTGCTTTCCGCGGACCGGGTCGTGTCGGTCGACACCCTCGTGGACGCTGTTTGGCCGGAATCCCCTCCCGCGACCGCCCGCAATCAGATCGCGATCTGTGTCGCCACGCTCCGCAAGAGCTTCCGGCTGGCGGGGGTGACCGATCTGCTGCTCACCTCTCCCCCGGGCTATGTGCTCGCCAGAGGGGAACACCGTATCGACGTCATGGAGTTCATGGCGGAGGCCGAGCGGGGCCGGAACGCGGCCCGGCACGGCCGGGCCGAGGACGCCTGCGCCCTGCTGGAGGAGGCGCTGAACCAGTGGCGGGGGGCGGCGCTCGACGAGCTGACCGGGGAGCGGATCGAGGCGGAGGCCACCCGCCTGGAGCAGATGCGGCTCGACCTGATCGAGGAACGGGCCGGGCTGATGCTGGAGCTCGGCCGGCACCGCGCCCTGACCGGGGAACTCACGGAACTCGTCCAGCAGCATCCGCTGCGGGAGCAGTCGCGTGAACATCTGATGCTGGCGCTGTACCGGTCGGGACAGCGCGCCGAGGCCCTGGACGTCTTCCGGCAGGGCCGGCGCTTACTCATCGAGGAGCTCGGCATCGAGCCGGGCCCCGGCCTGCAGCGGGTGCACGACCTGATCCTCCAGGACTCGCCCGAGCTGACCCGGCCCCCGGACGCCGGGTCCCTCAGACCGGTGGCCCCGCAGACCGTCCCCGCCCAGCTGCCGGCCGATGTCATGGGATTCACCGGGCGACAGGAGGAACTGGCCGCTCTGGACCGGTTGCTGAAGGAGCCCTACAACCTGCACGCGCCGGCGGTGGCCACCGTGGTCGGCGTCGGCGGCGTGGGCAAGACCGCCCTGGCCGTGCACTGGGCGAGCCAGGCCGCGGACCGGTTCCCGGACGGCCAGCTCTTCGCCGACCTGCGCGGCTACGACGAGGAGCACGCCCCGGTCTCGCCGGCCGCCGTACTCGACCGGTTTCTGCGCGCGCTGGGGATGCCCGCCCCGCAGATCCCGGCGGAACCGGACGAGCGGGCCGCTCTGTTCCGCAGTCTGCTGAGTACCCGAAGAACGCTGATCGTCCTCGACAACGTGCGCGCGTTCGCCCAGCTCAGACCGCTCCTCCCGGGCGGTGGCCGCAGTGTGGTGCTGGCCACCAGCCGGGAGGCTCTCGACGACGTGACCGGCGACTACACGACGCTGCGGATCAGACTGCGGGTCCTGGCACCGCCCGAGGCGACCACCCTGCTGACGAAGATCGCCGGAGCCGACCGGTTCGGCAGTGATCCGGTGGCCGTGGAACAGCTGAGCGCGCTCTGCGACTGCCTGCCGCTCGCGCTGCGGATCGCCGGCGCGCGGCTGGCCGCCAAGCCGAATCTGAGCGTACGGAACCTGGTGGAACGCCTGCGGGACCAGCGGCGGCGGCTGGACGAACTGAGTCCCGGCGAGGGCGGGGTGCGGGCGGGCTTCCGGCTCACGTACCGGGACCTTCCCCCGGAGACGGCCCGGATGTACCGGCGGCTCGGGCTGCTGCGGACCGCCGACTTCGCCGCCTGGGCCGGCGCGGCGGTGCTCGACACCGATGTATGGCATGCGGAGGAGCTGATCGACCAGCTCGTCGACGCGCAGCTGCTCGAGGCCGTCGACACCGAGCCGGGCCGGGCCGCCCGCTACCGCTTCCAGGACCTGCTGCGGCTGTTCGCCCGGGAGCGGGCGGAGGCGGACGAGCCGGCGCAGGAGTGCGACGCGGCGCTGGAGCGCACCTTCGCCGCCTGGCTGTGGCTGGCCGAGGAGGCCCACCGGCGGATGGACGGGCGCGACTTTCCGGTCGGCCGCGCCCCGGCACCCGCGCCGCACTTCCTGCCGGGGCCGGCCGATGAGCTGCTGAGCGCGCCGCTGGACTGGTTCGAGTCCGAGCGCGCGGCCATCACGGACGTCGTCGCGCATGCGGCGGAGACCGGCCGGGCCCGGTACGCCTGGGGGCTGACCGAGAGCGCCGTACCGCACTTCGAGACCAAGAACTATCTGGAGGACTGGCAGCGCTGCGCCGAACTGGCCCTGTGCTCGGCCCGGCGCACCGGCGACCGGCCGGGCGAGGCGGTCACGCTGCGGCTGCTGGGGTCGCTCGCCATCTACCAGCGGCGGTACGAGCAGGCCGAGGGCTGGAACATCGCCGCGCTGCGGCTGCTGCGGGACACCGGTGACGTGCCCGGTGCGGCGCTGGCCCAGCGCAATCTGGCCATGTGCGCCCGGTTCCAGGGGGACTGGGACCGGGCACTGGAGTACTGCCGGGCGGCGCTGGACGGCTTCCACGCGTGCGGCGACACCGGGAACGAAGCCCATCTGCTCGGTTTCCTGGCCCAGATCGAACTGGACCGGGGCGAGGTGGAGCGGGCTCTGCCGCTGGCCGTCGAAGCCGTGGCGCTGAGCCGGCGCACCGGGTCCGTCCGTGCCGAGGCACAGGGCGTCTACCGGCTGGCCGAGGTCCGGCTGCAGGCCGGGGAACTGGACGAGGCGGCGGAATCGTTCCGGGAGGTGCTCCAGCTCACCCGCAAGGAGGGCGACCGGGTCGGCGAGGCCCACGCGCTGCGCGGGCTGGGCCAGACACAGTGGAGCCAGGGCCTGCTGTCAGCGGCGGGGGGCACGCTGCAGCAGGCCCTGGAGATCACGGAGGAGCTGGCCGACCGTTTTCTGAACGCCCGGGTGGAGACCGATCTCGGGTGTGTGGAGGCGATCGGCGGCCGGTGCGCGGCGGCGGTGGAGAGGTTCGGGCGGGCCCATGCCGCGTTCGGCGAGGTGGGGGCGCAGCCCTGGCGGGCGCGGGTGGCGCGGCTGCTCGCCGCGGTGCGTGGCGAGGGCGGCGGGTGCGGGAATGACGGCGGCGATGTGCCGCAACGTTCTTTCACCGCGGAGGAGTTGACTCTACTGCTGGCCGACCTGCCGGGCTGACCGCTCTTGGCGGCGCGTCGTGGCTGGGTGGCTGGTGTGGGTGGTGTGGGTGGGGCGCCGGGGCATCAGCCCCACGGCATGTCCCCCTGCTGACCGCCCGCGGGCGGGCCCGCCGGCTTGACGACACCCCACGGCATGTCGTCCGCGTTCGTAACCGTCGTCGCGTATGCGGAGGTTCCCGGTCCGCCGGCTGCTCCCACGAACAGACCCGCAAGCACGACCAGGCAGGCCGTGGTCGCTCTCTTCGCCGTACGAGTGCTGCGCATCTGGAATCCCCTCTTCGGTGGACCGTCATTGCCGCTGCTGCGGTACGAACGGAACAGTAGGGACGCCTCCTTTTGATTCTTTGTCCCTCCGATTTCATGCGCCGGGACCCCCGTGAAATCGTCACGATATCGAGAGAACAACGCGCTCCTCTAGCGTCGTTCGGAGATTCTTCCCATGAATCACGAACGGGGCTGCACACATGGAATTCCGAGTGCTCGGTCCAGTCGAGGTACGCCAGGACGGGCGCAGAGCCCCGCTCTCCGGGGCGAAGCTGCACACCGTGCTCGGGGCCCTCCTGCTGGCCCGCGAAGAGGTCGTTTCCGACGAACGGCTCAGCCGCCTGCTGTGGGGCTGGACCCCGCCGGCCACCGCCGGCGCCCAGCTGTACACGTATGTCTCGCGGCTGCGGAAAATCCTCGGCCAAGCGGTCCTGATCGACCGCAGGCCACCCGGATATGCCATGGCCATAGGCGATTCCACCCTGGACCTGATCGAATTCGAGCGGCTCGGCCGCGACGGCCGGGAAGCCCTGCTCGAAGGCGACTTCGAAAAAGCGGGAGATCTTTTGCGCGACGCCCTCGCGCGGTGGAACGGGTTCCCTTTCGCGAACACCACGGATTACCTCACCGACGCCGAGGCTCCTCGCCTCAACGAGGCCCGGGCGGTGACCCTGGAGCACCGGATCGCGGCGGATCTCGCGCTCGGCCGGCACGAGCAGATCACTATCGAACTCACCGGCCTGGTCGCCGAGTTCCCGCTGCGGGAGCGCATCCGCAGCCAGCTGATGACCGCCCTGTGCCGCACCGGCCGGCAGGCCGACGCCATTCATCTCTACCATCACGGCCGCGAGGTGCTCGCCGACGAGCTGGGCGTGGACCCCGGCGAGGAGCTCCAGGCCACCTATCAGGCGCTGCTCGAAGGCAGCCTCGACCGGCAGCCGGAGATCAGGACCGCCGTACGGGCGGCCGCCGCCCGCCCGGCACCGGACTCCGGCCGGCCCGCCCCCGTACCGGCGATGCTGCCTCCGGACACCGTGGACTTCACCGGCCGGGAGCGTGAGCTGGACCTGCTGTGCCGGGCTCTCACCCCGGTCGGCGGAGCCTGCGACCGGCCCCGCCGCGTCCTGGTCACCGGTATGGCGGGGCTCGGCAAGACCGCGCTCGCCGTACACGCGGCACACCGCTGCCAGCGGCACTTCCCCGACGGACAGCTGTACGCCGACCTCCGGGCGCCCGACGGCACACCGCGCCACCCCGGCCGCGTACTGGTCCATCTGCTGCGCGCGCTGGGCCGGCCGGCCGGGGCGGCCACCGCCGAGGATCTGGACGAGCTGGTCCGCCTCTACCGCGAACACACCGGCGGCCGGCGGCTGCTGATCCTGCTGGACAACGCGGCCGGGGCCGCCCAGCTCGGCCCGCTGCTGCCCAACACCCCCGAACCGGCCGTACTGATCACCGGTCGCACCGCGCTGCCCACGGTGGCCGGCGCGCACACGGTCGCCCTGGAACCGCTCTGCTCCCAGTCGTCGCTGGAACTGCTCGCCGCGGCCGCCGGGCCCGACCGCGTGACGGCCGCGCCCGGCGCGGCGTCCGTGATCGTGGAGCACTGCGCCGGGCTGCCGCTGGCCCTGCGGATCGTCGGCACCCGGATCGCCGCCCGGCCGCACTACGCGCCGGACCGGCTCGCCCGGCGGCTGGCGGATCCGGCCACCCGGCTGCGCGAGCTGCACTCGGGCGACCTGGACGTGCACACCGCGCTGCTGCTGTCCTGGCGGGCGCTGGAACCCGGGGCGCGGGAGGCGTTTCCCGTACTGGCGGGGCTGGGGGCCGAGCCGTTCCCGGCGGTGAAGGCGGCCGGGCTGCTGGAGGTGCCGGAGGGGGACGCCGAGCGGCTGCTGGAGGCGCTCGCCGATGCGGCGCTGCTGGAGGTCAGCGGCGCCGACGAGTGGGGACAGCCCTGCTACCAGTTCCACCCGCTGGTACGGCTGTTCGCCCTGTCCCTGCCCGGCCCGGCCGGCCTGCCCGGCCCGGCCGGCCTGCCCGGCTCCGGAGCCCTCCCGGCCCCCGGCGCGGACGCCGGCCCGGCGGAACGTAACCGGTGGCTAACCAGCCGCCCCTAGGTTCTGCCCGGCAGCGCGCACCTCCCGGCCCGTGGTACCGGCCCTGGCCCCGGCCCCTATTTCCCTACCTGCGAGCGGAGTTGGACCATGACCGACCTCTTGCACACCCGCGCGGACAGCGCCGCGTCCTTCCCGATGACCGAGACACAACAGGCGCTGATGATCGGGCGTGGCGAAGCCGTCGAGCTGGGCAGTATCGGCTGCTACGGCTATTTCGAGTGGGAGCGGGCTGACCTCGATCCCGAGCGCTTCAGTACGGCCTGGCGCCGGGTGGTCGCCCGCCACGACATGCTCCGCGCGGTCGGCCGCCCGGACGGTACCCAGCATGTGCCGGCCGATCCGCCCCCGTACGACATACCGGTCCTGGACCTGCGCGGTCTTCCCGAGGAGGACGCGCACAAGCAACTCGCCGAGCTGCGCGCCGAGATGAGCCATGTGGTCTTCCCGGTGGGCAGCTGGCCGCTGTTCGACCTGCGGATCATCCGGCTGCCCGGCGAGGGGAACCCCGTCCGCGTCCATCTCGGTATCGACCTCCAGGTGCTGGACGCCTCCAGCGCCTTCCAGGTGCTCTTTCCCGATCTGATCGACCTGTACGAGAACCCGGACGCCGAACTCCCCGATCCCGGCATCACGTTCGCCGAGTACGCGCACTGGCGCGCCGACGCGCTGCCGCACACCGAGGCCTTCCGCGCCGCCCGCGACTACTGGCTGGAACGCGTGCCCACCCTGCCGCCCGCCCCGTCCCTGCCGACGGCCGGCCCGCGCGAGGGCGGCGAGGTCCGCTTCGACCGGCGCGAGTACCGGCTGCCGCCCGCCGACTGGCAGCGGTTCGCCGCGCGGGCGCGCGAGGCGGGCCTGACGCCCTCGGTGCTGCTCACCGCCGCGTTCGCCGAGGTGATCCGGTGCTGGGCGGAGGAGGCCGACTTCACCCTCAACTACCCGGTCTTCCAGCGCCCTTCGGTGCACGAGGGCATCGGCGGGGTGCTCGGCGACTTCACCAACGCCGTGCTGCTGGCCGCCGACAGCTCCGGCGAGACCTTCCTGGACCGGGCGCACGCGCTGCGCGACCAGCTGGGCCGTGACATGGAGCACGGCGCGTTCAACGGGGTACGGGTGCTGCGTGAGCTGACCCGGCTGCACGGGGTGGGCGCGCAGGCCGGAATGCCCGTGGTCGTCACCAGTCTGCTCGACTACCCGGCCCGCCGCCCGGTGACCGATCTCGGCCGCGAGGTCTACTCGATCTCGCAGACGCCACAGGTCTCGCTGGACGTCCAGCTCCGCGAGCTGGCCGGCGAGTTGCGGGTCATCTGGGACTTCGTCGACGGCGCGTTCGCGCCCGGTTTCATCGACGCCGCCTTCGGGGTGTACGTGAGCCTGCTGCGGCGGCTCACCGACGACCCGGACAGCCTGCGCACCAAGCGCTTCGACCTGATCCCGCCGGCCGAGCGCGAGCTGCGCCGGCAGGTCAACGACACGGCCGGCCAGATCCCGTACACCACCCTGCACGAGCTGTTCGCCGAGCAGGTCGCGCGCACCCCCGACGCCGAGGCGGTCGTGGACGCGAAGCGCCGGCTGACCTACGCCGAACTGGCCGCCTACTCCTGGCGGATCGGGCGGATCCTGCGTGCGCACGGCGCGGCCCCCGGCGAGCTGATCGCCGTCGTCATGGAGAAGGGCTGGGAGCAGTACGCGGCGGTGTACGGCATCCTCGCCTCCGGCGCCGCCTATCTGCCGCTGGACCCCTCCGTACCGCCGGAGCGGCTGCGCCGGCTGCTCGCCGAGGCCGGTGTCGACAAGATCCTCACCCAGTCAGGTCTGGACACCCGGATCAGCTGGCCGCCCAGTGCCCGCCGCTACCGGGTGGACCGGGACTTCGAGGTCGGCGACGCCACCCGGCCCGACACCGCCCAGACCCCCGCGGATCTCGCCTACACCATCTTCACCTCCGGCTCGACGGGCGAGCCCAAGGGGGTGATGGTCGACCACATCGGTGTGGTCAACCTCGTCCGCGATGTCGCCGCGCGCTTCGGCATCGACGCGGCGGACCGGCTGCTGGCCATCTCCGGGCTGCACTTCGACGCCTCGATCTACGACGTGTTCGGTGTACTGACGCAGGGCGGCACCGTGGTGATCCCGCCGCCGTTCGAGCACGCGGAGCCGGACGTCTGGGCCGATCTGGTGGCGGCCGAGCGGGTCACCCTGTGGAACTCCGTACCCGTGCTGATGGAACTGCTCGTGGGTGAGGCGGAGGTGCGGGAGCGGCGCGGCGGCGGCCGGCCCCTGGAGTCGCTGCGGCTGTCGGTGCTCTCCGGTGACTGGATTCCGCTGACCCTGCCCGACCGGCTGCGCGCGCAGAGCCCCCGCATCCAGGTGGTGGGCTCGGGCGGCCCGACGGAGACGATCTGCTGGTCGCTGTTCCAGCCGATCGGCGAGGTGGACCCGTCCTGGACGAGCATCCCGTACGGCACACCCATCACCAACCAGCACTACTACATCGTCGACGGCACGGCGTGCGAGCGGCCCCTCGGCGTCGTCGGCGAGATGGCGGTGGCCAGTGACGTGGGCCTGGCGCTCGGCTACTGGAACGACGAGGAGCGCACCCGCAGCCGGTTCGTCAACCTGCCCGAGACCGGTGAACGGGCCTACCTGACCGGCGACCTGGGCCGCTATCTGCCGGACGGCAGTATCGAGATCCTGGGCCGGGACGACTTCCAGGTGAAGGTCCAGGGCCACCGGATCGAGCTGGGCGAGATCGAGGCGGCCCTGCGCCAGGACGAGCAGGTGGCGGCGGCCGTGGTGGTGGCCCCGGCCAGCGCCCACGGCGTCCGCCGGCTGCACGCGTTCGTGGTGCCCGAGGGCGAGGGCGACGACGCGGCCGAGCCGGTCCTGGCGCGGCTGAGTGAGCAGCTGCCCGCGTATATGGTCCCGTCCGCGCTCACCGTGCTGGAGGAACTGCCGCTCACCCGCAACGGCAAGGTCGACCGGCTGCTGCTGGCCGCCACCGCCGGACAGCAGCACTCCGCCGAGGACACCGCTCCCGCGGACGGTGACCAGGAGCCGGGCAGCGCCCTGGAACTCGTGCTGTGCGCGGCTGTCGCCGACATCCTCGGCCTCGACCGCGTGGCACCCGCCGACAACTTCTTCAAGCTCGGCGGCGATTCGCTCAGCGGCACCCGGCTGGCCGGCCTCCTCCAGGAGCTGCTGGGCGTGCCCGTGCCAGTCAAGACCGTGTTCCAGAACCCGCTGGTCCGCGAGCTGGCCGAGAAGATCGCCGCGGACGAGCAGCACGGCGACGGCGCCGTCGCTGCGGCCGAGGCGCTCAGCGAGATGGAGACGGACGACGCGGGCGCGCCGCGGAGCACGGACACACGGACCACTGACGAGAGGGGACAGTCATGAGCCTCACCCTGCCCGCGCCGGTCGCGGAGCCGTCCGACGGCGGCGCCCCGCTCGACGCCGGGGGGCCCGAGCCGGACGGGCCCGATCTGGTCGCGTTCGCCGGCGTCGCCGCCGCCAGGCTCCGGGAGGCCGACGCGTCGCTGTACGCCCTGCTCACCCGGGAGTCGGCGCGCCAGAACGACACCCTGATGATGGTCGCGGCCTCCAGCGTCGCCGACCCCTCGGTACTCGCCTGCGGGGGCAGCGCGCTCGGCAATCTCACCGCCGAGGGCTACCCCGGCGGCCGCTATCACGCCGGCTGCGGGGTGGCCGACGAGATCGAGCGGCTCGCGATCGACCGGGCCCGCGCGGCCTTCGGCGCCCAGGACGCCATCGTGCAGCCGCATTCCGGGTCCTCCGCGAACCTCGCCGTCATCACCGCGCTGCTCAGCCCGGGCGACACCCTCCTCGGTCTGGACCTCGACTGCGGGGGCCACCTCACCCATGGCTCCCCCGCCTCGGTGACCGGCCGCTACTACCGGGCCAAGGGCTACCGGGTCACCCCGGAAGGCCTCCTGGACTACGACCAGATCCGTTCCATGGCCCTCGCCCACCGGCCCAAGCTGATCGTGTGCGGCGCGAGCGCCTATCCGCGGAGCATCGACTTCGCCCGCTTCCGGGAGATCGCGGACGAGGCCAACGCCTACCTGCTCGCCGACATCTCGCACATCGCCGGCCTGGTCGCGGCGGGGCTGCACCCCAGTCCGATCGACCACGCCCATGTCACCACCACCAGCACCTACAAGCAGCTGTACGGCCCGCGCGGCGGTCTGATCCTGCTGGGCCGCGACGCCCGTAAGGCCGGTCCCGAACGCGGCACGCTGGCCGCGACGCTGCGCCGGGCCGTGTTCCCCTTCACCCAGGGCACTCCCGATCTCGCGTCGGTCGCGGCCAAGGCGCGGGCGCTGGACTTCGTGGCCGGCCCCGAGTTCGCCGAGCTCGCCAAGCGGCTGGCGGACGGCGCGCAGGCCATCGCCGAACGGCTCTCCGAGCGCGGACTGCGCCTGGTCACCGGCGGCACCGACACCCACATGGTGCTGCTCGACCTGCGGGGGACCGGACTGACCGGTGACATCGCCGAACAGGCCCTGGAATCATGCGGGATCGTGGTCAACCGCAACCGGGTACCGGGCGACACCACGCCCGTCCGGGTGACGGGCGGACTGCGGCTGGGCAGCAACACGCTGGCCGCCCGCGGGATGGACCGGAACGCCGCCGCCGCATGCGCCGACCTGGTCGGTGACGTCCTCGACGCGCTGCGCGCCGGCGCCGGAGTGCTCCCGGACGCGGTACGGGACCGGGTCCGCGCCCGGGTCTCGGAGCTGTGCGCCCGCCACCCCCTGCCGGGCTATCTGTCATGACCTTCAGCGGCTTCCCGCCCTCGGCGCTGCGCCTGTACGCGGATCTCGCGGCCGACAACACCAAGGAGGCATGGCGACTGCGCCACCGCGAGGTGTACGAGCGTGACGTACGGGCGCCGATGGACGAGCTGGCCGCCGAGCTGGGTGTCGCTTTCGGTGCGGGGGCCGGCCCGGACGGGGTGCGGGTGCTCGGCCCCGTCCGGGACACCCGGATGTCCCACGACAAGTCCCCGTACAAGACCTACCAGGGCGCCTATCTGGACCTGCTGCCCTGTCTGGGCTTCTGGCTGCACCTGGACCAGCGGGGGCTGTACGTCTCGGGGCGCTACTACCCGTACGCCGGTGAACACGTCGCCCGGTACCGTGCCGCCGTCGAGGACGAGGACGGCGGCACGGAACTGGCCGCGATCGTGGGGCGCTTGGTGAGCCACGGCTTCGTGATCGGCGGCGACCGGCTCAGGTCCCGGCCGCGCGGTGTCCCGGCGGACCATCCGCGGCTGGATCTGCTGCGACACCGCAAGATCGACGCCGGACGGTGGTACGGGCCCGGACCCGAGGTCCACACGGCGCGGGCCGGCGAGCTGGTCCGGGAGACCTGGCGGCTGGTGCGGCCGCTGCTGGACTGGTTCGCCGCGCGCGAGCTGACACCGAAGCGCCGCCCAGAAGGAGTTGACACTCCGTCATGACAGTCGAAACCGTCGATCTGCGCAGCGACACGGTCACCCGGCCGACGTCCGGGATGCGCGCGGCGATGGCGTCCGCGGAGGTCGGCGACGACCTGTTCGGCGAGGACCCTACCGTGCGCGCGCTGGAGGAGCGGCTGGCCGGCCTGTTCGGCTTCTCCGGCGCCCTGTTCGTACCGTCCGGGGTGATGGCCAACCAGATCGGCCTGCGGCTGCTGGTGGCACCGGGCGAGGAGCTGGTCTGCGACGCCGAGGCGCACATCCTGGCGCACGAGGAGGCGTCGCCCGCGCGGTACGGCGGGATCCAGACGCGTACGGTGTCGGCCGGGCGCGGTCTGGTCACGCCGGAGGCGCTGGCCGAGGTACTGCGGCCGGGGAACGCGTACACCGTCGGGACGCGCGCGGTGGAGGTCGAGCAGACCCACACCCGCGCGGGCGGCACGGTCCACCCGCTGGAAACGCTGCACGCCGTGCGCAGGCTGACCGCGGAGACGGGGGTCGCCGTCCATATGGACGGTGCCCGGATCTGGAACGCGCAGGCCGCGACCGGGACGCCTCTCGCGGAGTACGGATCGCCGGTCGCCGACTCGCTCTCCGTATGCCTGTCGAAGGGGCTCGGTGCACCGGTCGGCTCGGTGCTGCTGCTGGCGGCCGAACTCCTGCCGCAGGCCCGGAAGCTGCGGCACGGGCTGGGCGGTGGAATGCGGCAGTCCGGGATCCTCGCAGCGGCCGGTCTGTACGCCCTGGACCACCACCGGGAGCGGATCAGCGAGGACCACGCCAACGCCGCTCTGCTGGCGGCCGGGCTGCGGGACGCGGGGTACTCGGTCCGGCCGCCGGAGACCAACATCGTGCTGGTCGGAACAGCCGGCGCGCAGGACGTCGTGGCGAGGGCGGCCCGGAAGGGGGTGCTGGTGACCGCGCCAGGTCCGTCGGTGGTCCGGCTGGTCACCCATCTGGATGTAGGACGCAAGGCGTGTCAACGTGCGGTGGAGGTGCTCGTGGCGGCTATGAGTGAAGCCGGCCCCGGGATGCAACACGCCGCGGGCACGGGGCACATGGAGAAAGCGGAAGAGAGCGAAGAGGCAGCATGAGTTTAGAAGTGCGACCCGCCACGGCGGAGCGCTGGGACGATCTCCAGGCCGTTCTTCAGCCGAAGAAGAGCGCCCACACCTGCTGGTGCATGGCCTGGCGGCTGTCCACCGGTGACTACGGGCGGATGACCGCCGACGAGCGGGGCAAGCACATGCGCTCCCTCGTCGAGTCCGCGGACCCGCCGCCCGGAGTGCTGGGCTATGTGGGCGGGGAGGTGGCTGGCTGGTGCAATGTGGCACCGCGGGGGCAGCTCGACCGGCTCGCCGCCTCGAAGACGATCACGCCGGTGGACGAGCTGCCTGTGTGGTCGGTGACCTGTTTCGTCGTACGCAAGGACTTCCGCGGCCAGGGTGTCGCGTCGGGCCTGCTGGAGGGCGCGGTCGAACACGCCCGGGCGCACGGCGCGCCGGCCGTCGAGGGGTACCCCGTCGACCCGGAGGGCGGCCGGGTGAACCCGACGCTCGCGTACGTCGGAACGATGGAGATGTTCGAGCGGGCCGGCTTCCGCCGGGTGAAGAAGACGGAGGCGAAGAGCGACAAACGCCACCGCTGGGTGATGCGACGGGATCTGGCCTGACGGCCTTTCGGATCACCGGCCGGCGAAGGGGCTCCCGCACATGGCGGGAGCCCCTTCACGCCGAGCCGGGGTCCGCTCCGGCCCAGCGGTTCGGCCGGGCCGGCCTTGCCGCGTTGCCGTCGGGCCGGTCAGCGGGACCAGCACGGCGCGGCCGGCTCCGCCGAGGCGCGCCGGCTCGACGAGCTCGTCGGGCAACGGCGCCGGCCCAGCTGGGGGGGGGACCACCCCCTACGGTGTGTGCGCCGCCGTGTCCCACAGGTGGGCCGGGCGGCCGCAGCGCAGGGCTTCCCAGGCCGCGCGGCGGTAGCAGCCGGCCACCAGTCCGTCCCGTACCAGTCCCGACGCGCCGTGCAGATGGACCGCGTCCCGCGTGACGTCGAGGGTCGTCTCCGCCGTCAGCGCGATCAGCCCGGCCGCCTCGCCCGGCGTGAGGCGGCCCTCGTCGAGGTCGCGGGCGGCGTCGCCCACGGCCCACCGCACCGCGTCCAGCCGGGCCAGCAGCCCGGCGACCCGCAGCCGTGGCCCCTGGTGCTTGACCAGCGCCTGACCGAACTGCTGCCGGCCGCGGATCCGGGACACCACGGCCGTCAGTGCGGCGGCGGTGATCCCGGCCAGCAGCGAGGCCTGGTGGACCGAGGCCCGCAACCCCACCCGGGCCAGCGCCTGTTCCGCGGCGATCCCGCGCAGTACCACCGCCTCGGCCGGCACCCGCGCCTCGTCGAAGACCGCACCGGCGACCGCTCCCCCGCCGTGGTCGCGCAGCGGCCGCACCACGACCCCGGTGGCGGGCAGGTCCACGACCGCGACGCACGGCCCGTCGGGCCCGCTCGCCAGGACCAGTAGCGCGCCCGCGCCGACCCCGGCGGCGAACGGCCCGCCGGTGCCGGTCAGCAGGACGTCTCCGGTCGCCGGGTCCGGTTTCCAGGTGAGCCCCGGCGGAACGGCACCCCTCGGGTCCGGCAGCCGGCCCGGCACCGCGAGCGGATGCTCACCCGCCCGTACCCGGTCGAGCAGTACGTCGACCGCCTCCGGCGCGGAGGGCCCCAGACCGGAGAGCAGATCCAGCGCGAGCAGCGTGTCGGGCAGCGGTACGGGCTGCATCGCGTTGCCCGCCTCCTCGCAGACCATCGCGAGGACCGCCTGGCCGAGGTCGAGCCCGTCCTTGTCGATGGGCAGCGCGAACTCCCACGCGCCGACCTGCGTCAGCGCCTCCCAGGCACCGGCCGGCGTGTCCCCGTCGACCTCCAGGCCCTGGCGTACGGTGAGCCGCAGCTGCCGGAAGAGGGAGTCCTCGTCCTCCCTTTCCCGCCACCGTTCGGCTGCCGTCCTGCCGCCCGCTTCCGCTGGTGTCACGGCCGTACCTCCGCCCCTGAGTCGAGACGCAGCCGGGCCAGCGTCTCCAGCATCATTTCGGCGGTGCCGCCGGATATCCGCATCCCGGGGGCTTCCCGCAGCGCCGAATCGAGTGGGTGTGCCACCCCGTCGACCTCGGGGTCGTCGAGGGTCATGCTCCGGTCGCCGTCGAGTTCGGCGGCCCACCAGGCCACCTCCGCGGCCAGTTCGGTGGTGTACCACTTGGCGGCGGCCGCCTCGTCCTCGTTGAGTTCACCCCGGTCCAGCCGGGTCAGGACGCGGCGGACCAGCGTGCCGGCCGCGAGCAGCCGGGCGTTGAGCTTGGCCAGGCCGATCTGGTCGTGGGTGCCGGCCTCCAGCCGGTCGGTGTGGCCCTCCAGCCGCTCCACGGCGGCCCGGTACCAGCGCAGGGCCTTGACGTAGTAGTCAAGGCCGGTGCGTTCGAAGGCGAGGGTCTTGACCACGATGGCCCAGCCCTGGCCGATCTCGCCGACGACGTCGTCCGCGGTCACGGCCACCCCGTCCAGGGTGACTTCGTGGAAGGCGTCGTCCCCGATGCCGGGGATGGGCCGGATGCTGACGCCCTTCTGCGCGAGCGGCACCAGGAACAGGCTGAACGCGTCGTTCTCGCCGCGGGCCAGGCACAGTCCGTAGTCGGCGAGCCGGGCGAAGAGGGAGTGGACCTTGGTGCCGTACAGCTTGTAGCCGCCGTTGCCGTCCGAAACCGCGCGGGTGGAGAGGATGTTGAGGTCGGACCCGGCCTGCGGCTCGCTGAAGAGCACGCAGCCGAACGCCGTCCCGGCCGCGAAGCCCGGCAGGTGCCGGGCCTTCATCCCGGGGCTCGCGACATTGAGCAGGGTGGAGCCGACGATCTGCACGGTGAGGGTGTGCAGCAGATCGGGCACGTCGTGCATGGCCAGTTCCTCGACCAGCACGGCGGCCGCGACCTGGCTGACGCCCCGGCCCCCGTACTCCTCGGGCCACTGGGGCGCGAGCAGGCCCGCCTCGCCCAGGGCCCGGTGGATGGGCCGGGGGTCCCGGGTGCGCCGGGCCTCGGCGACCGGCGCGGTGACGAGGACGTCGTGGACCTCCTCGCGCAGGGCGCGCATCGGCGTACGGGGCACGTCGGCGCCGGTACGGACGAGCCCGCAGTCCGCGGGTGCGCGGTAGAACTCGGTAGTGAGCACGAATACCCCTCTCAGTGCCGGGTGATGGCCGGGGATGCGGGCGCGGCGACGGCCCGGTCCAGCACTTCTTCGATTCCGGTGAGCAGTCCGCGCACGTCGTCGGGCGTGGCCGCCTGCCGGTTGTACTCGGCGGTGCCGCCGATCTCGCCGTCGCGTTCGACCAGTCCGACGCAGGCGAGCGTGGCGGCGGGGTCGGGGCTGTAGAGCTCCAGATGGCGCGCGGGCGGGCCGGGCAGCTGGCTCACCTCGATGCCCGGCAGGCCGAAGGGGACGGCCGGATAGTTGTGCAGGGCGAACAGGACGTTGTACGGGGCCGGGTGGCCGGCGCCGAACAGCGCGTCCACCGGCAGCCGTTGGTGGCTGAGCGCGTCGGCCACCGCCGTACGGGTGCGGTGCAGCAGCTCGCGGAAGGGCGGTTCGCCCGCGAGGTCGAGCCGGATCGGTACGACGGTCGTGAACTGCCCTACGGCTCCTTCCAGTTGTCCGGCAAACCGGCCGGCGGCCGGCGTGCCGATCACCACCTCGGTACGCCCCTCCCGGCGCGCCAGCACCACGGCCAGCGCGGCGAGCAGGGTCATGAACGGGGTCGCCCCCTCGGCCGCGCCGAGCGCGAGCCCGGCGTCGACGGGCTCACGGGCCAGCCGGACCGGCAGGTGCCCCCGCTCGAACCCGCCGGGAGCCCGCGGTGCCGGCGGGTCACCGGCGAACACCGCCCGGCGCCGGGCCAGTTCGGCGGTGCCCTCCGGGCCGGCCAGCCAGCGGCGCTGCCAGTCGGCGTAGTCGGGGAACTGCAGCTCGGGCGGGATGAGGCCGGCCCCGCCGTCCCGGTAGCCGGCCGCGAGGTCGGTGAGGAACACGCCCGAGGACCAGCCGTCGAAGACCGCCAGGTGCGAGGCGAGGATCAGGACGTGTTCGTCCGGGGCGAGCCGCAGCAGCCGGAACCAGCTGGTGCGGCCCGACTCCAGGGAGAGGACGGTGCCGGCGCTCTCGGTGATCTGCCGCGCGACGCGGTCGGCTCTGGCCTGCGGCTCGTACCCGGAGAGGTCGGTCTGTGTCAGCCGTAGGCAGGGCTCGTCGTCCACGACCAGCCGGAGCCCGTCCCCTTCCTCTCCGGTGCCCGCCACCAGCCGGGTACGGAGCGCCTCGTGCCGGCGCAGTACGCCGGTGAGCGCGTCCCGGAGGCGCGCCGGGTCGAAGTGGCCCGTCAGCCGTATCGCGTGGGAGCCGGTGCCCATGCCGGGGTGGGCGTACTCCTGGCGCCACAGCCGGGTCTGCAGGGCGGTGGCCGGGACCGGCCCGGCGCCGGAGCGCGGGGCCGGCCGGCCGGGTACGGGCTGCCGGGCGGCGAGCAGGAGCCGGGCGAGTTCGCGTTTCGCCTCGGGCAGCGCGGCGAGCGCGCCCTCGATCGGGGCAGTGCCCTGAGGTGCCGCCGACGCAGCCGGCACCGCCTCACCCGGCGCCGGCGCGGCCAGTGCGGCCGGCGCGGCCAGTTCTGCCGGTGCCGTCGGCGCGGCCGGTGCCGCCAGTGCGGCCGGCGCCGGCGCGGCCGGTGTTGCCGCCGCCGGCGCCCTCTCTTCCTCCGGTGTCGGCGGCGCCGCCCGCCCCGCCGGGGCGGATTTCGCCAGGGCGGTCATCACTGGCCGTCCGGCGTCTGCAGCGAGCCGAGGAGTTCCGCGGCCTCCTCGTCGCTCATGTTCTCGATCTGCTCGAAGACCGCCAGCAGCCGGTCCTGCTCGCCGGCCGCCTCCGCCTTCGCGTTGCGGACCAGTTCGGCGAGGCCGGATACGGTCGGCCGGCTGAAGAAGTCGGCGAGGGCGATGTCGATGCCGAACAGGGCGCGGACCCGGGACACCACGATGGTGGCCTGGAGCGAGCTGCCGCCGAGGGCGAAGAAGTCGCCCTCCACGTCCGGTGTGGACCACTCCAGCAGCGGGGTGAGGATGTCCCGGCAGATCTGCTCCTCGATCGCGTCACGCGGCGCGGTGCCGCCCTCGCCGGCCTGGTCGACGGGCAGCGGCAGTGCGGCGACATCGACCTTGCCGTGCGGGGTGAGTGGCAGTTCGGGCAGGACGACGACGACCGGCACCATGTAGCCGGGGAGCCGGGCGGCGGCGTAGGACCGCAGGCCCTCGGCGTCGGCGACCTCAGAGGCGTACGCGCCGACCTGCTCGACCGTGACGTAGGCGGCGAGCATCCTCTCGCCGCCCGCCGCGGGCTGGGCGACGGCGACGGCCTGCTGCACGGACGGGTGCCCGACGAGGACCGCCTCGACCTCGCCCGGCTCGATGCGGTGGCCGCGCAGCTTCAGCTGGCGGTCGGTGCGGCCGAGGAAGTCCAGGTTGCCGCCGGGCAGCCAGCGGACCAGGTCGCCGGTGCGGTAGAGGCGCTCGGTCTCCGGGCCGTCGGCGTAGGGGTTGTCCACGAAACGCTCGGCGGTGAGATCGGGCCGGCCCAGGTAGCCGCGCGCCACACCGGGCCCGGCGACGCAGAGTTCGCCGGGCACGCCGGGCGGTACCGGGCGCAGCCGCTCATCGAGGACGAACGCCTGGTGGCCCGGCATGGGCCGGCCGATCGGCGGGTTGCGGTCGTAGCTGCCGGTGCAGTCCATCAGGGTGACGGCGACGGTGGCCTCGGTCGGGCCGTACCCGTTGACGAACCGCCGCTCGCCCGCCGTCCATTCGGCGACGAGCTTGCCGGGGAAGGCCTCGCCGCCGACGGACACCAGCCGCAGCGCGGGCAGTTGGGCCTGGCCCAGCAGCGGCAGCAGCGCGGGCGGGAGTTCGGCGACCGTGACCGCGTCCTCGCGCATCCGGGTCTGGAGCAGGGCCGGGTCGCGGCGCTCGTCGTCGGTGGCGACGACGAGTTCGCCGCCGGCCAGCAGGGTGGTGAAGACCTCGAAGACGGAGACGTCGAAGGTCAGCGGGGCGAACTGGAGTACCCGGTCGGCGGCGCCGATCTCGTACGCCTTGGCGATGGTGCGGGAGAAGTGGGTGACCGAGCGGTGCTCGATCATCACCCCCTTGGGGGTGCCGCTGCTGCCGGAGGTGTAGAGGACGTACGCCAGGTCGCCGGGGGTCGACGTCGGAGGGAGGGACGGCACTTCGCGGACCGGCGCGGTCGAGCCGGCCTGCACCAGTTCAAGCGGTACGGGCAGCTCCGCCCCGTCGTCGACCAGCGCGTGCCGGACCTTGGCGTCGGCGAGTACGGTCTTCGTCCGCTCGGCGGGCGCGGCCGGGTCGACCGGGACGTAGTGGGCGCCCGCCTTGAGGATGCCGAGCAGGCCCGCGACGGCCGCCGGGCCGCGGCCGAGGCAGACGGCCACCGGGTCGCCGTGCCGTACCCCGCGGTCGCGCAGCCGGTGGGCGATGGCCTCGGACCAGCGGTCGAGGGCGGCGTAGTCGAGCCGGGTGCTGCCGTGCCGGACGGCGACGGCGTCCGGGTGGATGGTGGCGCGCTCGCGGAACGCGCGGTCCAGGGTGGTGGTCCAGGCGGCCTCGTCGACCGGGCCGCCGCGGGACAGTTCGCGGGCGTGCCGGGACGCGGCGGGCTCCTCGACGAGGCTCAGCTCACCGACCGGGAGATCCGGGTTCTCGGCGACCTGCTCCAGGACCCGCTGGAAGGCGGCGAGGAGGGCGGCGGCCGTGCCGTGCCGGTAGAGGGAGGTGTTGTACTCCAGGGAGAGTTCCAGGCCATCGTTCTCGCCGACCAGGAAGCTCATGTCGAACTTGGCGGCCCCGTCGTGGAGCTGGTCCATGGCGAACTCGACCCCGGCGGCCTCCGCGCGATGGGTGCCCCAGCGGCCCAGCGAGGTGAACTCGATCTGGAAGAGGGGGTGCCGCAACGGGTCGCGGACCGGGCGGACCGCCTCCACGACCTGCTCGAAGGGCAGTTCGCTGTGGGTGAAGGCGTCCATGACCGTGCCGGCGGTGCGGGCGACCAGCTCACGGAAGGTGAGGCCGTCCGTGACCTCGGTACGCAGGGTGATCATCTGCACGAAGCAGCCGATGACCCGTTCCAGGTCGGGGTGCGGGCGGGAGGCGCTGGCGGTGCCGACGACGACGTCCTCGGTGCGTGTCCAGTGCCGCAGCAGGGCGTTGAACGCGGCCAGCAGCGTGGTGAAGACGGTGGTGCTGTTGCTCTCGGCGACCTCGTTCAGCCGGTCCAGCAGGTCCTGGTCCAGGTTCAGTGTGAGGCCGCGGCCGTCACCGCGCGTCTCGGGGCTGCGCGGGTGGTCGGGCATGACCTCGGTGGCCTGGGCACCGGCCAGGATCTGCCGCCATTTGTCGGCGAGGGCCCGGCCGTGCTCCTCGTTCTCCAGCTTGGCGCGCTGCCAGGCGGCGAAGTCGGCGTACTCGACGGCGAGTTCGGGGCACTCCGGGCGCCGGCCCGCGGCCGCCGCGGCGTAGCAGGAGGTCAGCTCCTCGGTGAAGATCCGGGTGGAGCCCGGGTCCCAGACGACGTGGTGGACCACCCAGAGCAGGACGTGCCGGTCTGCGGCCAGCCGCACCAGATGGGCGCGTACGGGCGGGGCGGCGGCCAGGTCGAACGGCGCGGAGGCGCAGGAGGCGGTGATCTCGTTCAGCTCGCGGTCGGCATCGTCGCTGCCGGACAGGTCGGTGCTCTGGATGCCGAGGACGAAGGAGGGGACGGGCTCCTGCCAGGGCACGCCGTCGACCTCGACGAGCTTGCTGTGCAGCACCTGGTGGCGGGAGACCACGGCGTTCAGCGCCTCGTGCAGCGCGGCCCGGTCGAGCGGTCCGCCCAGTCGTATCGCCAGGGCTATGTTGTTGCGGGCCTTGCCCGCGCCCAGCCGGTCCACGAACCACATCTGCTCCTGCTGGAACGAGGAGCGGGAACGCGGGCCGTGGTCGGTGCGCTTGAGCTCGATACGGCGGCCGACGCCGGCGGTCATCTGGTTGCGCATCCGGCCCAGCAGCCGGGAGCGCTGCCCCTGGGGCAGCCGGCCGAGCCGTTCGGCGAGGTCAGACATGGGTTCCTCCGTTGCGGTGCAGGTCGGCCAGCAGCGCGGCGAGCCGGTCGGGCAGATGCTTGGCGAAGTAGTGCCGGCCGCCGGGGATCACGGCGAGCCGCAGATCGGCGGCGTACCGGCCCCAGGCGCGGTGCCCCTGTTCGTAGCCCTCGGTCGCGTCGTCGGCGTCGCCGATGACGCAGGTGAGCGGGGTGGCCAGCGGCTGGTCGTAGCCGTCGGGGGTGCGGGCGAAGAAGCGGGCTGCCTCGGTCATGTCGTGCCGGACCATCCGGAGGACGGCGGTGAGGTCACTGTCGTCGAGGACCCCGTCGAAGCCGTCCATGGTGGTGAGGTAGGCGACGAGGTCGTCGTCGCTGGAGACGCGTTCCATCTCCAGGGCGTATTCGGGGTCCTCCTCGGGGAGGGCCGCGGCGAGGTGGAGCGCGACGGGCCGCTGACCGCTGCGCTCCAGGACGTGGGTGGTCTCCAGCGCGGTGACGACTCCGGCGCAGTGCCCGTACACGGCGTACGGTCCGCGTACGGTACGGGCGATCTCGGCGGCGGCGAGCTCCGCGAACTCGGTGACCGGCAGCATGGGACCGGGCCGCAGCGGATCGTGCCCGGGCGGTGAGACCGCCAGCAGCTCGATGTGCGGCGGGAGTTGGGCGGCCAGCGGCTGGTAGGCGATGGCGTCGCCGCCGCCGTGCGGGAAGCACACGAGCGTGAGGGCGGTGGTGCCGGCGGGCCGCTCGGGGGTCAGCCGGTGCAGCAGCCGGTGCGGGGCCGCCTGGTCGGCGGCGAGTTCGGCGGTACGGGCGGCGAGCCCGGCGGGGGTGGGGTTGCTGAACAGGTCCACGACCCTGAGCTCGGCCGTACCGAGCGCGGCGGCGACTGCCCGGACGGCACGGACGGCGGCGAAGGAGTCCCCGCCGAGGGCGAAGAAGTCGTCGTCGGGCCCGACGCCCGGCACGCCGAGCACCTCGCCCCAGACGCCGGCGATGCGCTCCACGATCAAGCCGCGCGCCCCGCCGCCCCCGGCCGCCCGGGCCCCGCCGGAAGCGCCCGACCCGCTGTACCCGGCGGCCCCGAGAGGCCCGGCAAGGCCGGTCGACTCGGCAGGGCCGGTAAACGCGGCGGTCCCGGTCGCTCCCGCGAACCCGTCGGATCCCACCGTCCCTCCGGACCCGGCGGGCCCGGAGGGCTCCGCGGACGGGGAAAGCCCCGCGGCTTCAGCGCGGCCGACGGCCCCCAGATCTGCGGTCCCGGCGGACCCCGCAGGCGCAGCGAGCCTGGCGCGGCTTGCGGCCGCAGGCACAGCGGGGCCCGTGCCGGCCGCCGGCCCCGCGGACGCGGCGGACTCCGTGGCCCCGGCGGGGGCGGCGGAGCCGGCGGAGCCGTGCGCGCCGGCCGGGGTGGGGGTCAGGGGCGCGGCGGGCCCGGCAGGCACCGGGTAACCGACGGACCCCGCAGGCCTCGCGGACGCGGCGGGCGTCCCCCGTCCGGTGGACCGCGGCGCGGGCAGGGCGTTGCGGTCTACCTTGCCGTTCGGGCTGAGCGGCAGCCGTTCCAGCGGCATCAGTTCGGCGGGCACGCAGTGCGGCGGCAGTACGGCGCCGAGTGCGGTCCGCAGGGCCGCCAGGTCCAGGACCGCCGCCTCCTCCGGCACGACGTACCCGATGAGCCGTGCCGAGCCGGCCGACTGGCGGGCGACCACCACCGCCTCGCGGACCCCCGGCCGGTCGCGCAGCGCGCTCTCCACCTCGCCCGGTTCGATCCGCAGCCCGTTCAGCTTGATCCGGAAGTCGGTGCGGCCGAGCAGCTCGATGGTGCCGTCGGCGCCATAGCGGGCCAAGTCACCGGTGCGGTACAGCCGTTCCGTGCGGCCGGGCTCCAGTTCGACATGGACGAACTTCTCCTCGGTCAGCTCGGGCCGGCCCAGATAACCGCGGGCGAGACCCACACCGCCGAGGTGCAGTTCGCCGGGGACGCCGACCGGGACCAGCCGGTCGTCCGGGTCGAGGATGTAGGTGAGCTGGTTGGCCATCGGCCGCCCGTACGGCAGCTTGGTCCAGCCGGGGTTCACCCGGCCCACCGGGTACTCCACCGAGTGGATGGACGCCTCGGTCGCCCCGCCGAGCGCCACGAACGCCAGCTCCGGGGCGAAGGCGCGGATCCGGTCCGGCTGGGCGACGGGGATCCAGTCGCCGCCGAGGAACGCGGTGCGCAGGCGCGGCAGTGGGGGCCCGCCCGCGTATTCGAGCTGGTCGACGAGCAGGTCGAGCAGGGCGGGCGCGGAGTTCCACACGGTCACGCCGTGCCGCTCGATCAGATCGGCCCAGTGCGCCGGATCCTTCGCGGCGGCCGGGTCCGGCAGCACCAGTGTGCCGCCCGCCGCGAGCATGCCCAGCGTCTCGTACACGCTCATGTCGAAGCTCGGCGAGGACAGCGCGAGCACCGCGTCGCCGGGGCGGATGCCGTACGAACGGTTGAGGTCCAGCAGGTTGTTGACCACGCCCCGGTGCTCCAGGGCGATGCCCTTGGGCGTGCCGGTGGAGCCGGAGGTGAAGATGACGTACGCCAGATCGCGGGAGGTGACCGGGACGGCGGGCCGCGTCGCGGGCAGCTCCGCGAGGGCCGGCCGGTCGGTGTCCAGCAGCACGCGCGTGGTGGCCGAATCGACGGGCAGCCGGCCGATCAGCTCCGAGTCGGACACGACGATCGGCGGCGCGGCGTCCCGCAGCAGCAGGGCGAGGCGCTCGGCCGGGTAGTCCGGGTCGAGCGGGACGTACGCACCGCCCGCCTTGAGTACCGCCAGGATCGCGGTGACCAGGCCCGGCCCCCGGCGCAGGCACAGCGCGACGGTCCGGTCGGGTCCGGCGCCCGCCTCGACGAGGCGGTGGGCGAGCCGGTTGGCGCGCTCCTCCAGCTCCCGGTAGGTGACGGCCCAGCCGCCCAGTCCACCGCAGACGACGGCCGGTGCGTCGGGGCGCCGGTCGGCATGCTGCTCGAAGAGGTGGTGGAGGCAGGCGTCCTGGGGGAAGGGCGCGCGGGTGGCGTTCCAGTCGTCCAGCGCGGCACGGCGCTCGGCGTCGGTGAGCAGCGGCAGGGCGGACAGCGGGGCGTCCGGCCGGGTCACGGCGCCTTCGAGGGTGGTGAGGAAGTGGCCGAGCAGCCGGTCGACGGTCGACGCCTCGAAGAGGTCGGTCGGGTACTCCACCAGGGCGCGGACGGCGGTGCCGGTGTCGTGCACGCTGATCATCAGGTCGTACTTGGTGGCCCGGGAGGAGAAGTCGATGGGCTCCGTGCCGAGCCCGGCGAGCGCCGGCGCGGTGTCGGGGGTCTCGTCCAGCAGGAACATCACCGAGGTCAGCGGTGGACGGCTGGGGTCCCTGGGCAGCCCGAGCGTGTCGACGATCAGGTCGAAGGGCAGTTCCTGGTGGGCGTACGCCTGGAGCGTGGTGCGGCGAGTGGCGCGGACCAGTTCGGCGAAGCCGGGGTCGCCGCCGGTCCTGATGCGCAGCGGCAGGGTGTTGACGAAGAAGCCGATGAGCTCGCTGAACGCGGGGTGGTCGCGTCCGGAGACGGACGTGCCGACGACGATGTCCTCCTGGCCGGTCCAGCGGCGCAGGGTGGCGGCGAAGCCGGCCAGCATCGTCATATAGAGGGTGGCGCCCTCCGACTTGCCGAACTTCCGCAGTTTCGCGATGAGTTCCGGCGGCAGGTCGATGTACCGGGACGCTCCGGCGTGGCCGAAGACGGGCGGCCGGGGACGGTCGGTGGGCAGGTCGACCGGACCGGTGATGCCGCCCAGTTCCTCGCGCCAGAAGGAAGTGAGCTGGTCCAGCCTCTCGCCGCTGATGCGCGTTCGCTGCCAGGCGGCGAAGTCCTCGTACTGGAGCGCCAGTTGAGGAAGCCCTTCGGCGGAGGCGCCGACACGGGCGGCGTAGGCACGCTCCAGTTCGGTGTAGAGCAGCCGCATCGACCAGCCGTCGGTCACGATGTGATGGAGGTTGAGGACCAGGACATGGTCCTGCGTTCCGAGCCGTCCGAGGGAGGCGCGCAGCGGTACCGCGCCCGCGAGGTCGAAGGGGGCGGCGGCGTCCGCGTCGTAGAACGGCCTGATGGCCGCCTCGTCGGGCAGCTCGGTGACGGGCAGCGGCAGCCGGTAGCCGTCCAGCACCCGCGGCACGGCTTCGGCGGCGCCCTCCTGGTCGGTGTACACGGTGCGCAGCACCTCGTGCCGGTCCACGATCTCCTGGAGCGCGGCGTGCAGAGCGGGGAGGTCCAGCGGGCCGCGGATGCGCGTGGCGACCGGCACGTTGTAGGCGGGACTGCCGGGCTGGAGCTGGTCGATGAACCACAGCCGCCGCTGGGCGAAGGAGAGCACCGCCGGCTCGCCCGGATCCCGGGGGGCCGGCTCAGGGTCCTCCCGTACGGCGGCGCGTCCGCCGTTGCGGCCCGCGAGGGCCTGGAACAGTGCCCGGCGGGACTTCGGCAGTGCGGCTATGCGTTCGGCGAGGGACTCGCTCACCTTGAGCCTCCGTGCGTCTTCGGGAGAGGGATACGGCGAGGGGTAGGAAGGGGGAGGGGGTACGGGTCGGAGTGGGTGCCGGCCGACCGGCACCCACTCCCCACGCACCAGGACCGGCCTGACACGCCCTAAGCGATGACCTTGGCGTCGTCCGGGCGGTCGTCCGCGGCGGACTCCGCCGCGGCGGCTCCGTCCCCGGGTGCGTCGCCGCCCGGCATCTCCTTGATTGCGGCGACCGGGCTCGCCAGCAGCGTCAGACCACCGATGATGGTGACCGCACCGGCCACCGCGAGGCCCGCGGTGAGACCGATCACCTCGCCCAGCGCGCCACCGGCGAAGTAGCCGAGGGACAGGGCGCCGTACACGGCGGACAGTGCGCTCCCGCTGACGCGGCCCATCTGCTCGTTCGGGGTGACACCCTGCACCAGGCTCAGGACGTGGATGTCGAACATCGGGGAGACGAAGCCGATGACGGCCTGGACCACGATCAGCCCGACGAAGCCGGCGACCGCGCCGCCCGTCGGTACCAGGATGTAGCCGGCGCCGAGAATCGCCGCCGTCAGGACCAGCGTGCGGCCGAGCGTGAGCACCTTGGCGACCTGCTCGGACAGCACCGCGCCGACGATCACGAAGACCGACATGACGGCGAAGGCCGCGCCGACCTGGCCGGGGCTCAGGTGCAGTGTCTTGTACGCGTACACGATCAGCAGCGCGTCACCCATCGCGGCACCGAGGTTGACCACGACGTTGGCGGTGAACAGGCCGCGCAGGACCGGGGTGCCGAAGAGGGTCTTCAGACCCTCCTTCATCTCGGCCTTGGCCGAGGCCTTCTTCTCCTCGGTGCGCTCCCGGAGGTCACGGTGCCGGATGACGAGCAGCGCGACCAGCGAGACCAGGAAGGTGAACGCGTCCATCGTGATGGCGCGCGCGGCACCGAGCACCTGGATCAGCGCACCACCGGCACCGGCGCCGACGGCTTCGGCGACGCTGCGGCTGATCTGGAGTTTGGTGTTGCCCTCGATGAGGTTCTCGGTGCCGATGAGCTGCGGCAGCCACGACTGGTACGAGACCTCGAAGAAGGTGGTGAGGCAGCCGGTGACGCCGGCCACGATGTAGACGTGCGTCATGGTGACGGAGTCGAGGGCGAACGCCAGCGGGATCGTGCCCAGGGCCAGGAAACGGCCCAGGTCCGCCACGATCATGACCGTGCGGCGCGAGACCCGGTCCGCCACCAGCCCGGCGATCGGGGCCAGCAGCAGGAAGGGGAG
The DNA here is from genome assembly GCF_053763515.1 of Streptomyces mabaensis. Taxonomy (NCBI): domain Bacteria; kingdom Bacillati; phylum Actinomycetota; class Actinomycetes; order Kitasatosporales; family Streptomycetaceae; genus Streptomyces; species Streptomyces mabaensis. The sequence goes on from NZ_JBSOPZ010000007.1 coordinate 82,520, forward strand.
GAAGCGCAGCGCGCCGAGCACGCCGACCTCGAATGCTCCCCCGTCGAGAACCACGACCGCGAGTGTGGGCAGCGCGAGCAGAGAGATCTTGTCGCCGAAGTTGCTGACGGTCTGCCCGAACCAAAGGCGGTTGAAATCGGAATGCCGACCGAGTGCCATGTCGACGCCCTTTTCTGATTGGGGACGGAATTGTCGGACGGCACTGAAACTATGCGGCGCGGGTTATCGACCGGTTATGAATCCGGCGGATTATAGGCCGGTGGTGGACAGCGTAGGAGAACCGGCGTAGAAGCGTGCGATGTCCGCGCTCTCGCGGGCGACCGCGGCGGACACCGCCGGGTCCAGGGGCGCGGTGCCGGGGAACGGCTCGACCGTCACGTCCGACCCGCGCCGGCCGCCCGACCAGGTGCCGACGGCCCAGCCGTCGGCCATCACGGTGGGCCGGATCTGCCCGCCGCCGGGCCATACCCGGCGCTCGTGCGCCGCGGGTACCGACAGTTCGCGACTGCGGTAGCCGACCAGGTAGTTGTCGTAGGCGGGCAGCAGCCGTACGTCGGGTTTCTCGCCGGCGGTGACGGGAGGCCGGGCGGTCTCCGGTACGGCGGCCCAGGCGCTCTTGCAGGTCCCGAGTTTCAGCCCGGACCAGTGGGCGAAGTCCTGCACGGTGGCGGGCCCGTGGGCCGCGCGGTAACGGCGGGCGAGTTCGATTCCGGCCGCCGCTCCGGAAAAGGGCGGCGGGCCGGCCGCCGGCAGCCAGTCGTCGAGCAGGACGAAGGTGGGCTCACCGTCGCGCTGCGGCCCGTGGCAGATCCGGCCGGCCAGTGCGGTACGGCGGATCAGGTGGAAGGCGGACTGGCCCTTCGGCTCCACCCCGAGGGTGGTGAGCCGGTCGGTGAGCTCGGCGCGGGTGAGCGGCCCTTCACCGTCGATGGCTGTGGTGATCAGCCGCTCGGCGCGCTCGCACAGGGCCTCGTCCAGGCCGAGTTCGCGCAGCCGACGCGCCGCGAGTGCGAGGAAGACCGGGCCGAACAGGGCGAGCAGCCAGCGCGCGTCGGCGGCCGGCACCAGCTGGAGGGTGCCGCGCATGAACCAGCCGCGGACGGCGGTCCGTTCGACATCCGTGGCCCGGTGCACCTCGTCGGCGGTCAGGCCGCGGGCGCGCACCCGGAGTCCGAGCGCCGCCGCGGTGAGGTCCTGCGCCTGTACGGCGAGGACCCGGTCCAGGACGGCGGCGACCGTCGGCTCCCGCACCCCGCCGGCGATGGCCTGTGCGTGCGCCCTGAGCAGCCGGTCGGTCGATCGTTGTTCCACGCGCCCACTCTCTCACTGTGTCCCGCGGCCGAGCAGCCGCAGCCGTATTTGTTCCCGGGCCGCCACGCATCCGACGACCCCTGCGTCGCCACCCCAGTCGGTGAGCCGCCAGCCCTGCCACCGGGGCGGCTCGTCCCCGTACACCGGAAGGTCGAGGCGGGCCGGATCGTCGAGCGTGGCCACCCCGACCTTGACCAGGGATTCCTTGCGCACCCACTGGCGCAGGAACGCGCGCCGGGGGTTGGTGTGCGCCCGCAGGGCCGCCAACTCCTTCGCGGAGCAGGCATGTTCCGCCGTACGCCAGTCCAGCGGCCCGCCGTCGTCGGCCTCCAGGTCGACGCCCACCGGGCCGCGCGCAGCGGCGGCCGCGACCCAGCCCCGGGTGTGCGCGATGCTCACCCCGAGGCCGGGCGACTCGACGAGCCGCGGCCGGCCGTGCGGCCGGTCGCACTCGCCGCAGCTCTGTACGACGGTCAGGCTGTGCGCCGGGCGGCCGAGCAGCCGCCCGGCGCACAGCCTGACCAGGGCGTGGGCGGCCAGGAAGTCGTCGCGGTCGCCGGCCGACCGGAAGGCGTCGGCCCGGTCCCGTTCAGTGCGGGTCAGCAGCGCCCGTACGTCACCGGCCGCGCGCAGCACCGCTCCGGTCCGTCCGGCCAGCGCGAGCCCGCCGCGGCCGGCCGTCCCGCCCGTCCCGCCCGGCCCGCCCGGCCCGCCCGTTCCGCTCATCAGCGCTTGCGGCGCAGCACCGCGTAGTAGCCGGGCAGCCGCAGCGCGTCGGAGTCCGACTGCGGGTCGATGGCGTGCAGTTCGATCGCCTCGTCGTCGACGACCTCCCAGTCCGTCTCGGGGAACGCCTCGGTCAGCTCGGGCCGGGTGAAGCGGTGCGAGTGCCGGACGCCGGCGGCCTCCAGCGGGCCGACCAGGTCCTCGGCCCGGCCGCGCTTGCCGCCGACGAAGCCGAGGTAGCCGAAGGAGTTGCTGGAGTAGTCGGGCTCGTGCACGATCAGCACCCCGTCGGGGCCGAGCAGCCGGCCGGCGACGGTGGCGAGCCGGGCCCGGGCGGCGCTGTCCAGCACGTGGAACACCCCGCGGACGAAGATGTTGTATGGTCCGTCGCCCAGCGCCACGGCCTGCTCGGCGTCGGTCATGTCGATGGCCAGGTACTCGACGTTGGTCACGCCCGCCGCCTCGCGCCTGGCGTGCTCGATCGCGCTGGCCGAGACATCGACGCCGACGACCCGCGGGTAGTGCGGGGCGAGTTCGCGGCTGTAGCGGCCGTTGCCGCAGCCCAGGTCGATGACAGGCAGGCCGGTCGTGAAGTGCCGCTCGGCCTGGCCGAGCAGCCAGTGGAACTCCTCACCGCTGTCGGCGTCCCAGATGACGTCGCCGCCGCGGCCGGTCCGCTCGATGCCGGCCCAGTAGCGCTCCCAGGCGTCGCCCGTGTCGCGCTCCTCTGCCTGTCCGGGGGTGGCCGGCTCGTCGCCGGGCGGCGGCGAGAAGCGCTCCCAGATCTCCTCCTCGCCGAGCGCGTCGAGCAGCGCGAGGAACTCCTCGAACATGGAGTCGATGAGGCCGTCCGGGTAGACGGCGGGCAGGAAGTCCCAGTTGAAGGTGAGCCCGCCGGCCTTCTCGAAGACCTGGAAGTCCAGGGAGACCTGGGGGGTCTGGGAGATGCCGTAGACCGGTACGCCCAGCTCGGTCTCCTCGTACTGCGGCGGGTGTCCGGCCAGGCTCGTCATCACGATCGGCATGGCGGGCGCGAGGGAGCCGCGCAGCTTGGTCAGTTCACGCAGGACCTGCACCCCGCTGAAGTAGCGGTGCTCCAGGTCCGCCCACAGCCGGCGCTGGATGGCCTGCGCCCGCCCGGCGAAGGTGGTGTCCTGCTGTTCGACGGCGAGCAGCAGGGTGGTCGTGGTGTCCGCGAGCAGCGCGTTGACCTGCGGGTGCAGCGGCAGCCGGTTGAACAGCGGGAAGTTGATGGTGAACCGGGCCTGCCCGGCGGCCCGGCCGAGGATCTCGGCATAGGCGGCGGCCAGCACACCGGAGGGGGTCACCTCACGGGCGTGCGCGCGCTCCTGGATCCGGGTCCACAGCTCCGGGGCCACGACGTGGCTGCGCCGCTCGAACCGGACGGGGAGTACAGGTGCGTCGGCCGGGCGCTCCGGCAGCTCGGGGGCGGGCGGCAGGGTGGCCAGCCGGTCACGCCAGTACCACTCGGAGCGGCGGTACAGCTCGCTGTCGCGCAGCGAGTTCCCGACCGCGAGCACGTAGTCGCGGAAGGTCAGCTCCAGCGGCGCCGGGTCGGCGTCCGGCTCGGTGTAGAAGGTGACCAGGTCCGGGATCAGGACCTGGAAGTAGCTCCAGGCGTCGGCGACCAGGAAGTCCAGCGACAGATGGATCCGGGCCCGGCCGCCGCCGAGCAGGCTGATCCGTACGTCGAACAGCGGCCAGCTGTCGGCGTCCAGTACCTGGTGGGACAACGTCTCGCGCAGGGCCGCCAGTTCGCTCTCACGCGTCTGCTCGTCGAGGCCGCCGAAGTCGGTGACCGGGATCTCGTACGCCGGGATCTCCTGGTAGACCTGCTGGGTGCCGTCGGGGAGGATCCGGGTGCGCAGCGCGTCGTGCCGCTCGACGAGCCGGCGCCAGGCGCCCTCGAAGCGGGGGACGTCGAGCCGCTCGCTCTCCCACTCGAAGTAGCCGTGGCAGCCGACGTTGCCCAGCTCGACCAGTCCGCCGCGGCCGATCCACAGTGCCTGCTGGCTCTCGGTCAGCGGGAACGGCTCGAAGCGCCGCTCCGGATCGGGGACGATGGCGGGCAGCCCGCCGAACTCACCGCGTCCGGTGGCCCGTTCGGTGGTGATGAGGGTGGCGAGTTCGGCGACGGTCGGGCAGGTGGACAGGTCGGAGAGGCTGAGCTCGACGGAGTACCGCCGGCGGATCTCGTCGATCAGCTGGAACGCGAGCAGCGAATGCCCGCCCAGTTCGAAGAAGTTGTCGTGGATGCCGACGCCGCCGGTGCGGAACGCCTCGGCCCACAGCCGGACGAGTCCGTCCTCGACCTCGTTGCGCGGCGCCTCGTAGCCGGCGCTGACGCCCTCGCGGGGCTCCGGGGGCTCGGGCAGCCGGCGGCGGTCGACCTTGCCGTTGGGCAGCCGCGGAAGTCCGGGCAGTACGACGACCGTGCCGGGCACCATGTAGTACGGCAGGGTGCGGGCGACCTCGGCGCGGATCGCACCGGAGTCCGGCTGGGCGCCCGGCTCCGGCGACACGTAGGCGATGAGCCGCTTGTCGCCCGGGCCGCGCTCCTGGGTGACGACAACGGCCTCGGCGATGCCGTCCAGCCGCGCCACGTGCGTCTCGACCTCGCCCAGCTCGACCCGGAAGCCGCGGATCTTCACCTGCGCGTCGGACCGGCCCAGCAGTTCCACCGCGCCGTCCGCGCGGCGGCGGGCCAGGTCCCCGGTGTCGTACAGCACCGGGTGCGGGTCCCCCTCGACCGTGTTGGGGCGGAACTTCGCCGCGGTCAGCTCGGGGCGGCCGTGGTATCCGGCGGCGACACCGGCGCCGGACACATGGAGGCGGCCGACCTCTCCCGCCGGCACCTCGCGGTCGTCGTCGTCCAGCAGGTGCACCCGGAGGTTGGCGATCGGCACACCGACCGGCACCTGCCGGGTGGCGCGGATCTCCTCCGGCGTGGCCTGGCTGGTGAAGTCGATGCCGGCGCCGAGGTCGAGGCAGGACAGCACGTTGGTGGTCTCGGTGGTGCCGTAGGTCATCACCACGCGGAACGGGGTGTCGGTGAGCGGCCAGCTGTGCACCCGCTCGGCCGTGGTCACCAGGATCCGCAGCGCGGTGCCGGCCGGCCAGTCCAGGCCCCAGACGGGCTCGGCGAGCGCGGCGACCAGCATGGTGTGGGTGATCCGCTCGCCGACCAGCCAGTCCCGGATCTGCTCGGGGGTCTGTGCCTGTCCGGCCTCCGGGATGTGGATCGCGGCGCCCGTCGGCAGGTAGGCCAGCCACTCCATGATCTGTACGGCGAAACCGGGCGTCGACATCCACGAGGCGCGGTCACCGGGGCGGACCCCGTAGGCGCGCTCGGTCCAGTGCACCAGGTTGGTGAGCGCCCCGTGCCGCTCCAGGACGGCCTTGGGGGTGCCGGTGGAGCCGGAGGTGTAGATGAGGTGGCTGACGGTGTCCGGGCCGGTGGGGATCCCGGTGGGTGCGTCGGACTGGCCCCGGCCGGCCGTGGCGACCTCGGCCCGTACGACGCCCTCGGGTATCCGGGGGCCGAGTTCGGCGGGGGTGAGGACCAGCAGCGGTCCGGCGTCGCCGATCATCGCGGCGAGCCGGTCGTCGGGGTTGACGGGGTCGAGCGCGACGATCGCGGCGCCCGTCTTGAGGATGGCGAGCGAGCCGATGACGTACTCGGCGCTGCGCGGGTAGCACAGCCCGATCCGCTCACCGGGGCCGGCGCCGTGGGCGATCAGCGCGTGCGCCAGCCGGTTGGTGGCGGCCTCGAGTTCCGCGTACGTCCAGCAGCGGTCGCCCTGCACCAGGGCGGGGGCCTGCGGGGTGCGGGCGGCCTGCTGGGCGAGCAGCTCCGGGTAGCCGGTTTCGGGGAACGGGGCGTCCGTACGGTTGAAGTCGACGAGAGCGGTGGTCACAGCGCGGCCCTTTCTGCTTCTGCGAAGGCTCGGCTGCGCAGCAGCCGCACCGGGAGACTCTTGATCCCCCAGGTGAAGTTGGATGAGTTGAAAACGGCGGGACCGGTGAGTTCGAAACCGTCCAGCACGGCGAGCATCTCGGTGAGCAGGGCGCCGAGTTCGAACCGGGCCAGCCGGGCGCCGAGGCAGAGATGGCGGCCGTGGCCGAAGGCGACATGCCGGTTGGGGCGGCGGTCGATCCGGAAGGTGTGCGGGTCGGTGAAGACGTCCTCGTCGCGGTTGGCCGAGACGTTCCACAGGGTCACCCGGTCGCCGGCGGCGACGGGTGTCCCGTTGATCTCGGTGTCGCGGACCGCGGTGCGCAGCGCGTGCACACCGGGGGTGGTCCAGCGCAGGATCTCCTCGACCGCCGGGGCGATGCCGTCGGGGCCGAGGCGGCGCAGCAGCTCCCACTGCTCCGGGTGCTCGGCGAACATGTGCACCGCGCCGGCGGCGGAGTAGCGGGTGGTCTCGTTGGCGCCGGACAGCACGCCGTTGCAGTTGAAGACGATCTCTTCGTCGCTGAGCGGGCGTTCGGTCCCGTCGCCCTCGTCGACGAGGGTGTCGTGGGCGATCTGGCTGACCAGGTCGTCGCCGGGACGGGCCCGGCGCTCGCCGAGCAGCTCGATGAAGTAGAGGAAGATCTCCGAGTGCGCGCTGCTGCGTACCGTCTCGTCCGGCGAGTCGAAGGCGTCGGTGGTCAGGGCCCCGATCCAGGCCCAGTCGGCGCGCGGAATGCCCATCATGGCGCAGACCACCCGGTTGGGGAGCTGCTTGGCGAGGTCGATGAAGTCCAGCTCGTCGCGCTCGGCGGCCTCGGCCACCAGTTCGCCGACGACCATCTCGACCAGCGCCTCCAGGCGGGGCATCTGCTGCGGCCCGAACGCCTGGTACAGGGCCCGCTTGAGCCGGGTGTGCTGGGGTGCGTCGGAGACGATCAGCATCCGCTGGGTGACGGCGGCGACGGCGGCCGGGTCGCTGCCCAGCCGCATGCCCTGCCCGGAGCTGAAGGTGTCGCTGTCGGCGTAGACCTTCACGATGTCGCGGTGCTTGCTGAGCACCCAGAAGCCGTCGCCGCCGGGTTCGGGGTGCCAGTGGACCGGTGAGTGGGCGCGCAGCCAGGTGAAGGCGGACCAGAAGTCGTTACGGCCGAAGGGGGCCGGGTCGAGCAGATCGATCCGCATCTCAGGCTCCTCCGCGGGCCGCCGGGCGCCGCAGGCTCAGCGGGCGGGTGTCGGTCCAGTGCGCGTCCACATGGGCGGCGCACTCGTCCTCGGTGCCGGTGAACCCGGCCGGCGTCCAGCCGTCGGGCAGTTCGCGCGCGGCGGGGTACAGCGCGTACTGCTCCTCGTGGTTGACCAGGACCTGGTAGGTGGTGGGCACGGTGTCCTCCGGGCTCGGGCGGGGTGTTCGGGCCGGACTGTCAGCCGGGCTGTCAAGGGGTGCGGGAGAGCCGGGCGGCGTCGCGGTCGCCCCTGAGCAGCCCGGCCAGCTGCTCCAGTACGGGCTCGGGGCGGCGCAGTACGGCGTGGTGGCCACCGGTGGCGTGGTGCCGGTGGAAGCCGGCCGTGGTGACCTCGGCCCATCCGTCAAGCTCCGCGGAGGTGACGGTCTCGTCGCCGTCGGCGCCCCATGCGTGCACCGGGAGGTCGAGGCGGGCGCCGGGGGTGTGGGTGTAACTCAGCGACAGCCGGGCGTCCTTGCGGAGCATCTCGACCATCAGGGCGCGGGTGTCCTCGTCCAGGAAGGCGGGGTCGAGTCCGGCGGTGTCGAAGAGCTTGTCCAGCTCCTCGCCGTCGTCGACGATCCCCCGGCCGGCGCCGTCCCAGTGGCCGGGCGCCCGGCAGGCGCTGACGACCAGGGCGCGGGGTGGCACGCGGCGGGCGAGTTCGTAGCCGAGCAGTCCGCCGAAGCTGTGGCCGAAGACGACCAGCCGCCGGTCGGGGGCGACGGTATGGACCAGTTCCTCGGCGATGGCGTCGACGGTCTCGCCGAAGTCGTCCGGCATGGGCTCGCGCCAGCGGTTCTCCCGGCCGGGCAGCTGGACGCCGTACACCTGGGCGATGCCGGCCAGCGGCGGCTGCCAGGCGCGGAACTGCTGGCAGCCGGCACCCGCCGGAGGCAGACAGAGCAACGCGGGCAGGGCGGCGTCCTCGGGCCCGCCGGGCCAGGTGGAAATCCAGGTCCCCATGACTCAGGCCCCTTCGCTTACGGGGCCGGGGACGGCGGAGCCGTCGGGGACGGCTGCTGCGGCGTGGCCCGCCGCTCCGGCGCCGACCACCGGGCCGCCGGAGCCGGGCGGGACGGCAGAGCCGATGGAGCCGGCCGCGTTGGCGGGGCCGGCTGGGACGGCGGAGCCGTCGGGGCCATGGACGGCACGCACAGCGGAGCCAGAGGGCACCGCGGCGCCGGCGGGAACCGTCGCGTCGGCGTCGTGGACGGCGGCGGGCGCGGCGGCGACGGGCACCGCGCCATCGACGGCGGTGGCGGCGGAGCCGGTGGCGGGGCTTTCGGAAGGGCCCGGGTCCGCCGGGGCGGCCGGCTCCGTGGCGAGGCGGTCGAGTTCGGTGGCCAGGGCCGCCGCCGTCGGGCGGGCCAGCAGCGTGCCAAGGGTCGGGCGGAGGCCGGTACGGCGGCGCAGCTCCGCCACCGCGCGGGCCGCGGCCAGGGAGTGACCGCCCAGGTCGAAGAAGTCCGCCTCGGGGCCGGGCACTTCGCGCTCCAGCACCTCCGCCCACACGGCCATCACCTCGCGCTCACGCGCCGTGGCACCGACCGCCGGCGCCGGCTCCACCTCCGGCGCGGCCAGTTCGCGGGCCAGCGCCTCCCGGTCCGCCTTGCCGGTGGTCAGGGTGGGTATCCGGTCGAGTACCCGCACAGCGGCAGGCACCGCCGCCTCCGGCAGCAGCTTGCGGCAGCGGTCCGCGACCCGGCCGGCCAGCGTCACCGGATCGGTTCCCGGTGCGGCCACCACGGCGAGGCCCAGCGTCTGCCCGGACGCGAGCGGGCAGCAGGCCGCGGCGACCACCTCGGGCAGCTCGGCGGCGATCCGCTCCACCTCGCCGAGTTCGATCCGGTGACCACGGATCTTCACCTGGTCGTCGCGCCGGCCCCGGTACTCCAGTTCGCCGCCGGGGCGGCGCACCACGAGGTCTCCGGTGCGGTACATCCGGGCGCCGCCGCCCTGGAACGGGTCGGGCACGAACCGCGTGGCGGTCAGGCCGGGCCGGCCGCGGTAGCCGCGGGCGACGGCGGGGCCGCCGAGGTACAGCTCCCCCTCCGACCCGCCCGCCACCGGCCGCAGCTCGTCGTCCAGGACGTACGCCCGGTAGCCGGGCAGTGGTCGTCCGATGGCGCTCACGTCGTCACCCCGTTCACTGTCCGCCCAGGTCGCCGCGATGGTCACCTCCGTCGGCCCGTACACGTTGAGCAGCCGGCGGTCCCGCGCGAAACGCTCGGCGAGCGCGGCCGGACAGGCCTCCCCGGCCACCACGACCACCTCGGCGGAGTCGAGCCCGCCGCCGTGCGCGGCCAGCAGCGAGGGCGTGAGGGAGGCGGTACGCAGCCCGGCGGGCAGCGCCTCGCGGCCCTCGGCGGCGGCCTCGCGCAGCCCGGCGAGGGACAGGTCCACCAGGGCCACCCCCTGGCCGTGGACGAGATAGAGCAGCGTGCACCACAGCCAGCCGTCGAACGCGGGCGAGACGGCATTGAGTCCGAGTCCGCCGGGGGTCAGGCCGAGTCCGGCGAGCGCGTCGATGAAGGTGTCCAGGCCGCGGTAGGTGACCTCGACTCCCTTGGGGCGCCCGGTGGTTCCGGACGTGTAGATCAGATAGGCGCAGGTGTCGGGGACGGGGACGGTCACCGCGAGTGACCCGCCGGCGGACCGGCGGCACTCCGCCGGGGCCAGCGTGCGGATCCCGGTGAGGTCGAGCCCCGCCGGTACGTCCGCGGCGACGAGTACGCCGGCCCCGGCGTCCCGCAGGACGTGCCCGAGCCGCTCGACGGGATGCCCGGCGTCCAGGGGGACCGCGGTGGCGCCGAGGCTCCAGACGGCGAGGAGGGCGGGCACGCTCTCCCGCGACCGGCCCAGCAGCAGCCCGACGGAGGTCTCGGGGCCGACGCCGGCGCCGGCGAGCGCCGCGGCGGTCTTCGCGGTACGGGCGGTCAGCGCGGCATACGTCAGGGTGCCGTCGGCGGCGCTGACGGCGGTCTCGTTCGGCCGCTCGCGGGTCCACCGCTCCAGGACCGCGAAGAGGGGCGGGAGCGTGCGGTGTTCGGGTCCGGCGGTGCCGGGCGCGGTGGGCCGGGGCAATGCGCCGGGACGTCCGGATCCGCCGGCCCCGGCGCGAGGTGTCGCGCCGTCCTCGGCGTACGGCGTCCCGTCGGCCGGTGCGTCGGGGGCGGCCCCCCGCGCGGCCTCGGCGTGCTGGGCGGTCATCCCTCGTTCCTCTCCGCGTCCGAGGGGCGGACGGGGGCGGTCGCGCGCAGCCGCGGGCCGACCACCTGCCCGCCCGAACCCTGCGGCAGCTGCATCGACTTGGTCTCCAGGAACGCCTCCAGTCCGGCGGTTCCGCACTCGCGGCCGATGCCGGACTGCTTGAACCCCCCGAACGGCGCGGCGGGGTTGAACTGACCGCCGTTCACATCGACCAGACCGGTGCGGAACCGGCGCGCGATCCGCTCGGCGCGGCCGTCGTCGCCCGACCAGACCGCCCCGTGCAGCCCGTACCGGGTGCCGTTGACGATCCGTACCGCCTCGTCCTCGTCGTCGTACGGCATGACGCACAGCACCGGCCCGAAGATCTCCTCCTGACCGATGGTGGTCAGCGGGTCCACATCGGCGAAGATCGTCGGCTCGACGTAGTACCCGGTCGCCAGCCCGGCCGGGCGCTCCGGGCCGCCGCGCACCAGGCGCGCGCCGCCCTCGCCGGCGCCGCGCCGGATGTAGCCGGTCACCCGGTCGTGGGCGGCCGCGGAGACCAGCGGGCCGAGGTCGGTCGCCGGGTCGCGCGGGTCGCCGGTCACGTACCCGTCCATCGCGTCGCCGGCGATGCGTATCGCCTCGTCCTGGCGGTCGCGCGGCACCAGCAGGCGGCTCCACTGCAGGCAGGTCTGGCCGGAGTTGAAGAGCATCTGGTCGACGGTGGCGCGCACCGCCGCGTCCAGGTCGGCGTCGGGCAGGACCAGGCTGGCGTTCTTGCCGCCCAGCTCCAGGTGCACGCGCTTGACGCCGTCGGCGCCCAGCCCTGACACCTCGCGGCCCGCCCGGGTGGAGCCGGTCAGCGACACCACGTCGACCAGCGGATGGGTGACCAGGGCGGCGCCGACCGTGCCGCCGGTGCCGACGACCATGTTGAAGACGCCGGGCGGCAGATCGGCCTCGGCGATCACTTCGGCGAGCAGCCGGGCGTGCAGCGGGGTGATCTCGCTCGGCTTGTGCACGACAGTGCAGCCCGCCGCGAGCGCCGGGAGGATCTTCTGGACGGTGAGCAGCAGCGGGGTGTTCCAGGGCGTGATGCAGGCGGCGACCCCGGCAGCCTCGCGCACCACGAGCGAGTGACCGACGCGCTCCTCAAAGGCATAGGAGGCGGCGGTCTCGACACAGTGGGCCGCCATGCCGATGGAGAGCCCGACATGCGTCTGGCGCGCCATCCGGGCGGGCGCCCCGACCTCGGCGGTGATCACGTCGGCGAACCGGTCGGCGCGCGCTTCCAGCCCTGCGACGACCCGGCCGAGCAGGGCTGCCCGTTCGCGTACGGGGGTGGCGGCCCAGCCGGGGAAGGCCGCGGCGGCGGCGCGGGCGGCCCGGTCGGCATCGCGGGCGGTGCCCGCGGGCACGGTGGCCAGCGGCTGCTCGGTACTGGGATCGGTCACCACGAGGCGGCCGTCGGCGTCTGATGCGGTCCAGCGGCCGCCTATCCACTGGTCGTCGTAACGGGGCGGCAAGGGGGCCGCGTACGGCCCGGCGTGTGGTGCGCCGGAGTCCTGCGGCACGGTCAGCACGGTCACGGTGGGGTCCTCACTGAATCGCTGAATCGCTGAATCACTGAATCGTCTAGTCGCTGGATCACTGAGTCGCTGAACCACGCGCGGGCAGAGCGCGGGCGGGGCGAGGGGCCGGCCGCCAGGGCCTAGCCGGCCAGCCGGGCGAGGCCCGCGGCACGGGCGTCCGGCCTGGTGCGCCGTACCGGCCGGAGCCGGCCGGCCCGGGAACCGGCCGCCGGCGGCAGGGGCGCGGCCGTCCGCATCGCCGCGGCAGCGGCACCGGCACCGGCCGTACGGCCGCCGGCGGTCCCCGCAGCGGCACGGCCGGCCGGAATCATCGCGCGCAGCAGCCGGTCGGTCTCCGGGGCGGGGGCCACGGCGAGCTCGTCGCGCAGGCGCCGCGCGCACAGCTCGTACCAGCTGCGTACGCCCGCGAGTTCGCCACGCCGGCCGTGCGCCGTCATCAGCGCGCGGTACGTCTCCTCGTGGTGGCGGTCGATCTCCAGCGTGCGCCGGCAGATCGCGATCAGCTCCACGAAGTCCTCGCGCGCCTCGGCGTCGGTACGCAGGACGACCAGGGCGCGCAGCGCCAGGGACCTCAGGTACTCGCGCTGCTCGGCGACCCAGTCGGCGCTCTCGCCCCGCAGGAACTCGCCGCCGTACAGCGCGACGGCGGCCCGGAGGCGGATGCGGGCGAGCTCGGCGTCGTGCCCGGCAGCGGCGCGCAGTCCGGCGTGCACCAGTTCCTCGAACCGGTCCACGTCCGACCACAGGTCGGCCACGTCCAGGACATAGCCGAAGTCGCGGTAGAGCAGCCGCATCCCGGACTCGCCGGGGCGGTCGGGATGGGCGTCGAGCACCCGGCGCAGTGCGTGCGCCGCGACCTTCAGCGAGCTGCCGCCGGCGGAGCCGGCCGAGCCGGGCCACAGGGCCTCGTACAGCCGGTCACGGGTGAGCGTCTGCCCGCGGTGGATCACCAGGTACTGGAAGAGGGCGCGCGCCTTGCCGGCCCGCCACCGCTCGACGCGGCTGCCGTTCACGGTCAGCTCGAAGTCGCCCAGGAAACGGATCCGAACATTCCCCAAGCTCTCGGCTCCGCTCGAGCAGGGGAGGCCCCTATGCGCCGCTTCCTCGGTCACCGCGGTGGTCATCGCTTCCTCCGGAGGTCACTCGCTGCCGATCTGCCTGCGGCGAGTGTGTTCCCGGCCCCTACAAACGCCCTATACCGGCCACGACTTACGCGTGTAGCTCCGTGATAGGGCGGCTTCCCACACTGATGCCTCGACCACCCCGACCGGCGCCGTTCTCCGAAATGAGGGCTGTTACATGACCAGCACCGACACCCGGCTCCAGAAGGTCGTCATCCTGGGCGGCGGCACGGCCGGCTGGATGACCGCCGCGTATCTCGGCAAGGCACTCCAGGGCACCGTCGACATCACCGTGCTCGAAGCGCCGACGATTCCGCGTATCGGCGTCGGCGAGGCGACCGTGCCCAACCTCCAGCGCTCCTTCTTCGACTACCTCGGAATCGCCGAGGACGAGTGGATGCGCGAGTGCAACGCCAGCTTCAAGATGGCCGTACGGTTCGTGAACTGGCGCACCGAGGGGCAGGGCGAGGCCGCCGCACGTGAGCTTCCCGACGGCCGGCCGGACCACTTCTACCACCCGTTCGGCCTGCTCCCGGACTACGACCAGACTCCCCTGTCGCACTACTGGTTCAAGCGCAAGTACGAGGGCCGCACCACCGAGCCGTTCGACTACGCCTGCTTCCGCGAGCCCCCGGTGATGGACGCGATGAAGGCGCCGCGCTGGCTCGACGGCCGGTCGGCCACCCGCTACGCCTGGCACTTCGACGCCCAGCTCGTCGCCGACTTCCTGCGCCGCTTCGCGACCGAGAAGCAGGGCGTGAACCACGTCCAGGACGAGATGACGCGGGTCCAGCAGGACGAGCGCGGCTATGTCACCGCGCTGCACACCAAGAGCGGTCAGGTCCTGGAGGCCGACTTCTTCGTGGACTGCTCGGGCTTCCGGGGACTGCTGATCAACCAGGCGATGGCAGAGCCGTTCATCGACATGAGCGATCACCTGCTGTGCGACAGCGCGGTCGCCACCGCCGTCCCGCACGACGACGAGGCGAACGGTGTGGAGCCGTACACCTCCGCGATCGCGATGTCGTCCGGCTGGGCCTGGAAGATCCCGATGCTGGGCCGCTTCGGCACCGGCTACGTGTACTCGAGCAAGTTCACCGACCAGGACGAGGCCACGGCCGAGTTCGCCGAGATGTGGGGTCTCGACCCCGAGGAGACGAAGTTCAACCACATCCGCTTCCGGGTCGGGCGCAACCGCCGGGCGTGGGTGAAGAACGTCGTCAGCATCGGTCTGTCGTCGTGCTTCCTGGAGCCGCTGGAGTCGACCGGTATCTACTTCATCACCGCGGCGATCTACCAGCTGGCCAAGCACTTCCCGGACAAGACGTTCAACGACGGCCTGATCGACAGCTTCAACCACGAGATCGAGGTGATGTTCGACGACACCCGCGACTTCATCCAGGCGCACTTCTTCTACGCGCCGCGCAACGACACGCCGTTCTGGCAGGCGAACAAGAAGCTGACCCTCCCCGACAACATCCAGCAGAAGATCTCCGCGTACAAGGCGGGTCTGCCCATCAACTCGCCGATCACCGACGAGTCGACGTACTACGGGAACTTCGAGGCGGAGTTCCGCAACTTCTGGACGAACGGCAGCTACTACTGCATCTTCGCCGGTCTCGGCCTGGTGCCGGACGCGCCGCTGCCCGCCCTCGCGCACAAGCCCGAGTCGGTGGCCGGCGCCGAGCCGCTGTTCGAGACGGTCAAGCGCCAGCAGCAGAACCTGCTGGAGACCCTGCCCAGTGCGTACGACTACCTGCGGCGGCTGCACGGCGCGTAGGGACAACCGCCCCACCGCCGCTCTCACGGCCCGGCAGCACGGCTCACCCGCCGGCTGCCGGGCCGCACTGCTCCAGCGAACCCCTCAGGAGTCAGACATGTCCAACTCCGCGCCGCACCCCATGACGTCCGGAACCGCAGAGAACGACGGGGTCTCCGGGGCCGACGGGCCGGCCGATCTGCGCCCTTTCATGGCCGCCTTCCCCTCCGGTGTCTCGGTCGTCACCACCCTCGACTCCGATGCCTCCCCGCGCGGCCTGACGTGCAGTTCCCTGGCGAGCGTCGCGCTCGGCCCGCCCACCCTGGTGGTGTGCATACGAACCGCGAGCCCGACGCTCGACGTCCTGCTCGCCCAGGGGCAGTTCGCCCTCAACCTGCTGCACGAGCGGGCGCGGGCCACCTCGGACCTGTTCGCCTCGGGTGCACCCGACCGCTTCGAGCGCACCGAGTGGCGGCTGCCGCTGGGCGCGGGCGGCCCGCATCTGACCGCCGACGCGCACGCCGTCGCGGACTGCACGGTCGTGCACACCATCGGCTTCGGCGACCACACGGCCGTCTTCGCCGAGGTGGGCCGGGTGACGGTACGGGAGCCGGCGCAGCCGCTGCTCTACGGCCGCCGCCGGTACGCCCGCTGGTCCGACGCCGCAGCCGTACCGCCCCCGGCGGCCCCCGATCCGGCTCAGCCCGGCGCGCGGCCGGTGCCGTCCGAAGGAGCCGCCCGTGTCCCCCGCTGATCCGCTGCCCGCGCTGCTGGTCGCGGTGCCCGTGGTGATCCTCGCCTGCCAGGCGGGTGCGATGCTCTTCCGCCGGTTCGGCCAGCCGCCCGTGGTCGGCGAGATCGCCACCGGCATTCTGCTCGGGCCGTCCCTGCTCGGCTGGCTGTGGCCGGGGGCGCAGGCCTGGCTCTTCCCGGACGCGGTGCTGCCGTTCACCTCGGTGCTCGGCCAGCTGGGCCTGCTCTCGTTCATGTTCCTGGTCGGTCTGGAACTGGACCTGGGCGCGCTGCGCGGGCACAGCCGGATCGCGGTGGCCGTCAGCCAGGCGGGGATGCTGCTGCCGCTGGCCCTCGGCGCGCTGCTGGCGCTCGGGATGTACGGACAGCTCGCCCCGGACGGGGTCGGCCGGCTGCCGTTCGTCCTGTTCATCGCGGTGGCGATGAGCATCACAGCGTTCCCCGTGCTGGCCAGGATCCTCATCGACCGGGGTCTGTACGGCACTCCGGTCGGCGCGCTCGCAATGGCCTGTGCCGCCGTGGACGACGTCACCGCCTGGTGCCTGCTTGCCGTGGTGGTGGCGCTCGCGTCGGCCGGCTCCCCGCTGGACGCGGCGACCACCGCCGCGCTCGCCGTGGCCTTCGGCGCCTTCATGCTCTACGCGGTACGGCCCCTGCTGGCCCGGTGGGCGGCCCGGGCCGACCGGGCGAGCGACGGGCTGGTGCTGGTGGCGCTGTTCAGCGGGCTGAGCCTGTCCGCCCTGGCCACCGAGGCGATCGGGGTGCACGCCCTCTTCGGGGCCTTCCTGTTCGGCGTGGTCACCCCGCGCGGCGCCCAGCGCGTCGACGTGTCGGCCGGCCGGCTGCGGGCCGTCGCCGTGCCCGTACTGCTGCCGCTGTTCTTCGTCCATACGGGCCTGCGCACGGACATCGAGGTCCTGGTGGCCGATCCGGTGCAGTGGCTGTGGGCGGGCGCGGTCCTCGGTGTCGCGATGCTCGGCAAGTGGGGCGGCGCGGCGGGGGCGGCCCGGGCCTGCGGCCGGCCCTGGCGGGAGGCGCTGTCGATCGGCGCGCTGATGAACTGCCGGGGGCTGACCGAACTGGTGGTCCTCAACATCGGTCTGGAACTCGGCGTCATCGGGCCGGAGTTGTTCACCATGCTGGTGCTGATGGCACTGATCACGACGGCCCTGACCTCCCCGGTCGTCAGCCGGCTGCACCGAGCCCCGAGTACGAAGGTCCCGGCACCGGTGGACCTCGCCCCCGTCGCCGCCCCCTAGGGGGTGTCGGCGCGACCGTCCGGCCCGGCCCGGCCCGCGGCGGATCCGCCGCGGGCCGGTCTCTCAGGGCGTCACGACCGGAGCCGCTGCTGGACGGTGATGGCGTTGAGGCGGATCGAGTACGGCGCGACGTCCTCGATCGTCAGGGCCGCCGTGCGCGCCTTGTCCAGACCGACGGTCACATCGACGCAGAAGGCGATGGCGTAGATGAACTCCTCGGTTTCCTCGTCCTGGAGGGCGAACAGCAGGTCGCGGTAGTAGCTCGTGCGGTCCGCGGCCTCCTGGTAGAAGGAGAGGCCGGGCTCGCCCTCCTGCTCGACGACGTCGAGGAACACGCCGGTGAGGGCGAGTTCGGCCCTGTCCCAGAACGCCGTGTTGGTGAACGGGTGCGGAAGCGCCTGCCGCACCGCCTCCTTCAGCGAGAGAACCATGACATGGACCGGCGCGGTCTCCTGAAGGCCCCAGCCGCGCACGATCTTGACGATCGTGCTGTCGGGTATGGTGCTCGCCGCCTGACGGATGTTGCCGAAGTCGAAGTTCACGGTCGCCGGGGCGATCGCCTGCTGGAACTTCTCGTCGATGCCGTGCGCCTGGTCCAGGTGGGAGGGCCCCACCTCGAAGACGGTCTTGAAGCTGGCCTTCTTGGTGGCGACCTGGTCAGCCATAACAACTCCTCGTGCCTGAAGTGATCGCGCCCGGGGGTCAGTATGCCGCCCGGCCGTCCGGCGCCTGCGACACGGTCCCGGTGTCACGACCCCGGCGTCACGGTCCCGGCGGCGAGGGGCAGCGGCTGCTCGGTCCAGATGGTCTTGCCGTCGCGGGTGTACCGGGTGCCCCAGCGCTCGGTGAGCTGGGCCACCAGGAAGAGCCCGCGGCCGCCCTCGTCGGTGGTGCGGGCCCGGCGCAGGTGCGGCGAGGTGCTGGTGGCGTCGGACACCTCGCAGATGAGGTGGCGGTCACGGATGAGCCGCAGTCCGACCGGCCCGCCGCCGTACCGGTAGGCGTTGGTGACCAGTTCGCTGACGATCAGTTCGGTGGTGAAGACCATCTCCTCCAGTCCCCACGCGCTCAGCTGAGATGCCGTCAGGGTCCGGGCGCGGCCGGCGGCGGTGGCGTCCCCGGGCAGCTCCCACGCGGCCACCTTCTCCGCGGCCAGCACACGGGTCCGGGCGAGGAGCAGCGCCACGTCGTCGGCCACGTCGTCGGTCGGCCGGTCGAGCAGCAGCGCGTCCTCCACCGCCCCGCACGTCTCCTCCAGCGAGCGGGCGGGCACGCTCAGGGCGCCGCACAGATCTGCCAGACTCTCCTCGACGTCCCGTTTGCGGGCCTGGATGAGACCGTCGGTGTAGAGGGCCAGGAGACTGCCCTCGGCCAGCTTCAACTCGGCCGCCTCGAACGGCAGCCCGCCCAGGCCCAGCGGCGGACCGGCCGGAACGTCGAGGAGGCGTACCTCGCCGTCCGGGTTCACCACGACCGGTGGCGGGTGGCCGGCCCGGGCGAGGGAGCACTGCCGCGAGACCGGGTCGTAGACCGCGTACAGGCAGGTGGCGCCCACGACTTGCGGCACATGTCCGTCGGCCTGCTCCTGCTCGGCGGCCAGGCGGTCCACGAGATCGTCGAGGTGGGAGAGGACCTCGTCCGGGGTGAGGTCGAGGTTGGCCAGGGTGTGTACGGCGGTGCGCAGCCGGCCCATGGTGGCCGCCGCGTGGATGCCGTGGCCGACCACGTCGCCGACGACGAGGGCGACGCGCATCCCGGAGAGGGGGATGACGTCGTACCAGTCACCGCCGACGCCGCTCGTGGCGTCGGCCGGCCGGTACCGCAGGGCGACGTCGACCGCGGGGTGGCCGGGCACCTCGTGCGGGAGCAGGCTGTGCTGGAGGGTGAGCGCCGTGTCGTGCTGCTGGGTGTAGCGGCGCGCGTTGTCGATACAGACCGCGGCGCGGGAGGCGAACTCCTCGGCGAGCTTGAGATCGTCCTCCTCGAACGGATCGGAACGTCGCCACCGCCAGAGGCTGAGCAGGCCCAGTACGAGTCCCCGGGCGACCAGCGGCACCGCCAGCAGCGAGAGGTCACCCAGGCGCAGAGCGCGCTCCGCCCGGTCGGGGTCCAGGGAGAGCCATCCCTTCACGCCCTCCTGGTTCACGTCGAGGACCGGGCGGCGCTGGGCCAGGCAGCGCGCCTGCACGCTCTCCGGCGGGATGTGAACGGTGTGGCCCACCGGATACATCACGTCCGCCGATTCCGACGGGATCGGGATGCTGCGGGTGGCCGCCCGGCGCATGGTGGTGAAGGTGCCCTGGACGGGCTCCTCACCGCGGGTCACCGCCTGCAGCAGGTCCACGGAGACGCAGTCGGAGAGGCCGGGGACCGCCGCCTCGGCCAGCTCGTGTGCCGTCTTCGAGACGTCCAGGGTGCTTCCGATGCGGGCGCCGGCCTCGTTGAGCAGGGCGAGCCGCCGACGGGCCCGGTAGCGCTCGGTGACGTCCTCGATCGTCTGCGTCACGCCGAGGATCCGTCCGGACGGGTCCTGCATCCGGAACGCCGACACCGACACGACCAGCTCCCGGTCGGGATCCGTCAGCAGCCGGCAGCGCTGCTCGGCGGAGAACGAGGAGCGGCCCGTCTCCAGCACCTCCCGCAACTGCCTCTCCACCGTGTCGGTGTCCTGCTGCATCAGGAAGTCGCTGATCCGGAACCCGCGGAGCTGCTCGACCGGCAGTTCACTGAACCCCGCGACCGCCCGGTTCACCCGCAGGATCCGCAGGTCCGGGTCGTGGACGGACAGACCGATCGGGGAGCGACGGAACAGCCCGTCCAGGACCGACCGGTCCGTCTCCCACTGGACCACCTCCTCGGCGGGCGCACCGACGAGAAACCACTCGCGGCGGGAGTCGCCCCGCGTGATCACCCGGGCCCGGCAGCCCAGTTCCACCCGGTGGCCGCTGCGGTGCAGGACCGGCACGACGCCGAACCACCCCTGCTCGCGTACGCATGACCGTACGGCTTCCATCACGAGGCCGCGGTCGCCGGGACCGAGCAGGAATCCGGCCGCCGGACGGCCCAGCGCCTCCTTGGGCGAGTAGCCGAGCAGCACCTCGGCCCGCGCGCTCCAGCCGACGACCCTCCCGCTGTCGTCCAGTACCGCCGAGGCCGCGCGCGCTACCGCGAAAGGGTCTTCCGGCCCCTCGCTGAAGGCGGTCACCGGTGTGTCCATCGCTACCCCCGTCGCCCTTGGCGCGGACTTCTGGCGAGGAGCACCGCGACATCGTCCTGGGCCGCGGAAGGCAGCAGCCGGCCGAGGATGCGGTCGCAGATCTCCTCCAGCGGCCGGTCGAGGTGGCCCAGTGCCCCGGCCAGCTCCTGCATGCCCTGGTCGAGGTCCCGGTCGCGGGCCTCGATGAGCCCGTCGGTGTACAGCACCAGCAGACTCCCCGGCGGCAGCGGCACCCGCTCGGTCAGGAAGTCGTGCCCGCCCGCCCCCAGGGGCGTACCGGAGGGGCCGTCGAGGAACGCGACCGTCCCCTGGACGTCCGCCACGGCCGGCGGCGGATGGCCGGCTCTGGCGATCAGGCAGTCGCCGGCGGCCGGGTCGTGGACCGCGTAGACACAGGTCGCCATCTCGTTCTCCCCCAGGTCGGCGACGACGGCGTCCAGGGAGCGGAGCATCCGGGCCGGCGGGACGTTGTGCCGGGCCAGGGTGCGTACCGCGGTGCGCAGCTGGCCCATGACGGCCGCCGCGTGGATTCCGTGCCCCAT
Source organism: Streptomyces mabaensis (assembly GCF_053763515.1). Taxonomy (NCBI): domain Bacteria; kingdom Bacillati; phylum Actinomycetota; class Actinomycetes; order Kitasatosporales; family Streptomycetaceae; genus Streptomyces; species Streptomyces mabaensis. Next base: position 103,197 of record NZ_JBSOPZ010000007.1, read on the forward strand.
GACGTCCCCGATGACCAGCCCGGTCCTGCCGTCGGACAGGGTGATGGCGTCGAACCAGTCGCCGCCGACCTCGTGGTCGCTGGCCGGGAGGTAGCGCCCGGTGAGTTCCAGGCCGGGCACGTCGGGGAGCGCGTTGTTCGTCAGGCTGCGCTGCAGCGTGAGGGCCGCCCGCCGCTGGCTGGTGTACAGCCGGGCGTTGTCGATGTTCAGCGCCGCCCGGGCGACCAGCTCGTCCATCAGCAGGCAGTCCTGCTCGTCGAACGGCTCACGGCTGCGGGTACGGGTCACCACCACGGCGCCGAGGACCTTGCCGCGTGCGACCAGCGGGATCAGTCGCGCCGCGCCGATACGGGTACTGAGGTACGTGCGCAGGCGCTCGGCCTGCGGATCGGTGATCAGCGCGGGGATGTCGGTCTGGTACAGGTTCATGGGCCGCCCCTCGGCGATGACCTGCTCGTACACCGAGCCGAGGGGGACCTGGAAGGTCATGCCCACCGACAGGTTCGCGGTGGGGGCGGACGGATCGGGGAAGGCGGCGGCGATACGGCGCACCACTCCGTGGGTGGACGCGGCGGCCTCGTCGGGGTCGAGGACCTCTGCCAGCAGTTGTACGTCGGCGGAGTCGGCCAGGCGGGGCACCAGTACCTGCACCACTTCCTTGCCGGTCTGCCGCAGGTCCAGGGTGGTGCCGATGCGCGTGCCGGCCTCGGCCAGCAGGGCGAAGCGCTGCCGCGCCTGCTCCGCCTCGATCTGCGCCTGCTGCCCGTCGGTGATGTCGAGCAGGGAGGCGATCAGTCCGAGCCGCCGGCCGGTGCCGTCGAGCAGCGGAGCGCAGGAGCAGGACCAGGTCCGGTCGTGGTCGGGATCGACCGGGGTGCGGCCGGTGCCGCGTACGTCGACCACCGCCTCACCCCGGTCCAGCACCTGCCGCATCACTGTCTCCAGCGCGTTGGCGTTGACCCCCGGCGCGACTTCGGACGGCAGCCGGCCGAGGTGCTCGGCCGCCGGCACGCCGTTCATCCGCGCCAGCGCGTCGTTGACCCGCAGAAAGCGCAGATCGGGGCCGAGCATGCCCAGTCCGATGGGGGACTGGGTGAACAGGCCTTCCATGGCCGCGAGTGAATCCCGCATGTGCTGCACCGCGGAGGTCTCCGCCCCGATGCCCAGGATGCCCGTTCTTCCCTGCGGGTCCGGGGTGGGGCAGATCCACATCTCCATCGCCAGGACGTGTCCGTCGCGGTGCCGCATCGGGAGGGTGCCGACCACCGCCTCACCCGCCAGGACCTTCCGCGTCAGCTGGTCGGCCAGCTCCCAGTTGTGTTCGGGGACCAGGACAGGCGTTGCGAACCGGCCGAGCAGTTGCTCCGGCGCGTAGCCCAGCAGCTCCTGGGCGGCGAGCGACCATTCGACGACGCGCCCCTGAGCGTCGATCCTCCAGAGCGCGATCGGCAGCAGGTCGCGGAGCACGCCCGCGTACCCGACCGCCGACGCGGACTCATGCGGCACATCACTCGTCGACTCGTGTGTGTCCAACGCAACGACCTAACCCCGGCGTGTGGGGCGCTCTGTTCGCCGGCGATGCAGCGTTCTGGTGCAGCGTTCTGGTGCAGTTCCTATCAAATCATTCGGTCCCTGAATCGGCCCGTGCGACGTGGTCACTGCTCCCGCAGGCCCCACGGCGAGCCGTAGTCCTCCAGCAGGTCGAGGAAGGGCCCCGGCGGGAGGGCTTCCGGGCCGCTGACGCCGGATCCGGCCCACACGCCACCTGCGACGAGCTCCAGGGCGACGACCGGGTTGATCGCGGTCTGCCAGACGACCGCCTGCGATCCGTACTCGCTCATCGACCACTGGTTGTCGACCACGTGGTACAGGTACACCTCGCGCGGGGCGCCGTCCTTGGTGCCCTTCACCCAGGTGCCGGCGCAGGTCTTGCCGTGCATCCGGTCGCCGAGCGTGGCGGGGTCCGGCAGGCAGGCGGCGACGACGTCGCGCGGGGACACCTGCGCCCCGCCCGCGACGGTGACCTTCTCCGTGCGGTCGAGGCCCAGCTTGTGCAGCGTCTTCAGGGTCTCGATGAACTCGTCACCGAGGCCGTACTTGAAGGTGACCCTGCCGGCGTCCACCCAGCGCGGAATCAGCAGCACCTCCTCGTGTTCCACGTTGACGCACTCGACCGGGCCGATGCCCTCGGGAAAGTCGAAGACCTCGGGCTCGCTGAAGGGCGGCGTGGTGAACCAGCCCCGGTCCTTCTCCCAGATCACGGGAGGGTTGAGGCATTCCTCGATGGTGGTCCAGATGGAGAAGGACGGGGCGAAGTCGTAGCCGTCGACCGTGAGGTTCGCGCCGTCGCGGACACCGATCTCGTCGATCGTGTCGAACAGTTCGTCCGCCGCGTGGCGGGCGAACACGTCGGAAAGGCCCGGCTCGACCCCCATGCCGACGAGCGCCAGCCGCCCGGCCTTCTCCCACTCCGCGGCACGCTCGAACTGCGCGTCGCCGAGCTTGACCCCGCACTCCTCGAAGGGGCGCTCACCGTGCGGATACGACAGTGACATCGCCATGTCGACGTAGTGCGCCCGCGCCTCCAGCGCGGCCTCGAACAGCGGCATCACGAATCTCGGATCGGTGGCGTTGAGCAGCACGTCGCACCGTTCGGCCGCGAGCAGCGCGGTGACCGCTGCCCCGTCGGAGGCATCGATCCGGGCCGCGCTGAAGCGGGTCTCGTCCTCGCCGAGCGCGGCCACCGCGGCCTCGGCCCGGGCCACGTCGTAGTCCGCGACGACGATGTGGTCGAAGAAGGAGCGGCGGGCGGCGATGCGGGTGATCGCGGTGCCCACGCCGCCCGCGCCGACCAGCAGTACTCGCATGGGAAATGCCTTTCGTCGGGGGCTCTGAGCCCTGGTGCCGTCATGAAACGCGCCCCCGTCATGACACGTCAATCGCGTTGGCATAAGCTCGGGAGCTCGGGGGAGGATCGGAAAGGAGCCTGGTGGCCAAGCAGGTGGTGGCGGAATCGGCACGCCGACGCAGGCGGCCGACGAAGAACGGCGTCGTTCTCTCGGAGCACCTCATCGTGGAGACCGCGCTGCGGATGCTGCAGGAGCACGGGCGGGAGGGGCTGACCGTACGACGCCTCGGCGCCGCACTGGGAGCCGACCCGAGCAGTCTGTACCGGTACTTCCGTGGCACCGACGATCTGACACTGGCGATCGCCGACGAGCTCATGGGCCGGGCGATGCGGGGCTGGCAGGCCACCGGTGACTGGCGTGCCGACCTGAGCGCTCTGGGTTTGCGGATCCACGCCGCGTATCTCGCGCACCCGCAGGCCGCTGTGCTCACGGCCAGCCGGGTCAGCGGCCGTACGAACGAGATCGCCGCGGACGAGACCATCCTCGGCGTCCTGCGCTCCGCCCGTTTCCCGGATCCGGAAGCGGTGCGGATCTACCAGGCCTTTATCGACCAGACGCTCGCCTTCGCGGCGCTCGACGCCGCGAGTCTCGCCCTTCCTGAGGCCGCCAGGACCGCTGACGAGACGGTCTGGCGGGCCACCTACGCCAGGTTGCCCGCGCGGACTCACCCGAACATCGCCGCAACCGCGCCGCTGCTGGTCGCCCGCATGAACCAGAGCGCGTATCCGCACGCTCTGGCCATGCTGCTGGACAGCGCGGAGGCGACGCTCGCTGATCCAGCCTGATCGCCCGGACAGGCCTGGTTCAGAGCTGAACCGTGGGGTCGAACCAGGTGGGTTCGTCGGTGAGGGCCTGTTTGATCCGCTGGAGCGAGGGCGCGCTCAGTTCGGGCAGTGCGTCCAGCGGGAACCAGGCCACGTCCAGCGACTCGTCGTCGTTGACCCGCGCCCGGCCGCCGACCGACCGGCAGCGGAAGGTGATGTCCATGTACTGGCAGACATCGCCGTTCGCGTAGGTGACCGGCTTCAGCGCCTCCACGAGGACGACCCGCTCCGGCACGCACCGCACGCCGGTCTCCTCGTACACCTCGCGCACCGCGGTCTGCGCGGGCTGCTCACCGGGATCCGGGATCCCGCCGATGACCGACCACTTCCCGGTGTCGGCGCGACGGCCGAGGAGCACCTGTCCCTCGTCGTCGAACACGATGGCGGTCACGCCGGGCAGCAGAAGCAGCTGGTGGCCTGCCGTGGCCCGGATCTCACGGATGAACTCGGGGGTTGCCATGCGCCGACCCTAGAGGTTGCCCCAGGGGGTGTCAGTTCCGCGCGCGGCGACGCGCGCGGACCGCGAGGGCCTGTCCGGCGGATCAGGGCCGGATAGGACGCGGCGTCTGGTGCACTGCGCTGCGCTCCGTCTCCGCTCTTGTCCAGGCCCTTGGATGCGGAGCTGCATCGCAAGGCGCCGGAGTGCCCTAATAGCGGAGCTATTCGGGCATTTCGGCAACGCGGCGAGGTGCCGTGCCAGACGTCGTGGCCCCGGCCCTGGTCCGCCGGACAGGCCCTAGGGCCCAGCCGGCGCCGCCTGCGGCCAGGGCGACGAGTACGCCCTCCGGGATCGTCCCGAGCCGGGTCGCGGGGGTCAGCGACGAGCGCAGCGGCACCTCGGCCACGAGCGCGCCGGGGGTGAACATTCCCGTCTTCTGCGCCACTTCGCCGTCGGGCCGGATGACCGCGCTGACGCCGCTCGTGACGGGCACCAGGACGGCCCGCCCGTGCTCGACCGCCCGCACCCGGGACATGGCGAGCTGCTGGTAGGTCATCTCACTGCGGCCGAAGGTGGCGTTGTTGCTGGGCACGGAGATGACCTGGGCGCCCTCGGTGACCGTGTCGCGCACGGCCCAGTCGAAGGCCGCCTCGTAGCAGGTCGCGAGGCCGACCTCGGTGCCCGCCATGTCGAAGACGCCCGGCTCGGTGCCGGGTCCGAAGTCGCGCCGGACCCGGTCGACGTCGGAGCTGAACACACGGGCGACCGCGCGCATCGGGATGTACTCGCCGAAGGGCTGGATCCGCCGCTTGTCATAGGTGTCGGTCGGCCCGTTGTCCGGGTCCCAGAGGATCTGCGTGTTGCGCAGCGGTCCGGTGTCGGGAGCGACCACGGCGCCGACCGAGACGGGAGCGCCGATCGCCTTCACGGCCTTGTCGATGACGTCGTGCGCGTCGGGGTTGGCGTACGGGTCGAGATCGGAGGAGTTCTCCGGCCACACCACGAAGTCGGGCTGTGCCACCTTGCCGGCCCTGACGTCCTCGGCGAGCTCGACCGTGCGGCGGGCGTGGTTGTCGAGCACCGCACGCCGCTGCGCGTTGAAGTCGAGCCCCAGCCGCGGCACGTTGCCCTGGATGACCGCGGCGGTCGCGGTCCCGTCCTCCGCGCCGGCGTCGACGAGGGGCCGGGCCGCGAGAGCAGCCGTGACCGGGACCAGGACGGCCAGAGCCGCTGCGGCCGCGGCGGGACGCGGCAGTTCGCCGGTGCGCCGATACGTACGGAACTGCCGTACCGCCTCGAAGAGGCCGAACCCGCACAGGGCCACGGCGAAACCGAGCACGGGGGTGCCGCCCACCGCGGCGAGCGGCAGGAAGAAGCCGTCGGCCTGCCCGAACGCGATCTTGCCCCAGGGGAAGCCGCCGAAGGGGGCGCGGGCGCGGGCGGCCTCGGCAGCGATCCACACCGCCGCTGCCCACAGCGGCCAGCACGGCAGCCGGGAGACCAGCGCGGTGCCCAGGCCGGCCGCGGCGACGAACAGTGCCTCGATGGCGGCGAGGGCCAGCCAGGGCACCGGCCCCACCTCCTCGCCGGTCCACACCAGCAGGGGCAGCAGGAAGCCCAGCCCGGCCAGGTAGCCGAGCCCGAACGCGGCCCGCGGCCGGCGCCCGTACACACACCAGCCGAGGAGCCCGAAGGCGGGCAGGGCCAGCCACCACAGGGGGCGGGGCGGGAAGCTCAGGAAGAGCAGGGCGCCGGAAAGCGCCGCCGCGCCGGCCGGTACGAGCCGCCTCAGCAGCGCGGTGCCGCGCGAGGCGCGGGACGCCTCGGGGGCGAGTTGGTCCGGCTCGTCTACGGAGGTGGTGGTGGCGCTCACGTGCCGGAGTCTACGGCGGGGCGGCGGCTCCCCTCCATTCCCGGCCGCTGCGGTCCCGGCCGGGCCCGCTCGCGCATCGCAGCAACGTTCCTGCACAACCGGTCCACAAAGCGGTTAACAGTCGTTACCGTGTGCCCAGTCCTATTGCGGGGGGTCTTGGGATGACGGCACCGGCAGGCCCTGCCGCCGTGCGGGAGCGCGGCGTGCCCGACGCGGCGGGAGTCATCGTGCTCGGCGCCTGTGCCGTGTGGTCCCTGCTGAGCGCGTACGGCCGGGAGGCGCGCCCGGAAGGCGTGCTGCTCGCCGTCCTGGCCGTCGCCGCGGGCTACGCGTGCGGGCGGATCTGCGGTTCCCTGCTGCCGGTCGCCGCCGCGGCCACTGTCGCGGTCGCCGCGCTCGGGCTCGCTCTCGCCGCCCCGGGCGGCATCCCCGGTACGACCGGTACGACCGCCGCCCCGCCCCTGGGGCACACCGGCGCGGACGCCGCCCTGTCGGCCCTGGCCGCGGGCGCGGCCTGCTGTGCTGCCGCGGCGGCAGGGCCGCCGGCCCTGCGGTTCGCCCTCCGGCTGCTCGCGCTGGGTATCGCCGGGGCGGCGGCCGCCCTCGGCTCCGCCGCCGGATGCGCGGCGGCGCTGGCGGTCCTGCTCTGCTCGCTGGCGGCGTCCCGGATGCGGTCCCGGCTGCTGGGCCTGGCGGGGCTCGCGCTCGCCACCGGGCTGATGGCCGCACTGTCCTGGGGCGTGGCGGAGGACGCCCTGCCGGACGGTCTGTCGGTGTCCCTCGAAGGACTGCTGACGCAGCACCGGGTGCTGCTGTGGGAGGACGCGGCCGGTCTGGCGAAGGAGTATCCGGTGCTGGGGGCGGGACCGGACCGGTTCGGGGTGCTCAGTCCCGCCGCCCAGCAGTCACCGGGGTCGGACGGCAAGCCGCACTCGGCCGTGCTCCAGCAGGCGGCGGAGCAGGGCGTCGTAGGGGTGGCCCTGCTGGGCGCCGCGTTCGGCTGGATGCTGTACGGGCTGTGGCGCTCGCCGCGTCCGACGCCCGTGGTGCTGACCGCGGGGGCGGCGCTGACCGCGCTGGCGGTGTTCGCGAGCGTGGGGAACGCGTTGAGCTTCACCCCGGTGACGGCGGGCGCGGGCCTGCTGGCGGGTCTGGCGACGGCCCGGCCGCTACGCGAGGACGCCCTGGAACCCGTACCCCCCGCACCGGCCCGGCGCACGTCCGCTCCGCACATCTAGACCGCCTGTCCGGCCGTGCCGGTACCGGGACGCGTGCCCATACTGAAGAGACGGTCGAGCGAGGCAGCGCGGGTGCCAGCGATGAACAAACAGGTACCGATCGAGGACATGACCGGCGGCAACGACGCCGCACGGGACGCCGGCGGGTGGATGGGTGCCCTGCCGGTGGCGCTCATGGCCACCGGCGCCGACGGCACGATCGTGCGCTGGGACCCCGTGGCGGAGGAACTGCTCGGCTACGCACCTCCGCACGTGGTGGGCCGCCACATCGCGGAGCTGCTCCACCCCGGCGCCGACCGGAGCCTGGGGCGAGCGCTGTGGGAGGCGACCGCCTCCGGCCGCGGGGTGATGGGGACGGTCACCGCCTGGCACCGCGACGGGCATCCGCTCGAACTGGAGATCTGGGCCTGCCCGGTTCCCGGCCGGCGCCGGGGCGGCACGGTGCTCGTGTTCGCCGCCGATGCCCACGGGGCCCGTCGTATCCGCGGGTCGTCCGCCGTGTGGGAGGGGCTGTTCTCCCGCTCCCCCGTAGGCATCGCCATCTTCGACACCCAGCTGCGGTTCCTCCAGGTCAATCCCGCCCTGCAGGCCATGAACGGCATTTCGCAGTCCGGGCACCTCGGGCGGCGCCTGGCGCAGGTGCTGCCCGAGGTGAACACGGCGGAGATGGAGAACGCCATGCGCCGGGTCCTGGAGACCGGCGAGCCGGTCATGGACTTCCACCGCACCGGCCGGACCCCGGCCGACCCGCACCGGGACCGCGTGTGGTCCTGCTCCTACGTGCGCCTGGAAGACGCAGCTGGGAACCCGATCGGACTCACCGCATCCATGATCGACATCACCGACCAGCAGCAGGCGCATCTGGAGGCCGAGGCGAGCCGGCGCAGGCTCGACCTGCTCAACGAGGCCGGCGTCCGTATCGGCAGCACGCTGGACCTGGAGCGCACCGCGCAGGAACTCGCCGACGTCGCCGTGCCGGTACTCGCGGACGTGGTGACCGTCGACGTACTGGACTCGCTCGCCTCCGACTCCGATCCCGGCGTCGGGCTGGTCGGCGGCGCGGCCCTGCGGCGCCTGGGCAAGGCCCCTCTCAGCGGTTCGAAAGTCGCCGACATCCTCGCCCCGCTCGGCCGCACCCTGTCCTTTCCCGCCACCGCCCCCTACACCCAGGCGCTCGCGGACCGGCAGCCCTATCTGCTGGCACGCCTGGATGAGCGGACCATCGCCCCGGCGGCCCGTTACACGACCAAGCCCGAGCAGCTGCTGAAGACCGGCGTGCACTCCTTCATGATGGCGCCGCTGATCGCCCGGGATGTGGTGCTGGGCCTCGCCACGTTCTACCGCTCGAGCCCGGTGGGGCCGTTCAGCGCCGACGACGTCTCGCTCGCCTGCGAACTGGCCGGCCGAGCCGCCGTCTGCGTCGACAACGCCCGCCTGTACCACCGCGAGCACGACAACGCGGTGATCCTCCAGCGGAGCATGCTGCCGCAGCACATCACCCCGCCCCGCGGCATCGAAGTCGCCCACCGGTACCTGCCGGCCAGCGATGTCAACGAGGTCGGCGGCGACTGGTACGACGTCATCCATCTCCCGGACGGCAAGGCGGCGCTGCTGATCGGGGACGTGATGGGCCACGGCATGGCAGCGGCCGCCGTGATGGGCCGGCTGTCCAGCACGGTACGGGCGCTGGCCCGCCTCGATCTCTCCCCCGGCGACCTGCTGCACCAGCTGGAGGCCACCCTGGCCGACCTCGCCGAGCCGATGCTCGCCACCTTTCTCTACGCCGTCTGCGACCCCGCCACCGGCCACTGCAGCATCACCCGGGCCGGGCATCCGCCGCCGGCCGTCGTGGACCCCGACGGCACCGCCCGTCTGCTCCAGCTGCCGCCCGGCGCTCCCCTGGGCATCGGCGGCATCGATTTCACCACCACCGACGTCCAGCTCGCCCCGGGAAGCCTGCTGGTGCTGTACACCGACGGCCTCGTCGAAGCCCGCGGGACCGACATCGACGAGCGACTGGGCGAACTCACGCACCTGCTGACCCAGCAGGGCCATCCGCTGGCCCACCTGTGCGACACGCTCATCACGCACCTCGTGCCGACGTCCACCGACGACGACATCGCCCTGCTCATCGCCCGGATCGGCACCGCGCACCGGTGACCGGTCACACGGTTCTGCCGCCCGGTGCCATCCGCAGCCGGGCGCGGATGACCCGTACCGCGGCCTCCGCGTCGTCGACCGTCACCGTGAAGTCCCGGCCGTCGCCGAGCCGGAGCACCAGGCCCTCGCCGCGGCGTACGACCACGGCCGTACCCATGCCGGGCCGCCAGCGGTAGCCCCAGCCGCCCCACTGCCGGGGGGTGACCTGGGGGGCGAAATCGGCGCGCACCACATGGTCGAGCAGAATGCGGCGGCGGGGCAGGCCCATATGGCCGCAGCGCACCTCGAACGCGTCCCGGTCCACCCTCACCGCCACATGGACGAAGGCCAGGGTGCCGTACAGCATGATCAGTCCGGCGGCGATACAGCCCACCACCGACATCACCAGAGGTGCCAGGCCGTTGGTCCAGCTGGAGGCGACGGCCAGTTCGATGCCGAGCGCCACGCATGCGGCGCCGACGGCGGCGAGCAGCCATTGCACCCGGTTGGTGGCGCGGCCGCTCCAGAGCGCGGGCGGGGGCTCGATGATGCCCCCCTCGACGCGGAGGTGGTGCTTCATGGCAAGCAGCGTACTCAGGTTCCCGTTCGGCGGCAGCTCGTCGCGGAGCGTGACCGGACGGGGCGTGCGCTCAGTGCACGGGAGTCTCCGCGCCGGCGAGCAGCCGGCCTTCCGCGTACGTCAGTGCTTGGTCCGGAAGGTTCGCCACGCGCCCGCTGAGCAGCACCGTCAGCCGCCGGCTGGGGTCCGCGTCCGGGGCGGGCAGGGCGCCGATACGCCGCAGGGCCTGGGCGGCGACGGCGTCCGCGGAGCCGTGCAGGACCACCGGCGGCAGCGCGGCCGGCTGGACGGCCGCCCGGATGCGCTCGGCGACCAGCTCGTAGTGGGTACAGCCGAGGACGACCGCCCGCACGTCACCGGGAGTGAGCGCGGCGGCGGCCGCGACGGTCCGGTCGATGGCGGCTTCGTCGGCCTCCTGCACGGCGTCCGCGAGTCCGGGGCAGGGCACCTCGGTGACCTGGACGCCGTCCGCGAACGCGCTGATCAGCTCGCGCTGGTAGGGGCTGCCGGTGGTGGCCGGGGTGGCCCAGATGGCGACCGGGCCGCCACCCGCGGCGGCCGGCTTGATGGCCGGTACGGTCCCGATGACCGGGATGTCCGGTTCCAGCTCGTCCCGCAACGCGGGCAGGGCGTGCACCGAGGCGGTGTTGCACGCGACGATCAGTGCGTCGGGGCGGTGGGCCGCGGCGGCCCGGGCCACCGCCAGCGCGTGCTGGGTGATGTCGGCGGGTGTACGGGGGCCCCAGGGCAAGCCGTCGGGGTCGGAGGAGAGCACCAGATCGGCGTCGGGCCGAAGCCGGCGCACCGCGGCAGCTGCCGGCAGCAGGCCGATTCCGGAGTCCATGAGCGCGATCTTCACCCGGTCACCATAGTCGACAGCCCTTGCGTTCCCTCGACGGTGGGGCAGACTGCGGCGGATGAGCGCCGTTACCTGGACCGCCCTCGGCTCGCTGGCCGCATGGCTGTGGTTGCTGCTGGGGCAGGGGATGTTCTGGCGTACGGACGTACGGCTGCCGCCCCGCACGGACCCGCCCCGGTGGCCGTCGGTGGCCGTCGTGGTGCCGGCCAGGGACGAGGCGGAGGTCCTGCCGGTGAGCCTGCCGTCGCTGCTCGCCCAGGACTACCCGGGGGACGCGGAGATCTTCCTGGTCGACGACGGGAGTTCGGACGGCACGGGCAAGCTGGCCCGGGATCTGTCCGCACGGTACGGGGGGCTGCCGCTGACGGTCTCCTCGCCCGGCGAACCGGAGCCGGGCTGGACGGGGAAGCTGTGGGCGCTGCGGCACGGCATCGCGCTCGCCCGCGCGGCCGGGGAGCCGGACTATCTGCTGCTGACGGACGCCGACATCGCGCATGAGCCGGACAGCCTGCGGGAGTTGGTGGCCGCTGCCGGGTCGGCCGGGCTCGACCTGGTCTCCCAGATGGCGCGGCTGCGGGTGACCAGCGGCTGGGAGCGGCTCGTGGTCCCGGCCTTCGTCTACTTCTTCGCGCAGCTCTATCCGTTCCGGTGGGTGAACAGCCGGCGTGGACGGACGGCGGCCGCGGCCGGCGGCTGTGTGCTGCTGCGTACCGAGGCCGCCGTACGGGCCCGCGTCCCGGACAGCATCCGGCAGGCGGTGATCGACGACGTCTCGCTCGCCCGGGCCGTACGGCGCGGTGGCGGCACGATCTGGCTGGGGCTCGCCGAACGGGTGGACAGCGTGCGTCCCTATCCCCGGCTGCACGATCTGTGGCGGATGGTGTCCCGGAGCGCGTACGCACAGCTGCGGCACAATCCGCTGCTGCTGGTGGCGACCGTCGCGGGGCTCGCGGTGGTGTACCTCGCGCCGCCGGTCGCCCTGTGCGCCGGTCTCCGGTCCGGTCACGCCCCCGCCGCGTGGGCCGGGGGCCTGGCGTGGGCGCTGATGGCGGGGACGTACATCCCGATGCTCCGCTACTACCGGCAGTCGCTGTGGCTCGCGCCGCTGCTGCCGGTCACGGCGGCGCTGTATCTGCTGATGACCGTCGACTCGGCCGTGCAGCACTACCGCGGGCGCGGGGCGGCCTGGAAGGGGCGGACCTACCCCCGGCCGCAGGCCGCCCCGGACCGCTGAACCGTCACCGCGCCCGTCGGACCGTCACTTCCTGCCGGGCGTCCAGTTCATGCCCCACCCGTACGTGTAGTCCATGGTGCGCTGCGGGCTCACTCCGCGTTCCGGTACGAGGAAGCGGGCCTCACGCTGGACGACGAGGTCCGACCCGGTGTTGGTGATCAGGGCGAGCGAGCAGACCGTCGAGGGGACGGTGCACTCGCCGAGCGAGAACTCGATCGGGGCGCCGTTCAGCGGCTGGAGGGTGACCGTCGCGTCCAGGTCCGCGAAGCTCCGGGCGCCCTCGTAGATCGTCACGAAGATGACGACGCGCCGCAGCTTGTCCTTGTGGTCCAGGTTGATGGTGAGATTCTCGCCGCTGGCCGATCCGCCGGTGCGGTCGTCGCCGTCGAGGTGGATGAAGGGCGGCTGGTGCAGCGAGCCGAAGGCGTTGCCGAGCGCCTGGACGACTCCCTTGCGGCCGTCGGTCAGTTCGTAGAGCGCGCACAGGTCGAGGTCGAGGTCCGCGTGCATGGCGACGGCGCGGCCGAGCTTGGCCCCCCAGCCCTTGAACTGCTTGCGCACCTGCCAGCTGAGGTTGACCCGCATGGCACCGGAGGTGCCGCCCTGCTTGGTGAGGGAGACCGACGGGGACTCCTTGGTGAGCGTCACCTTGGTCAGCCGTACGGGGGTGCCCGCCGGGGCCGCCGAGGCCTGGGCGGGGGCCGCGACCGGAGCGGGCGGAGCCGGCTGTACGGGCGGCGTGACGGGCGCGGGAGCGGCGACCGGGGCGGGAGCCGGTGGGGCCGCCGGGGCGGCGGCCTGCTGCGGTTCGTCCACACTGATCCCGAAGTCCGTTGCCAGGCCCTGGAGTCCACTGCTGTAGCCCTGCCCGACCGCCCGGAACTTCCAGGCACCCTGGCGGCGGTAGAGCTCGCCGAGGACGAACGCCGTCTCGACGGTGGCGTCCTCGCTGTCGAAGCGCGCGATCTCCGAGCCGTTCGCCGCGTCGACGACCCGGATGTGGAGGCCGGGCACCTGTCCGAAGCCGCCGCCGTCCGAGGAGGCCGCGAGGACCACCGTCTCGATGGCCGGCTCCACGCGCCCGAGGTCGACCGACAGCGTGTCCGTCACGCCGTCGCCGGCCGTCGCCTTGCCCTCGTGGCGCACTGCGCCCGAGGAGTGCACCGCCTGGTTGTAGAAGACGAAGTCCGCGTCGGAACGGACCTTTCCCGACACCAGCAGCAGCGCCGAGGCATCCACGTCCGGTACACCCGGACCTGAACGCCAGCCCAATTCCACGCGCACGGCCTGTGCCGGCACCGGAACGTTCGTTCCCTTACGCATTGACATGCTCGCCCCCATCGCGAGTCCGGGTGCCCGAAACTACGTGCGGCCAACCTATTACCTCGGGTCCACCGGGGTCCCGAAAGGTGTCGGAAGATCGCCGGCCGACCCGCCGGTAACCCCCCACAACCTCGTCCTTTACAGGATCCTGGCGTTTGTGGACGACCGATTTTCCCAAGTTCGCTCACATTGGGGACGCCCGGTCACTCACCGCACAGGAAACAACCCTCTTATCGGGCTCCCCAACCAGCACATCGTGGGCTTAACTTATGTGCCATGACCTCCCCCCGCTCCACCTATGGCGGCGGTTACTACTCCGCGCCGTCTTTCCCGGACACCCCGATCTACGACTCGCTCGTCGCAGAGCGGGGCACGCCCCAGATCGCCCCGATCCGGGTCCCCTCCGCGTACGACACCGGCAACGGCTACCTGCCCGCGCTGCCCTCGGCGCTGCCGGCCCTCCCGGCCGCGCCGTCCCAGTACCAGACGCCCCCGCACGCCTACCAGTACCAGCAGGCCATGCCGCAGCCCGTTCCGCTGCAGCACGCGCCCGCGCCGTACATCCCGCAGCAGTCCGCCGGACCGCGCGGATACCCGGGTCCGCAGCCGCAGCAGCCGCGTCCGGTCGCCACCGGGTACGAGGCCATGCGCCCGGCGGCGCCGCGCCCCGCGCCCGCTCCCTACGAGGACCCGTACGGCCGCCAGTACCAGAGCCGCGGATACTGACCGGGGTCCGTCCTGCCGTCCGCGAGGCTGGCAGGATTGACCTCATGTCGAACTCCTTTCTCCAATCGCTTCATGTCCACCCCGTCAAGTCGGTGGCGGGGTGTGCTCCCGGCGCGGTGGCCGTGGAGCCTTGGGGACCGGCCGGGGACCGCAGGTGGGCGCTGGTCGACGGTGACAGCAAGGTGGTCACCCAACGCCAGCAGCCACGCCTGGCGTTGGCGGCCGCCGAACCGCTGGCCGGCGGGGCGGTCCTGCTGACCGCGCCCGGCCTGGAGCCGCTGACCGTCGACGTGCCCGAACCGCGGGACACCACCGTGATGGAGATCTTCGGACGCAAGGTCGAGGGCGTACTCGCGCACGAGGTCGCGCACGCCTGGTTCAGCGACTGGCTGGGCGCCCCGGTACGGCTGATGCATCTCGACGATCCGGCGCGCCGCCGGCCGATCGACCCGGACTTCGCGCTGCCGGGTGAGACGGTCAGCCTCGCCGACGGCTTTCCGCTGCTCGTCACCACCGTCGCCTCGCTGGACGCCCTCAACTCCCTCATCGCACAGGGCGACCACCCCGACGAGGGCCCGCTGCCCATGAACCGCTTCCGGCCCAACGCCGTCGTCGAGGGCACCGCGCCGTGGGCCGAGGACGACTGGAAGCGCGTCGCGATCGGCGAGGTCACCTTCCGGGTGGCGAAGCCGTGCGGCCGCTGTGTCATCACCACCACCGACCAGCTCACCTCGGAGCGGGGCAAGGAGCCGTTGCGCACGCTCGCCCGCCACCGGCGCTTCGGCGACCAGCTGGTCTTCGGCCAGAACCTGGTCCCCGAGACCACCGGCACGCTCCGGGTCGGCGACCCGGTGCGCGTCCTCGGGTAACGCGGGTCCTCGGGCGGTGCGCGCCCGGCGCGCGCTACGGTGGACCGGACAGATGCTGATCGGCCGTACAGGCCCCGGTCAGTCGCGTCGGTTCGAGGTGGGGGCACAACAGCGCCATGGCACAGGGCACGGTCCAGGTGACGCACACCGGCTCATCGAGGTGGCGCCGCCGCACAGGCGAATACGCCTCTCTCGCTGCGGCCCTGGAGGCCGCCGGAGACGGCGACGTCCTGTCCGTCGCCCCCGGCACCTACCGCGAGAACCTCGTGGTCCGGCGTGCGGTCACGCTGCGCGGGCCCGAGGGGACCGCGGGCTCGGTACGGATCGCCCCGGTGGACGGTGTCGCGCTCACCGTGCACGCCTCCGCGACCCTTCAGGACCTGCATCTGGAGGGCCAGGACTCGGCCGCCCCCGCGCTGCTGATCGAGGACGGCGCACCGGAGTTGTCCGACCTGCGGGTGGTCACGCGTTCGGCCGCCGGTATCGAGGTGCGGGGCGGCGCACGGCCGACCGTCCGCCGCTGTACGGTGGACAACCCGGGCGGGGTCGGCATCGCCGTACTGGACGGCGGCGGCGGGGTGTTCGAGGACTGTGAGGTCGTCTCGGCCGGCCAGTCAGGCATCTCGGTACGCGGCGGCGCGCACCCCCGTCTGGAGCGCTGTCGGGTGCACCACTCCTCCGGCGCCGGGCTGGCCGTCAACGGCGAGGGCAGCGGCCTGGAGGCGATCGGCTGCGAGGTGTACGAGATCAAGGGCACCGGCGTGCAGATCGCGTCCCGGGCCGCCGCCCATCTCACCGACTGCACGGTGCACCGGACTTCGGCCGACGGCATCACCCTGGACACCGACGCCGTCCTCACCCTCTCCGACTGCGACATCCACGACATTCCCGAGAACGCGGTCGACCTGCGCTCCCGCTCGGTGCTGACGCTGACCCGCTCGACCGTGCGGCGGTTCGGACGCAACGGGCTGTCGGTGTGGGACCCGGGCACCCGGGTGGACGCCAACCAGTGCGAGATCCACGACAGTACGGGCGACTATCCGGCGGTCTGGATCAGCGACGGCGCCGCCGCCGTGCTCGACTCCTGCCGGGTGCACGACGTGCCGGACGCGCTGTTCGTCCTCGACCGCGGCTCGCGTGCCGATGTGGTCGACAGCGACCTCTCCCAGGTCCGCAACACCGCCGTCTCGGTGAGCGACGGCGCCACCGCACAGCTGGACGACTGCCGTATCCGGGAGGCGTCGACCGGCGCCTGGTTCCGTGACCACGGCAGCGGCGGCACGCTCGCCAACTGCACCATCGACGGCGCCCAGACGGGAGTCATCGTCACCAAGGGCGCGGACCCGACTTTCGAGCGCTGCACGGTCACGTCACCGGCCGAGGCCGGGTTCTACGTCTCCGCCGGCGGGCGCGGCACGTTCCACGGCTGCCGGGTGACGGGCAGCGGCGGCTTCGGCTTCCACGTCATCGACGGCTGCCGCACGACACTGACCCGCTGCCGCACCGAGCGCTGTGCCCGCGGGGGCTACGAGTTCTCCGAGTCGGGCCCGGTCGCCGAGGACTGCACGAGCGACGAGAGCGGTGTACGGTCCGCCTCTCAGGCGGCGTCCTCTCAGGCGGCATCTGCGCCCGCCGTGCAGACGGCCGCCCAGTCGCCCGGGCTGCTCTCCGCGGTTCCCGGTCCGCGCACCGTGGAGCCCGCGCCGGGACCGGAACCGGAGCCGGCCGTACGCAGCTCGACGGCCGTCCTCGGTGAACTGGACACTCTGGTGGGCCTGGAGAGCGTCAAGCGCGAGGTGCGCGCCCTCACCGACATGATCGAGGTGGGCCGGCGCAGACAGCAGGCGGGCCTCAAGGCCGCGTCCGTGCGCAGGCATCTGGTCTTCACCGGCTCCCCCGGCACCGGCAAGACCACGGTGGCCCGGCTGTACGGCGAGATCCTCGCATCGCTCGGGGTGCTGGAGCGGGGCCACCTCGTCGAGGTCTCGCGGGTCGACCTGGTCGGCGAGCACATCGGCTCGACGGCGATCCGCACCCAGGAAGCGTTCGAACGGGCGCGCGGCGGTGTGCTGTTCATCGACGAGGCGTACGCGCTCTCGCCCGAGGACTCCGGACGTGACTTCGGCCGGGAGGCCATCGACACCCTGGTGAAGCTGATGGAGGATCACCGGGAGGCGGTGGTGGTGATCGTCGCCGGGTACACCGTCGAGATGGAGCGCTTCCTGTCGGTCAACCCCGGGGTGGCGTCCCGTTTCTCACGGACCATCAGGTTCGGCGACTACGCTCCCGGGGAGCTGCTGCGGATCGTGGAGCAGCAGGCCGAGGAGCACGAGTACCGGCTCGGCTGCGGCGCCGCCGAGGCGCTGCTGAAGTACTTCACGGTCCTGCCGAAGGGGCCCGCCTTCGGCAACGGCCGGACCGCGCGCCAGACCTTCGAGTCGATGGTCGAGCGGCACGCGGGCCGGGTGGCCCAGCTCACCGAGCCGAGCACGGACGAGCTCACCCTGCTGTACCCGGAGGATCTGCCGGAGCTTGTGTGAGGCGCTGCCCCGGAACCTCCGGGACATCGGCCACGTCCGGCCCGCCCGGCCCGTCCGGCGCGCACGGCTCCAGGCGGTCGAGCAGGGCGTCGCGCTCGACCGCGAACACGGGGTCGGCCTGGTAGTCGGAGTGGCCCAGGATCGGTTCGGGCAGCGGGCGTTCGGGGGTCCGTCCGTACACCACCGGGTCCTTGAGCGGGCCGCAGTCCACCTCGGGGGTCTCGTCGCCGGGCAGGACCGGGCCGCCGATCGGGTCGGTCGCGCGCCAGAGGTTGCGCCAGCAGTCCAGCTCCCCGTGCAGGGCGGCGAGCGGGCCGGGTCCGAAGTACGCGGGGAACCAGCGCCCGTACAGCCGCTGCAGCGGTGAACCGTAGGTGAGCAGCGCGACCCGGCGCCGGGCCCGCGGCGGCAGCTGCCAGACCGCGGCGGCCGCCAGCACGCTGCCCTGCGAGTGGCCGGAGATGACCAGCCGGCCGCCGGTACGGTCGGTCCAGCCGGCCATCCGCCAGGTCAGGTCGGGGACGGCTCGCTCGGCGTAGCAGGGCGGTGCGAAGGGGTGGGCCGCGCGCGGCCAGAACGTACCGACGTCCCACAGGATCCCGATGGTCCGGCGGGCCGAGGCGTCCTTGTAGGCCCGGCGCCCCCAGGTGACGAACAGTATGAAGCCGAGGCCGATCAGCCAGGAACCCAGTGCCTGCGCGGTCTGCACCCCGGACGCGACGAACGGGTGCGACCCGTCGGCGGCCTCGCCCGGCACCTCGTGGCTCGCCCAGGCGCCGGCGAGGGCCCCGGCACCGAGCAGCAGGGTCACCCCGGAGATCATGCCCACCAGCCGGGGCGCGGCCTCGGTGAGCGCGGCCGTGGCCCGGGCGCTTGCGATGCTGCGGGTACGTGCCGCGTCGGGCCGTTCGCCCGGGTAGTCCGCCTCCACCCGGGCGAGCAGGCGGTTGCGGAACCGCAGGGTGCGCCAGGCGTACCAGACCGCCAGCGCCAGTACGACGACCAGCAGCGGCGGAATGACCGCGGCCTGCCAGGAGAGCAGCACCGGAGGGCCTGCGATGGAGCCGCGGCCCATGCCCGGCGTACCGCCGTCGTCGAGCCAGTCGGCGACCCGCTGGGCCACTCCCCCGGACATCACCCCGCCGAGCGCGCAGGCGAGCATGGCGATGGCCGGCCCGCCGAGTCCCCACAGGGCGGTGGTGGCTTCAGGGGGTGTCGTATGGATCAGGCCGGGCCCGCGACGCCTGGCACCGCGCCTCGCGGCGTTGTCGTCAGTCGCCGATGCTCCGCATCGACTCCCTCCTCCGCCTTGCGATCCACGGCACCAGACGCCGCAGGCTGATCCGGCCTGATCCATACGACACCCCCTCCGCCGGTGGAGCCGCCGGGCGGTCACGGCGAGGGCGACCACCAGCGCCCCTTGGGCGAGGGTGATCACGCCGAAGGTCCGGTCGCCCGGGAGCATGCCGTGGGAGGCCCAGCCCGGGCGGGACCATCCGGCGTACACCAGGGCGAGGACGAGCAGCCCGAGGGCGGCGGCGGGCAGCAGCCCGACCACGGCCGCGTCAAGCCGGGCGTCGGGCCGCGACTCCTTGCGGCCTCTGCGGCACACCACCCAGACGACGGCGAGCGCGCCCACGGCCAGCAGGCCCTCGGTCACCCATCCGCAGATCTCCAGCAGGGCGCTGCCGCCGTCCCGCCGGTCGTAGCGGGCCGCCGCGCCGGCGACCGCAGCCGCCACAGTCAGCAGGCCGGCCGCGGTGTGGGCGGCGCGCAGCCGGGCCACCAGCCGGCGGCCGTACCAGAACCCGGGCCGGCCCATCGCGGGGCGCGGGCCCGGCGCGTGGTCCAGGGCGTCCTGGCCGGAGGGCAGCGGCTGCTGCGATTCGTACGCGCTCCAGGTGCGGTGGGACAGGTACCACAGCAGCCCGGTCAGCGCGGCGGGCACCAGCGCGGCGAGCGCGAGCCGCCGGCCGGGCTGCGACCACCAGCCGGCCCGCTCGGGCGAGAGGAAGCCGAGCCAGGAGCGGGAGGCGGCGCAGCCGGCCGAGCCCGCGCACTGCCAGGCCACCAGGTCGAGCGCGACCTCGCAGGCCGCGGCGGTGAGCAGCACGGTGAGGCTGAGGGCCACCAGGCGGACGAGGACTCCGTACGCACGGACGGTCCCGGCCATCCCCCGGCCCGCGGGCCGCATCCAGTGGGCGAGGTTGGCAACCATGAAGGGGAGCAGCATCAGCCACAGGGCGCGGGCGCTGTTGCCGGAGGTCAGCCGGGACCAGCAGTACGCCTCGGGGATCGGCCGGTCGCGGTACCGCTCGGGGTGGAGTTCCGCGTCGGCGTCGTCGGTGCGCCGGAAGACGGCGGCGGTCTCGTCGCCGGTGATCCGCACGGTGCGCGGGTCGCCGAGCATGCCGGAGGGGGTGGCTCCGCCGACTCCGTGCACCAGCAGTTCGAGGGCGAGTTCCCCGTTCTCCGGGGCGGGGACGGCTCGGGGCACGGCGGCGGCTCCCTCTCGGGTGGATCGAGGCGTGGGTGGGGCAGGCACAAGGATCCCGGCACGGCGGCCCGCCCGGCACCCCTCCTCACCGAATCTCCCCAGCTCCCGGCCCGTTCAGCCGATGGGACAGGGGCCGGTGCCCCATGGCAGGATGTGGAATCCTCAGCACTCCCGTGCTTCACTCCCGTGCTTCACTCGCGTGCTTCATGAACTGGAAGGACCGGCCTGGCGGTGAGCGAGAATCAGAACCTCCTCGCGGAGCAGCGCCGCGCGATGATCCTGGACGAGGTCAGGCGGCGCGGCGGAGTGCGCGTCAACGAGCTCACCCGGAAGCTCAACGTGTCGGACATGACAGTCCGTCGCGATCTGGACGCGCTGGCCAGGCAGGGCGTGATCGAGAAGGTGCACGGGGGTGCCGTGCCGGTGGTCGAGGCGAGCACGCACGAACCGGGGTTCGAGGCGAAGTCGGGCCTGGAGCTCAGCGCCAAGGAGGACATCGCGCGGGCCGCGGCGGCGATGGCCGTGCCAGGCAGCGCGATCGCCCTGTCGGGCGGGACCACGACCTACGCGCTGGCGCACCATCTGCTGGATGTGCCGGATCTGACGGTGGTGACCAACTCGGTGCGGGTGGCCGACGTGTTCCACTCCGCGCAGCGGACGTCCCCGGGAGAGCACGGTGGCGCGGCCACGGTCGTCCTCACCGGTGGGGTGCGCACGCCGTCCGATTCGCTGGTGGGACCGGTGGCCGACCAGGCGATCAGCTCGCTCCACTTCGACACCCTGTTCCTGGGCGTGCACGGGATATCGGTGGAGGCGGGTCTTTCGACACCGAACCTGGCGGAGGCCGAGACGAACCGCAGGTTCGTCCAGGCCGCGCGGCGCGTGGTGGTCGTGGCCGACCACACCAAGTGGGGGACGGTGGGGCTCAGTTCCTTCGCCTCGCTGGCGGACGTCGACACCCTGGTGACGGACTCCGGGCTGCCGGCGGAGGTACGGGCCGAGATCGCCGAGCATCTGCCGGGGCTGATCGTGGTCGGCGGACCGGAGGAACCCGCGGAGCCGGGGACGGACGACGCAGCCGCCGCAGACAACTGACAGTACGTCAGCTATGGTGTCGGGGCCCGTCAACCACCCGATCACCCTGGGGGTCTTCGTCCCATGGCACGCCGACTCCGCCCCGTCGGGCTCGACTTCGTCGAGACCGCTCCGCTTCGTCTGGTCTTCACGGCCGAGGTCGCCGCGCCCCCCGAGGCCGTGTACCGGGGGCTGGCCGACGAGGTCGAGGCCTGGCCCCGCTGGTTCACCTCGGTGACCCTGGCCCGGCCCGTCGCCGGCGGTGCCGGCCGTGAGGTCCGGCTGAAGGGCGGCACCCGGTTCCTGGAGACGATCATGGCGAAGGACCACGCGGAGCGGTACGCGTACCGGGTGGACGAGACCAACGCCCCCGGTCTGCACGCGCTCCTGGAGGAGTGGCGGCTGACTCCCGCGGGGTCCGGCACCCGGATCCAGTGGACGTTCGCGGCGGCCGGCAGCGCGCCCCTGCGGATCTCCCTCAGGCTGGGACGGGCGGCGCTGGGGCGGGCCTTCCGGGACGCGGTGGGAAACCTGGACCGGCGGCTCACCGCCACCGCCACGTAACCGACGCCACCGTCACGTAACCGGCGGTCAGGAGGGCCAGACGCCCGTCGCGAGGAGCGAGTCGATGGTGGCGGAGTACGGCGCGATGTCCAGGCCCTGCTCCGCGAGCCAGTCGTCGGAGTAGTACTTGTCGAGGTAACGGTCGCCCGGGTCGCAGATCAGGGTGACCACACTGCCCTTGCGGCCCTCGGCCACCATCTCCGCGACGATCTTCAGCGCGCTCCACAGCCCGGTGCCGGTGGAGCCGCCCGCCTTGCGGCCGATGGCCTGTTCCAGCGCGCGGACGGCCGCCACGCTCGCCGCGTCCGGCACCTTCATCATCCGGTCGACGGCACCCGGCACGAAGCTCGGTTCCATGCGCGGCCGGCCGATGCCCTCGATACGGGAGCCGCAGTCGCTGCTCGCCAGCGGGTCGTGGTGGGTCCAGCCGTCGAAGAAGCAGGAGTTCTCCGGGTCGGGCACGCAGATACGGGTGTCGTACTGCATGTAGTGGACGTAGCGCGCGATGGTCGCCGACGTGCCGCCGGTACCGGCGGTGGCGACGATCCAGGCGGGTTCCGGATACCGCTCCAACTTCAGCTGCTGGTAGATGGATTCCGCGATGTTGTTGTTGCCACGCCAGTCGGTGGCCCGTTCGGCGTAGGTGAACTGGTCCATGTAGTGGCCGCCGGTCTCCGCCGCGAGTGCGGCCGACTCCTCGTACATCCGGCGCGAGTCGTCCACGAAGTGGCACCGGCCGCCATGGAATTCGATCAGGCGGCATTTCTCCGCGCTCGTCGTACGCGGCATCACTGCGATGAAGGGGACGCCGATCAGCTTGGCGAAGTAGGCCTCGGAGACGGCGGTCGAGCCGCTGGACGCCTCGATCACGGGACGTCCCGGCCGGATCCAGCCGTTGCACAGCCCGTACAGGAAGAGCGACCGGGCGAGCCGGTGCTTGAGACTGCCGGTCGGGTGGGTCGATTCGTCCTTGAGATAGAGATCGATCCCCCACTGCTCGGGCAGTGGGAAGAGCAGCAGATGGGTGTCGGCCGAACGGTTGGCGTCGGCCTGCACCTTGCGTACGGCTTCCTTCAGCCATGCCCGGTAATCCGGATCACTGCGGTCCACATCGGCAGTGCTCAGGGCTCCGCCGGTCCGCGCCTGCTCGGTGGTGCTCATCCGCGCCGCTCCTCGTCGTTTCTGCGCTCCGCACGGTGCCGTCCGGACGCTCGTCCCCCCTCGCAATTTACCCCCCTCACCTGCACAAACGATGACTTTGGGTTTCCATCGGGATCGCTTGTGGAAGGCGCACTGGTGCGGGAGGGCGGGCCCATGCAGACTGCCCACCAGGAGATACCACCTGACGGTCCGCGCGGGGGCGGCGTTCGGCGAGAAGGGGACGACGTGTCATGGCTGAGCCTGAGTTCAGTGCGACGGGCGTACGGATCGAACGATGGCCCCGCGCGCTCACAAGGGCCGGGAAGGTGCTGATCAGGGACGGCAGGCTGTCGTTGCTCACCAGCAACGACACGGAGATCGACAGCGCGCCGCTGGACTCGGTGAGCGCGGGCAGGCCCTGGTTCGCCGGCGGCGAGAGCACGGTGGCCCACGTCAACGGCGCGCGTTACCGGCTGCGGATGGGACAGCGCGACCACACACCCGAGGCCGCCGACGAGGCAGCCGGCCGCTTCCTGGAGGCGGTGCGCCGCGGGCACGACGCGCGGGCGTGAGGGTCACGAGGGGTGGAGCAGCACCGAGTTGCGGAGCGGCACCCCCTGGTTCACGCTGATGTCATCACTCAGGGTTCACCGGCGGTGACGCTGCGAACCAGCCCGCCGGACCACACAGCAGGCAGCCACTGCTGGATCCGATCTTCGTCTTCTTCCGGACCTCATTCGGGGAGTCGCAGCCGTGATCAGCCATCCAAGCAGGCACTGCACGGTGGAGCTCCAGGCTCTGCCGTCGCGGATCGGCCAGGTCCGCAGGATCGTTTGCGCGCATTTGCGCTACTGGCATCTGGACGCGTTGATCGACCGGGCGGCGCTCGGTGTCACCGAGCTGCTCACCAACGTCCACCGGCACGCGCAGCCCGACAAGACCTGCACCGTGGAGATCGAGCTGCTGTTCGACCGGCTGACGGTGTCGGTCCGTGACAACGATCCGCGGCTGCCCGCCGCCGGGCAGGCCGACGACCTCTCCACCGGCGGACGCGGCCTCGCGCTGATAGCGGCCGTGAGCGAGAGCTGGGGCGTACGCCCGGAGAGCAGCGGGGGCAAGGTCGTCTGGTTCACCCTGCCGGCGCCCTCGCCCGCGGAGATGCTGCCGGCTCGCCCGGTGTACGGCGCGACGACCACCGGTCCGTTCGCGGGCCAGGAGCTCGAACCACAGGGTGCGGCGCCCGTACGGGAGCACGCGTCCGCCAGGTCGGCCCTCACGAGCTGACCCGACGGCACCGCGGGGACCCACCCCTGCTCCGCATGTTCCGTTGGAAAATGCCAGAACCGCCTCCCCGGCACGCGACGTTGCGTAGCCTCGTCCTCACTGCCGCACCCGCAGTGACGGAACGATCACCCAGGGGAGAGGGCCGACGCGTGCCCGGAATCGACGAGTGCCTGCTCGAGGCCATGACTCTGCCGGGGGCGCGCGGCGCCGCCGTGGTCGAGTGGATCAGCGGGCTCGCGCTCGGCACGATCGGCGACGCACCGAACGGCAGTCATGAGACAACCGCCGCCGAAACGGCGGAACTTGCCCGGATGGCCGCCGAGCAGACCGCGTTCGCCGACCCGGCGGGCGCGGGCCTCGGCGGCGACGCCGCCAAGGCCGTGCCGGTGGAGGACGTCGTCATCACCACGCCCACCGCGTACCACCTGATGCGTTTCGTCGAAACGGCCTTCGACAACGGCGTGTTCATCCACCTGTGGCTCGGCCGCGACGAAGGCAACCTGGCGCTCGCCCGGATCCGCCTGCGGGACCTGGCGGATCGGCTCGCCCTGATATGAGTGCGGCGATCTCCCCGATGCTCGTCCGGCTGGCGTCCGAACGCGCCACCGGAGCGCTGCTGCGCGACGCCGGCACGCTGTACCTCGTCGACGGCCGGGTCGTACATGCCGAGAGCCCCGCCTCGCCCGGCGTCGACGTCCTGCTGACCGCGACCGGGCGGCTGCCCGCCGAGGGCTGGCAGGAGGCGCTCGACCGGGCCGGAGCCCGCCGTCAGGTGGGCAGGTTCCTGGTGGACAGCGGCCGGCTCACCGACGGCGAGCTGGAGATATGCCATCTGGGCGCGTTGTTCGACGCGGCGTTCTTCGTGCTGGCTCCGGCCAGCGGACCGACCCGCTTCCGCTACGGAGCCGTCCACTGGCTGGGTCCGGTACGTCCGGTGGCCGCCGAGACGGTCGAGCGCGAGACCCTGCGGCGCAGAAAGCTGCTGGAAGACCTGTGGCCGAGCCCGGAGGTGGACAGCGCGCCCGTCGTACGCCGGCAGGCCGTACGCAGTCCGCCGGTCACCCCACGCCAGCGGGCCGTGCTGGACCTCGCGGACGGAGTCCGCACCCCGGCGGCCATCTCCCGGCTGCTGGGCCGCCCCGCCTTCCACACCCTCATCGACGTACGGCGGCTGGCGGCCGCCGGGCATATCGCGACTCCCCGCGCCCCGGACCCGTCCGGCCCCTCCCCCGCTCCCGTCCGGGTCCCGGAAGTCTCCGCCGACCCGGACATCGCCCTGCTGCGCCGGCTCCGTGACGCCCTGGAGGCACACCTGTGATGGTCCGATCCGTCCCTGAGGCTCCCTGCACCCCGCCATGAAACGCGTACTCAGACAGCGCGCCGAGAGGAGGCAGTTGATGGCGGTGGAGCCCGAAGTCCTGGATGAGCTGCGGAGGTTGCGCGCCCGCGTCCCCCATGTGACGGGCGCTGTCGCGGCGAGCATCGACGGTCTGGTGCTCGCCCAGGAGGTGGCGGCCGTGGAGGCCGAGGGGATCGCCGCGCTGACCGCGGCCGCGCTCGGGGTCGCGTTGCGGCTCGCGGACACCACCGGCCAGGGGGAGTTCCGCGAGCTGCTCGTACGGGCCGAGCGCGGTTACGTCGCGACGTACGCGGCGGGTTCGGCGGCCGTCCTCACCGTGCTGGCCGGGCCGCACACCAACGTCGGCCGGCTGCATCTCGAAGGCCGCCGGGCCGGCGCGCGTATCGCGGACCTCGTGGACGCCGCACTCGACCGGCCGGAGAGCAGCACCCCGTAGCGCATCCCCGCAGTCGGCAGATCGACAGATCCACAGATCCACAAGACAAGAGTGTCAACGGAAGGAAGCACGATCATGGCCAACACCGAAACCGCCCTCAAGGAAGCGATGACCTCCATCGAGGGGGCCCTCGGCGTCGCTCTCGTGGACTACGCCAGCGGTATGGCCCTCGGCACCCTGGGCGGTGGCAAGGACCTCGATCTGGCGGTGGCCGCCGCCGGCAACACCGATGTGGTCCGCGCCAAGGCGCGCACCATGGAGCACCTGGGTCTCAAGGACGGCATCGAGGACATCCTGATCACCCTCGGCACCCAGTACCACCTGATCCGGCTCCTGTCGGGGGGCGGCAAGGACAGCCTGTTCCTCTATCTCGCCCTGGACAAGGGCCGGGCGAATCTTGCGATGGCCCGGCACCAGCTCAAGCGGATCGAAGCGGAGCTGGAGGTCTGACACCGATGCGGGCGGCGGGGAGCCGCCGGAACCCGGCCGGCTCCCCGCACCGCGTTCAGGCCAGCGCGGCGAGCGGGTCGTCCAGGACCGGCTGCCAGGCCAACTCGGCCGCGCCGACCAGGCTGTTGTGGTCCAGAGTGCACGGCAGAATCGGTACGCCGCCGCTGCGGCCCCAGAGACTGCGGTCGGCGACGACCGCGCGCAGCCGCTCCGGATCGGCGTCCAGCAGCTCGCGGTGCAGACCGCCGAGGATGATCCGGTCGGGGTTCAGGATGTTGACCAGACCGGCCAGCCCCAGGCCGAGCCGGTCGATCAGCTCCTCGGCCGCGTGCCGCACGTCCGGATCGTCGTACTCCGTGCGCAGCAGGTCGCGGGCCTGCTGCAACAGCGAGACCTCGGGGCCCGGGTCGCGCCGCGCCGCAGTGAGGAAGGCCAGCGGATCGGCCTCGACATCGAGGCAGCCGCGGCTGCCGCAGTGGCAGGGGCGGCCCTCCGGATTGACGGTGAGGTGGCCGACCTCCAGAGCGAGGCCCGAACTGCCGGAGTGCAGACGGCCGTCGAGGACCAGCGCCCCGCCGACGCCGCGATGGCCGGTGGCCACGCACAGCAGGTGCTGCGCGCTGCGGCCGGCGCCGTGCCGGTGTTCGGCCAGGGCCGCGAGGTTGACGTCGTTGCCGGTCAGGGCGGGGCCTTCGATGCCGGCGGCGCGTACCCGCTCGGCGAAGATGTCGCGGACCGGTGCGCCCGCGGGCCAGGCGAGGTGCAGGGGGTTCAGGGCCGTACCTTCCGGTTCGGCGACCGCGGACGGTACGGCGAGACCCGCGCCGATACACCGGCGCCCGGTCTCGCGCAGCAGCGTGGCGCCCGCGTCGACCACGGCGCCGAGCACCTGCGCCGGGTCGGCGGAGACCGTCACACAGCCGGGGGCGGTGGCGACGATCCGGCCGCCGAGCCCGACCAGCGCGGCGCGGAAGCCGTCCGCGTGCACCTGGGCGGCCAGCGCGACCGGGCCCGTCTCGTCGACGGCGAGCCGGTGCGAGGGCCGGCCCTGCGAGCCGCCCGCGATGCCGGGCCGGGAGTCGACGCGGATGAGGCCGAGGGCTTCCAGTTCCGCCGCGACGGCGCCGGCGGTGGCCCGGGTGACGCCGAGTTCGGCCGTGAGGACGGCGCGGGTGGGCGCCCGGCCGGTGTGGACGAGCTCCAGCGCGGGGCCCAGTGCGCCGCGGCCTCTCTCGATCTTGGTCCGCGTGGACACATCCCCCACCCTGCGCGGGGCCGCGTTGCCGTTCATGAAGGCGAGTTTCGCATGATCCGCGGGCCGGCCGTCAGCCGCTCCCGGCGAAGCCGCTGACCCGCAGCGTGATGTTGAGGCGCCCGCTGAGGCCGAGCCCGGCAGGCGCGGTGCCGGGATGGACGCGCGGCACCCCGTGGTGGGCGAGGCGGGAGGGCCCGCCGAAGACGAACAGGTCTCCGCTGCGCAGTTCCACGTCGTGGTACGGACGCCCCCGGGACTCGGCGTTGCCGAAGCGGAACACGCACGAGTCACCGAGGCTGATCGACACCACCGGCGCGTCGGACTTCTCGTCGCTGTCGCGGTGCATGCCCATCCGGGCCTCGGCACCGTAGAAGTTGATCAGCGCGATGTCGTACGGCTCGACGCAGGGCCCCTCGCCGTACGCGTCCTCGACGGCCTTGCGCGCCAGATCGCCCAACCAGTCCGGCAGCGGTTTCACGGGAGCGTGGTCGCCGTCGACGACCGTGCGCGCATATCCGTACGGGTACCAGTGCCACCCGAGGCAGACCTGCTGGGCGGTCATCGTCCCGCCGCCCGGGGTACGGACGGTCCGCAACCCGGCCGGCGGGCGAGCCCACTCGCGGCACGCCGCCACCAGCTCCCGCTGCTGCACGGGCCCCAGCCAGTCCGGCACATGAACGGCACCGGCCGCCGGCGCGGTCCGGTCCCGGGGAAAGAGTTCGGCGTCCATGGGCCTCCATTGTCGCGCCGGGCTTGACGAGCACCTGGTCGGACTCGGCTTGTACGGACCGGGGTCCGGGCTCTACGCTTGTTTTGTGCCGCTCCTAAACAAACTCCGAACGGCCGCAGCAGGAGGACCTGGCGGAGACCCCGTCCCGGCGCCCCTGAGCCGGCTCCGCATCGCCCTGACCGTGTTCTTCGCCCTCGACGGCTTCATCTTCGCCGGCTGGGTCGTCCGTATCCCCGCGATCAAGCAGCAGACCGGCGCCTCCGCGAGCGACCTGGGCCTCGCCCTGCTCGGTGTGTCCGCGGGAGCCGTGATCACCATGACGCTCACCGGACGGCTCTGCCGGCGCCTCGGCAGCCATCCGGTGACCGTCGCGTGCGGGGCGCTGCTCGCGCTCAGCATCGCGCTGCCCCCGCTGACCCACTCGGCGTTCACCCTCGGCCTGGTCCTGCTGGCCTTCGGCGCCGCCTACGGGGGCATCAATGTCGCGATGAACAGCGCGGCGGTCGACCTGGTCACCGCCCTGCGCCGGCCGGTGATGCCCGGCTTCCACGCCGCGTTCAGCCTCGGCGGGATGATCGGCGCGGGTCTCGGCGGGCTGGTGGCGGGCGGCCTCTCCCCCACGGCGCACCTGCTGGCCCTCACCGGCATCGGACTGCTGGTCACGGCCGTGGCCGGGCCGGTTCTGCTGCGGCAACCGGCGCCGGTGGCCGCCGCCCGACGCGTACGAGCGGACTGCCGCCGAGCGGACTTCCACCAAGCGGACTTCCGCGGGCGCGCGGGCGCCGCGGCGCCTCGACGGGCGGACCCGCGCGCTGGTGACGGTGTTCGGCCTGATCGCGCTGTGCACGGCGTACGGCGAAGGCGCCCTGGCCGACTGGGGCGCCCTGCACCTCCAGGCCGATCTCGGCGCGCATCCGGGTGTCGCCGCGGCCGGGTACTCGCTGTTCGCCCTGACGATGACTGCCGGCCGGCTCAGCGGTACGGCGCTGCTGGAGCGGCTCGGCCAGACCCGCACGCTCGTCGTGGGCGGGTCGACCGCCGCGGCCGGCATGCTGCTCGGCGCTCTCGCGCCCACGGTCTGGCTCGCCCTCCTCGGCTTCGCCGTCACCGGACTGGGCCTGGCGAACCTGTTCCCCGTCGCCATCGACCGCGCGGGCGCGCTCGCCGGCCCTACCGGGGTGGCGGCCGCGTCGACGCTCGGCTACGGCGGGATGCTGCTCGGGCCGCCGGCCATCGGGTTCCTGGCGGAGTGGTTCTCACTGCCCGCCGCACTGACGACGGTGGCTCTGCTGGCGGCCGTCGCCGCGCTCATCGGGTACTCGGTACGCCACGTATCCGTACGGGGCGCGGCCTGAGGAATCGCGGTCTCGTTCCTGGTGCAGGCGCTCGCCTTCGGACTGCTGCACCGCCTGCTGAGCGGCGGGGCGCCCGGGCCCATCACCCCCGGGCCTCCTGACCCGCTGGCAGAATCACCGCATGGACATCGCCGCACACATCAAGGCCCTTGAGTCGGAAGGCCGGTTGCTGGCCTCCGCCGCCGAAGAGGCCGGGGCGGACGCGCCCGTTCCCACCTGTCCCGGCTGGCAGATCAGGGACCTGCTCCGGCACACCGGCATGGTTCACCGTTGGGCGACACGGTTCGTCACCGAAGGGGCCACCGCGTTCGTGCCGGACGCGGGCGAGCCCGAGCTGGACGGGGCGGAACTGCTGGACTGGTTCCGCGAGGGTCACGACCTGCTGGTCGCCGCGCTGCGCGCCGCTCCCCCGGACCTGGAGTGCTGGAGCTTCATGCCCGCGCCGTCACCGCTGGCGTTCTGGGCGCGGCGGCAGGCACACGAAACGGCGGTGCACCGGCTGGATGCGGAGTCGGCGCGGGCGACGCGGACCGACGGTCTGGACGCGGCATTCGCCGACGACGGTATCGACGAGCTGCTGCGCGCCTTCCACTCCCGGGCGAAGAGCCGGGTGCGTACGACGGAGCCGTGCGTTCTGCGCGTACGGGCCACGGACACCGGAACCGTCTGGACGGTGCACCTGTCGGACGGGCCGCCACGTACCGAGCGTACGGACGAGGGCCCGGCGGACTGTGAGATCAGCGGACCGGCGGACGTCCTCTACGCGACTTTGTGGAACCGGCTGCCGCTTGCCCGGGTGACCGTGACCGGAGACGCGTCACTGGCCCGGCTGTGGCGGGAGACGTCCGGGATCACCTGGTAGAGAGCCCTGAGGGCCGGTCGGCGAGCATCCGGCAGAGCACCGCGCGCTGCAGCGGTTTGACCTCGGCATGCCGCGCCCGGCCCTCGTCGGTGAGTGCGACCCGTACTCCCCTGCGGTCCTCGCTGCACATCCCCCGGGTGACCAGGCCGTCCTTCTCCAGCCGTGCGACCAGCCGGGACAGCGCGCTCTGGCTCAGATGGACGCGGGCCGACAGCTCCTGCACCCGGTACGCGCAGCCGCCGTCCTCCGCCACGCCCTCGGCAAGCACGTCGAGTACCTCGAAGTCGCTGGCGCCGAGCCCGTGCTGATGCAGCTCGCGATCGAGCTCGCAGGTCGTACGGGCATGGAGGGCGAGGATGTCCCGCCACTCCTCCACCAGTCGGTGATCGGCGTCGTTCGGTGCCATGAGGCGCACGGTAGCAGAAGTACCCACTTTGTTGCATCGGAATTAAATGCGCTTGCATTCAATGCATGTGCATGTACTGTGCTGCCCATGACCTCACCGCTCAACTCCCCTGCCACACAGGAGCGATGGAGCCCCCGCCTGTGGGGCACCCTGCTGGTGCTCTGCGCCGCGATGTTCCTCGACGCACTCGACGTCTCGATGGTCGGCGTCGCGCTGCCCTCCATCGCGACCGACCTCGGCCTGTCCACCTCGACCCTGCAGTGGGTCGTCAGCGGCTACATCCTCGGCTACGGCGGACTGCTGCTGCTCGGCGGCCGCGCCGCCGACCTGCTCGGCCGGCGGAACGTCTTCCTGATCGCCCTCGCGGTCTTCGCGGTCGCCTCGCTGCTGGGCGGGCTCGTCGACTCCGGACCGCTGCTCATCGCCAGCCGCTTCATCAAGGGCCTGAGCGCCGCGTTCACCGCGCCCGCCGGCCTCTCGATCATCACCACGACCTTCCCCGAGGGCCCGCTGCGCAACCGGGCCCTCAGCATCTACACCACCTGCGCCGCCACCGGCTTCTCCATGGGCCTGGTGCTCTCGGGGCTGCTCACCGAGGTGAGCTGGCGGCTCACCATGCTGCTGCCCGCGCCCATCGCGCTCGTCGCGCTGATCGCCGGAATCCGGCTGATCCCGCGCAGCAAGCGGCCGCAGACCCACGGCGGTTACGACCTGCCGGGCGCCGTCACCGGCACCGCCGCGATGCTGCTGCTCGTCTTCACCGTCGTCCAGGCACCGGAGTCCGGCTGGACCTCCGCCCGCACGCTGCTGTCGTTCGCCGCGGTCGCCGCGCTGCTCGCCGCCTTCGTGACCATCGAGCGGCGCACCGCGAGCCCGCTCATCCGGCTCGGCGTACTGCGCTCCGGCAATCAGATCCGGGCCAACCTGGGCGCTGCCGCGTTCTTCGGCTCGTACGTCGGCTTCCAGTTCCTGGTCACGCAGTACATGCAGTCCCTGCTCGGCTGGTCGGCCCTGGAGACCGCGCTCGCCTTCCTCCCCGCCGGCGCGCTGGTCGCCCTCTCGTCCACGAAGATCGGGTCGGTGGTCGACCGCTTCGGCACCCCTCGCGTCATCCTGACGGGCTTCGCCCTGCTGGTCGTCGGCTACGCGCTCTTCCTGCGCATCAGCCTCACCCCGCAGTACGCGGCGGTCATCCTGCCCTCGATGCTGCTGCTCGGCGCGGCCTGCGCGCTGGTCTTCCCCTCGCTCAACATCCAGGCCACCAACGGTGTGGACGACCACGAGCAGGGCATGGTCTCGGGCCTGCTCAACACCTCGATCCAGGTGGGCGGCGCGGTCTTCCTGGCCGTCGTCACCGCGGTCATCACGGCGGGCGGCGACGCGAGCGGCTCGCCGCAGGAGGTGCTGGACAGCTTCCGGCCCGGCCTGGTGGTCGTCACGGTCATCGCGCTCGCCGGGCTGCTGATCACCCTGACCGGACTGCGCCGGAACCGCGTGCCGCGGCAGACGGTCGTCGTCGCCACGTCGGTCCCGCAGGAGAAGTCGGTCCCGCAGGAGGCGGACGCCGAGCGCGTCCCGGCCGCCGCCCGCGACTGACACCTCCTGGCCCGCCGGCCCCGGCCCTGTGACAATGCGGCGCATGGGGAAACGTACGCAGGCCGAGCGGGACGCGATCACGGTGGAGATCGGATACGCGCTCTTCAGCGCGGTCTTCGCGGCCGCGCTGGTGTGCGGCGCGCTCGCCGGACCGGCACTCCTCTTCGCTCTGCCACGGCTGGTGGAGCGGGGACTGGTGCTGGCCGGCGGGACCGCCGCCGCGCTCGTGTTCGTCCTGCGGGTGGTGCACGTGCTGTGGCGGTACGCGAGCGGGCGGCCGGCGGCGGGTCAGCCCGGCGTGGTGGTCAGCTCTGCTCCGTGCCGAGTAGACCCACGCCGTGGGCCAGTTGGACCGCGGCGTGGGCGAAGAACTCCGCGCGCTCCTCGACGATGCGGTTGAACTGACCGAACACCTCGAACGAGACCAGGCCGAAGAGCTGCGACCAGGCGGCCACCAGGGCCGTCATGACCGCGGGCGGCAGGTCGGGGGCGAGGTCGGCGGTGATGCGCAGGGCCTCGGGGCGCAGCGAGCCGGGCAGCGCGGGCACCGCGAGACCGGTGGAGGCGTGGGCGTCGCGGACGACGGAGATCAGCGCGAGACCGACCCGGGAGGCGGGGCCGACGGTGGTACGGGGGGCGGTGTAGCCGGGCACGGGCGAGCCGTAGATGAGGGCGTACTCGTGGGGGTGGCCCAGCGCCCAGGCGCGTACGGACGTACACACGGCGAGCCAGCGGTCCGTGTGAGGGGCGTCGGCGGCGCGGTCGAGGGCGGCCTCGGCGGCCGCGCCCACGGCGTCGTACGCGTCGGTGATCAGGGCGGTCAGCAGGTCGTCGCGGCTCGGGAAGTAACGGTAGAGCGCGGAGGAGACCATGCCGAGTTCGCGGGCGACCGCGCGCAGGGAGAGCTTCGCCGCCCCCTCGGCGGCGAGCTGCCTGCGCGCCTCGTCCTTGATCGCGGCGGTCACTTCGGTACGGGCCCGTTCCCTGGCCCCTCGGATGGCACTCATGTCCGGCAGTCTGTCACGTTCCGGAGCACCGACCAAAGACGAGAGCACTGCTCTTGCTTTGGAGCGGGGGCGGTGGAACGCTGCTCTTGAGCGAGAGCAGTGCTCTCGAAATGGCGACGCACCAGCCCGACAGCCCGGGCAGCCCCGACCGGTGGAGGACACCATGGCCCACTACATCAAGCCCAACCGCTTCGACCATCTGCTCAACAGGACGATCGGCCTGCTCGCCCGCCGGGGCATCAGCCTCGCCGGGACAAACGAGCTGGCCGTGCGCGGCCGCAAGAGCGGCGAATGGCGCCGCGTCCCGGTGAACCCGCTGCCGTACGAGGGCGGCCCGTACCTGGTCTCCGCCCGCGGCCACTCCGAGTGGGTGCGCAACCTGCGGGCCGCGGGCGGCGGACAGCTCCGGGTCGGCCGGAAGACCCGGAGCTTCACCGCCGTCGAGCTCACCGATGACGAGAAGCCCCAGGTCTTGCGCAGCTACCTGGAGCGCTGGGGCTGGGAGGTCGGCCGCTTCTTCGGCGAGGTCAACGCCAAGTCCTCCGACGAGCAACTGCGGGCCGCGGCGCCCCGGCACCCCGTGTTCCGGATCACCGTCACGCGCTGACCTGCTCCTGCTCCCGCTCCCGCTCACCCTGCCGGCGGTCCTCCCTGCGGTCGAACGCCGTCAGCGCGCGCCGGGCCGCGGGATGGGTCCGGACCAGCTCCGCCAGCGACGTCGACCCCCGGGTGATCCGGGCGAACGCCCGCCAGGCCGGCCGGAATCCGGTGATCGCCGCGTGCATCAGACCGGGGCGGCGCTCGAACACTGTGAGCATCCGCCGCCCGACCCCCATCTCCACACCGAGCCCGGCCTTGATGGCGAACGCGTAGTTGAGGGCCTGCCTGCGCGCGTCCACGGCATCCTGGGCCTCGGCGATCCGTACCGCCCACTCGCCCGCGAGGCGCCCCGAACGCAGCGCGAACGAGATCCCCTCCCGCGTCCACGGCTCCAGCAGCCCCGCCGCGTCCCCGCACACCAGCACCCGGCCCCGGGACAGCGGCGAGTCGTCACTGCGGCACCGCGTGAGATGTCCGGACGAGACGGCCGGTTCGAACCCGGCCAGCCCCAGCCGCGCGATGAAGTCCTCGAGGTAGCGCTTGGTGCCTGCGCCCTCACCGCGGGCCGAGATGACCCCGACGGTCAGGGTGTCGCCCTTGGGGAACACCCAGCCGTAACTCCCCGGCATCGGGCCCCAGTCGATGAGCACCCGTCCCGCCCAGTCCTCGGCGACCGTGGCGGGGACGGGGATCTCCGCCTCCAGCCCGAGGTCCACCTGGTCGAGTTTCACGCCGACATGGGCGCCGATCCGGCCGGCGCTGCCGTCCGCGCCGACGACGGCACGCGCCAGAATCGTCTCCCCGCCGGCCAGTACGACGGCGACGGTCCGGCGGTCGGGGACGGCGGGGCCGTGCTGCTCGACCCGGCTCACGGTCACGCCGGTACGCACCGTCGCCCCCGCCTTCCGCGCCTCGTCGACCAGTCCCGCGTCGAACTCGGGACGGTTGATCAGCCCGAAGAGCATGTGCCGGGAGCGGCGGGTGCGGGTCAGCTTCCCGTTCAGAGAGAAGGTGACGGCGTGCACCCGGTCTCTGAGCGGGAGTTCGAAGCCGGGGGGCAGAGCGTCCCGCGACGGGCCGATGATGCCGCCGCCGCACGTCTTGTACCGGGGCAGTTCTGCCTTCTCCACCAGCAGCACGCGCCGCCCGGCGACCGCAGCCGCGTACGCCGCGGAAGCCCCTGCGGGGCCGGCCCCGACCACGACGACGTCCCAGACCGACTCACCGACCGCCGCCTCACCCACCGCCCCGGTCTCCCCGCCGCCGCCCGTACCCTCGTCCGCGCCGCCGGCCGTACCCTCGTCCGCGCCGCCGCTCGTCTCCCCGTCCGCACCGGCGGCCGGCTTCCCGGCCGTCTCCTCCGGGCCGGCGGCCGACTCGTCGCGCTCGCTGCCGGTGTCTGCGTTCTCGCTGCTCACGATGTGCTTCTGCTCCTGATCCGACCAGTTGCTCCGGCTACCGACCGCATCCTACGGCGCGGCCCGCCCGGCCCTGTTGTGGGAGGATCGGCCTCATCCAGCCGTACACGCGTACGTACACCCACACGTACACCAACGTCGCACCCACCAGGAGCGTGCCCATGTCGCCGAATCCGGTCGCCGAGACCGTCGCCTCGCTGCTGCCCCGCGCCAAGGCGGAGCTCGCCGAGCTGGTGGCCTTCCAGTCGGTGGCGGACCCGGCGCAGTTCCCGAAGAGCGAGTGCGAGGCGGCCGCCCGCTGGATCGCCGACGTCCTGGACGCCGAGGGCTTCCAGGACGTGGCGCTGCTCGACACCCCGGACGGCACGCAGTCGGTCTACGGCTACCTGCCCGGCCCCGAGGGCGCGCCCACCGTCCTGCTCTACGCCCACTACGACGTGCAGCCGCCGCTCGACCTGGCCTCCTGGGTCTCCCCGCCGTTCGAGCTGACCGAGCGCGACGGCCGCTGGTTCGGGCGCGGCGCCGCCGACTGCAAGGGCGGGTTCATCATGCACCTGCTCGCGCTGCGCGCCCTGAAGGCCAACGGCGGCGTCCCGGTGGGCGTCAAGGTCATCGTGGAGGGCTCCGAGGAGCAGGGCACCGGCGGCCTGGAGCGGTACGCCGAGGCGCACCCCGAGCTGCTCAGCGCCGACACGATCGTCATCGGGGACACCGGCAACTTCCGGGTGGGTCTGCCGACCGTCACGGCGACCCTGCGCGGCATGACCATGCTCCGCGTCCGTATCGACACCCTCGAAGGCAACCTGCACTCCGGCCAGTTCGGCGGCGCCGCGCCCGACGCGCTCGCCGCACTGATCCACGTACTGGGCTCGCTGCGCGCCGAGGACGGTTCGACGACCGTCGACGGCCTGGAGGCGGACGCGCGCTGGGACGGTCTGGACTACCCGGAGCAGGACTTCCGCCGGGACGCCAAGGTGCTCGACGGCGTCGGTCTGATCAGCCACGGCACCGTCGCCGACCGGATCTGGGCCCGGCCCGCCGTCACCGTGATCGGCATCGACTGCCCGCCGGTCGTCGGCGCCACGCCGTCCCTTCAGGCGAGCGCGCGGGCGCAGATCAGCCTGCGGGTGCCGCCCGGCCAGGACGCCGCGGAGGCCACCAAGCTGCTGACCGCGCACCTGGAGGCGCACACCCCGTGGGGGGCGCGGGTGTCCGTGGAGCAGGTGGGCCAGGGCCAGCCGTTCCAGGCGGACACCAGCAGCCCGGCGTACACCTCGATGGCCGAGGCGATGCGAGTGGCGTACCCGGGTGAGGAGATGCAGTCCTCGGGCATGGGCGGCTCGATCCCGCTGTGCAACACGCTCGCCGCGCTCTACCCCGAGGCGGAGATCCTGCTCATCGGGCTGAGCGAGCCGGAGGCGCAGATCCACGCGGTGAACGAGAGCGTCTCGCCGCAGGAGCTGGAGCGGCTCTCCGTCGCGGAGGCACTGTTCCTGGTCAACTACGCCGAGTCGAAGAAGTCCTGACCGCTTAAGCGCTCAGCGTGATCGCCACGGGCGAATTTCCGTGCGGCGGGGGGCGGCGGGTCCGTACCTTCGCCGGATGGATCTCGTCGAGGTACTCCCCGGGCAACTCCACATGTTCCGCTTCCCGATCGGCCAGGCCTACCTCTGGCGCGACCGCACCGACGACGGTAGCGACGACGGTGCGGAACTGACCCTGATCGACGCCGGGAACGTCACGTCCGGTCCCGAGATCGAGGCGGCGGTACGGAGTCTGGGCCTGCGCCCGGAGAACATCCGCCGGATCGTGCTGACCCACTGCCACCGCGACCACGTCGGCGCGGCCGGTGAACTCGCCGCGCGTCACGGCGCCGAGGTGCTCGCGCACCGGCTCGACGCGCCGGTGATCCGCGGCGAGCAGCCGGTGCCCGAGCCCGTACTCCTGGACTGGGAGCGCCCGTTGTACGCGCACGGGCTCACCGTGCCGCCCGCGCCGGCCACCCGGGTAGACCGAGAGCTCCGGGATGGCGACGGGCTGGGCTTCGGCGACGGGGCCCGGGTCGTGCACGCCCCCGGCCACACGGACGGCAGTATCGGGATCCATTTGCCGCGGCACGGCGTGCTGTTCACCGGTGACTGCGTGGCCGCCGTCGGTCAGGTGATGCTGGGGGTGTTCAACGTCGACCGTGCCCGCGCCGTCGCCTCCTTCCGGCGGCTGGCGGCGCTCGCCCCGTCCACCGTCTGCTTCGGCCACGGCGACCCGCTGACGCAGGACGCCGCGGCCGTGCTGAAGTCGGCGGCCGAGGACTCAGCCGACGGGGACGCCGGCCTCGAGGTTGAGCACTGTTGACCGCTCACGGGCCCGCAGCGCCCAGCGCAGCCGGTCGAAGCGGGCCGGGGGCAGCAGCCCGGACGCCTCCTCCTCGGTGACGAAACGCCAGCCACGCAGCTCGGCGCCCGGCAGCAGCAGGCTCCCGGCCCGCTCGCTGTCGAGCCGGCCGCCGTCGAACAGCAGCCGCAGTCCGCCGAATCCGGGCGGCCTGGGCGGCTCCCAGTCGACCACCAGGAGCCGGGGCACCTCGTCGAGCTGGTAGCCGATCTCCTCCGCGACCTCACGTATCCCGGCCCGGGCCGGCGCCTCGCCGCGCTCGACGACTCCGCCGGGGAACTCCCAGCCGGGCTTGTACGTCGGGTCGACGAGCAGCACCCGGTCGTGCTCGTCGAAGAGCAGCACCCCGGCGGCGAGTGTCTCCGCGGCGGGCTCGGGTGTCTGCACGATGTCGCAGGCCCCGGCCGCCCCGGTCCGTACCGCCTCGGCGATGTGCTCGGCCGTCGCGTACGGGGTGAGGGCGCTGTTGTCGATCACGTGGGCGTCGGCGGTCAGCCAGGGCAGCGCGGCGCGGTACGGCTCGATGTGGTCGTAGGCCCACTGCCGGACGCGCTCGCTGCCTTCCGGGTCGCTCTCGAACTCCTCGCGGGCGGATATGCGGGCGCGCAGGATCGTTTCCTCCGGGGCGATCAGTACATGCCGTACCGGAACGCGGCGGGCGGCGAGCGCTCCGAAGATCTCGTCGCGGTACTCCTGACGCAGCAGGGTCATGGGCACCACCAGCACGCCACCCAGCTCGGCCAGCAGCGAGGCTGCGGTGTCGACGACCATGCGGCGCCAGATGGGCAGGTCCTGGTAGTCGCTCACCTCGGCCAGCCGCTTCTGGGGCAGCAGGTTGCGCAGCCCGGCGCCGATCAGTTCCGGGTCGTAGAACGTGCTGTGCGGGATCAGGTCGATCAGTTCGCGTGCCGCGCTGGTCTTGCCCGCACTGAACGCACCGTTGATCCAGACAATCACGATTCCCCCTCTTCCGTAGCCCCCTGTGGCTTGCCCGCAACACCCTGCCACGGAAACCAGAAAGCGGGCACGGTGCGTTCGTCCTCGGGCGGACGGCGCACCGGTCTGCTGTACCCCGCGGCCGTGAGTCGCCGCGGGGTTGCCGCGTGGGCGTGTCCGGGCTCCCGGTCCGGCAGCGAAGGCGGGGGCGGGTGCGCACCGGCGCGGGTTCGACGAGGGCCCCCTCTTCGCCCGACGCCAGGGCGCGGGTGTGCACCGAGCGCTGCGCGCGGGGCGGTCGCGCGGGCGCGGCCCCCCGGGGCCGGGTGCCGCAGGCGGGCGTGCTCGGATCCGCCGGCAGCGAGGGCCGGATGCGGGTGGCTCCGGCAGCGAGGGCCGGGGGCGGGGAGCGCCGGCGGCTGGGGCCGGGGGCGGGGAGCGACGCCGGCTGGGGTGACCCATGGAAGGCCGGCCCGGCAGGCGGCGGCTCGGCGTCAACGGCCAGGCGCGGAGTCGCCCGCGCGGGGCCGGGCACTCACCCGCCGCGGTCAGCCGGGGATCGCCGCCGGTGTCTCCTCCGCCTCGGCGAGCAGCGCCGTCGCTGCCGCGCCCACCAGACCCGCGTCCGTGCCCGTCAGGGCCGGCACCACCCGCAGGCCCCGGACGAACGACAGCGTCGCGTAGCTCCCCAGGGCGCGGCGCAGCGGGGCGAACAGGACCTCGCCCGCGCCCGCCACTCCCCCGCCGATCACCGCGATGTCGATCTCGACCAGCGTCGCGGTCGCGGCGATCCCGGCGGCCAGCGCCTGCGCCGCCCGCTCGAACGAGGCACGGGCGACCGGGTCGCCGTCTCGTGCGGCGGCGGCCACCGCGGCGGCCGTGAGGTCACCGTCCGGTCCCGGGCGCCAGCCGTTCTCGACCGCGCGCCGCGCGATGTTGGGGCCGCTGGCGATCCGTTCGACGCAGCCGCGCGACCCGCACGGGCACGGATCGCCGTCCAGGTCGACGCTGATGTGCCCGAGGTGGCCCGCGTTGCCGGTCGGTCCCGGATGCAGTCGGCCGCCCAGCACGAGGCCGCCGCCCACCCCGGTCGAGACGACCAGGCACAGCGCGTTGTCGAAGCCCCGGGCGGCACCCCGCCAGTGCTCGGCGGCGGTCATCGCGACCCCGTCGCCGACCAGGGTGACCGGCAGCCCGTCGGCGGCCGCCCGTACCCGCTCGACGAGCGGGAAGCCGCGCCAGCCGGGCACGTTGACCGGGCTGACCGTGCCCGCCGCGGCGTCCACCGGGCCCGCACTGCCGATTCCCACCGCCCGCGCACGCGCCCACAGCGGCGATTCGGCCAACTCGGCGAGCACCGTGCGCACGGCCCGCATCACCGTGGCGCCGTCCTCCTGGGCGGGCGTCGGGCGCTGCGCACGGACCAGAATCCGCCCGCAGCCGTCCACCAGCGCGCCGGCGATCTTGGTACCGCCGATGTCGAGCGCGGCGACGAGGTCGGAGTGCATCGGCGGGGATCTCCAGGTGAGAGGGGGCGAGGCGCGGCTTCGGGGACCAGTCTCCCTATCTCTGACAACGTTGTCCAGGTTCTATGCTCGACACCACACTTATAGGATCCTCCGACGACGTCCATGCCGACGCATCCCGACAACGACAGGACAGCGCACCGTGGCCGAGACCGCCCGCCAGCCCGAGCACCGCTACGGAAACCGGCCGACCATGAAGGACGTCGCCGCCCGCGCCGGAGTCGGCCTCAAGACGGTCTCCCGGGTGGTGAACGGAGAGCCCGGCGTCACCCCGGATACCGAGCGCCGCGTCCAGGAGGCCATCGACGCGCTGGGCTTCCGCCGCAACGACAGCGCCCGGGTGCTGCGCAAGGGCCGTACCGCCAGCATCGGCCTGGTGCTGGAGGATCTCGCCGACCCCTTCTACGGCCCGCTGAGCCGCGCCGTGGAGGAGGTGGCCCGCGCCCACGGCGCGCTGCTCATCAACGGCTCCAGCGCGGAGGACCCCGAGCGCGAGCAGGAACTCGTACTCGCCCTGTGCGCACGCCGCGTGGACGGGCTGATCGTCATCCCGGCCGGTGACGACCACCGTTACCTGGAGCCCGAGATCAAGGCGGGCGTGGCCACCGTCTTCGTGGACCGCCCGGCCGGACGCATCGACGCCGACGTCGTGCTCTCGGACAGCTTCGGCGGCGCGTGCGAGGGCGTCGCGCACCTGATCGCCCGGGGCCACCGCCGGATCGGCTTCATCGGCGACCAGCCGCGGATCCACACCGCGAGCGAGCGGCTGCGCGGCTACCGCGCCGCGATGGACGAGGCCGGGCTGCCGGTGGCCGAGTCCTGGGTCTCGCTCGGCTCCACCGAGCCTTCCCGGGTCCGGGCCGCGGCCACCGCGATGCTGAGCGGGCCGGAACCGGTCACCGCACTGTTCGCGGGCAACAACCGCGTGACGGTGACGGCGGTACGCGTGCTGGCCGGCTGGGACCATCCCGTCGCCCTGGTCGGCTTCGACGACATCGAGCTCGCCGAGCTGCTGCAGCCAGGCCTGACCGTCGTCGCGCAGGACGCGGCGCGGCTGGGCCGGACGGCCGCGGAGCGGCTGTTCCGCCGGCTGGAGGGAGCCGGCGGCGCGCCCGAGCGGATCCAGCTCCCGACGCGGCTGATCCCGCGCGGCTCGGGCGAGATCCCGCCCAGGGCCTGACGGCCGGTTCCACCCGGGTTCCACCCACGTTCCAGCCCGGGTCAGCAGACCGGCAGGCCCGGCACCGGCTGGTCGTTGTCGCCGCCCTTCACGTAGACCACGCTGACATACACGCCGGTGTTGCCGCTGTCGTCGTCGGTCCGGGCCCACCAGACGTTCGTCCACTGCCCGTAGGTCTCGCGGCGGCCGAGGTCGGCCTGGCAGTAGAAGTAGTTGGTGCCCGCGTTGAGCACGCCCATCTCGGTGCCGGAGTGGCTGTAGGACTTCGCGGTGCGCCAGACCTGGCAGTTGTACTTGCCGCCGCCGATGCCGTGGCAGACGGGGGCCGGGGCGGGGTCGCCGCCGCCGGGCGTGCCGGTGGTCCCTCCGCCGCCGGTCGTCGAACCGCCCGACGAGCCGGAACCGGTCGAGCCGCCCGTCGAGCCGGACCCCGACGTGCCCCCGTCCGTACCGCCCGATCGCCCGGCAGCACCGTCTCCGCCTCCCCCGGCGGGCGGTTTCGCCGTGCCGGACGGGGACTTCTCGCCGCTCCCGCCCGCCTTGGACGCGGACGGGGCCGGCGACCCGCTCCGGCCCGCCCCGGACGGCAGGGTCCCAGGGCTGGGCCACTCACCCGCCGAGGCGGAGACGCCCGGCCGCGCGTCGGCGGCCAACTCCCGGCCCGGGGTGGCATCCGGACGGCCGGTCAGTACATACGCCAGGGCGCCGCCCGCGACGAGTACGGCCGCGACCGCCGCAGCGACCACGGCCCCGCCCCGGCCACGGCCGCGCGAGCGCGAGGACGCCGGTACGACGGCGGACGTCTCGGGGAGGCCTCTGACCACCGGCCCGAAACCCTCCGGCTGGTGCGGCACGACGTTGGCCACCGTCGGCACCCGCGGACCAGCGCCCGGCCCCGCGGACGTCTCCGGCGCGGGGCTCACCGGCGCAGGGCTCACCGGCGCCGCTGGACTCACCGCCGGCCCGGCCGCCGAGGGCTCCTGGCCCGAGCCGACCGCCGCGAGCAGCTGCGCCGCCCGCTCGGCGTCGGGGCGCCGCGCGGGGTCCTTGTCCAGCAACTGCCGCAGTACGGGAGCGAGTGGCCCGGCCCGGCGCGGTTCCGGCAGCGGTTCCACGACGATCGCGTTGAGCGTGGACCAGGTCGAGGTGCGGCGGAAGGGCGAGGCGCCCTCGACGGCCGCGTACAGGGTGGCGCCCAGCGCCCAGACGTCGGACGCGGGGCCGGGCTCCTGGCCCTGGGCCCGTTCGGGCGCCAGGTAGTCCAGCGAGCCGACGATCTCGCCGCTGCGGGTGAGATGGGTGGTGGAGCCGTCGCCGGGGTCGTCCATGGCGGCGATACCGAAGTCGGTGAGCACCACCCGGCCGCCGCGGTCCAGCAGGATGTTGCCCGGCTTGACGTCGCGGTGCAGCACGCCGGCCCGGTGCGCGGCGCCCAGCGCCTCGGCGACCCGGGCACCGAGGGCAGCGGCCTCGCGGGCCTCGATGACACCGCGCTCGCCCAACACGCCGTCCAGGGAAGGCCCGTCGATGAGCTCCATCACGATGACGGGCCTGCCGCCCTCCTCGGCGACATCGTGCACGGCGACCACTCCGGGGTGCCGGATGCGCGCGGCGGCCCGCGCCTCGCGCTGCATCCGCAGCCGCAGATCGGCCAGTTCGGGGCCGGAGGAGTCGGTGAACGTCCGCAGTTCCTTGACGGCGACCTCGCGGCCGAGGACTTCGTCGACGGCACGGCAGACGACTCCCATCCCGCCCCGGCCGAGCTGCTCCACGATGCGGTACCGGCCGGCGAGCAGTCTGCCCGCTCCGCCGTCGTACTCGTTCTCCCCCGAAGACACCGCTGCCCCGTTCCCTGTATGGCGACTGTGGTCGCGTACAGGGTACGGGGCAGAAGTGGCGGACCTCGGGGACCCTGTTGGGCGTTACGGAGCGGTGACCGTCAGGGCCGCCCGGCGCGGGATCGCGAACGCCTCCAGGTCGGCGCGGGTCAGGCCGGTGAGCCGGGCGACCTCGTCGGTGTCGAGTGCGCCGCAGTCCAGCCCGCGCAGCAGGTAGCCGCTCAGCGCCTTGGCGGTGGCGGGCTCGTCCATGATGTCGCCCTCCGTCTTGGCCACGTAGGCGGCCAGGCGTGCGGCGGCGGGCTCGAGTCCCTCGCGGTAGAAGGCGAAGACGGCGGCGTAGCGGGTGGGCAGGTGGCCGGGGTGCATGTCCCAGCCCTGGTAGTACGCACGGGCCAGCGCGCGGCGGGTGAGGCCGTAGTGCA
The DNA here is from genome assembly GCF_053763515.1 of Streptomyces mabaensis. Lineage (NCBI taxonomy): Bacteria > Bacillati > Actinomycetota > Actinomycetes > Kitasatosporales > Streptomycetaceae > Streptomyces > Streptomyces mabaensis. The sequence goes on from NZ_JBSOPZ010000007.1 coordinate 147,080, forward strand.
GCTTCCACGCCTCGTGGACGTGCGCCGTCGTGCCGATCGGCAGGACGTTGGTGGAGCCGTCCGACACACGCACGCCGGTGCCGGCGGCCGCGACCTGCATGACGGCCTTGGCGTGGTCGGCCGCCGGGTGGTCGCTGGACTGGTAGGCGGCGCTGACGCCGACGCAGGCGCTGTAGTCGAAGGTGCCGTAGTGCAGCCCGGTGGCCCGGCCCTCGGCGGCGTCGATCATGCGGGCGACCGCGGCGGTGCCGTCGGCGGCCAGGATGGACTGGCTGGTCTCGATCTGGATCTCGAAGCCGATCCGGCCCTGCTCCAGGCCGCGCGCCTTCTCGAACTCCTCGACCAGGCGCACCATCGCGGTGACCTGCTCGGGGTAGGTCACCTTGGGCAGGGTGAGGACCAAACCCTCGGGAAGGCCGCCCGCCTCCATCAGTCCGGTGAGGAAGACATCCAGGGTGCGGATGCCGCGGTCGCGGACGGCGGCCTCCATGCACTTCATCCGGATGCCCATGTACGGGGCGGTGTTGGCGGAGGTGCCGTTCGCGAACGCCTCCGCGACCAGACGCGCGGCGCGGGCGGCCGCGGCGTCCTCCTCGTCGTCCGGGCGCGGCCCGTAGCCGTCCTCGAAGTCGATGCGCAGGTCCTCGATGGGCTCCCGCACCAGCTTGGCCCGTACGCGCTCGTATACCGGGCCGGCGAGCTCGTCGGAGATCCCGAGGACACCGGCGAACGTGGCGGCGTCGGGGGCGTGCTCGTCGAGGGCCGCGAGGGCCTGGTCGCCCCAGGAGCGGACGGTCCCGGGCTCGAAGATGTCGCCGGGGACGTAAACGGTGTGGACGGGCTGGCGGGTGCCGGGGTCTCCCGGGTAGCGGCGGGCGAGCTCCGCGTCCACCGGGGCGAGGGAGGCGCTGATGCCCTCGCTGACCGCGCCTGCGAGGCTCGTTGCCACCTTCTCGTGCTGACCCATTCCTGCACCCTCCTGTTTTCCGCTGCACGGAATCAACAATCCGTATAGCAAAATTAGTCTCCCGTGCCGACCTGCGTCAATGGTTGCCGGAAACGGCGCGGGGCCGCGCGGTGAAGATCACCACGCGGCCCCGGGGCACGAGCATCCCCGCAGGTCAGCCCTTGCGGGTCTTGACCTCTTCGGTCAGCTGCGGGACGACCTCGAAGAGGTCGCCGACCACGCCGTAGTCGACCAGGTCGAAGATCGGGGCCTCGGCGTCCTTGTTGATGGCCACGATGGTCTTCGAGGTCTGCATGCCGGCCCGGTGCTGGATCGCGCCGGAGATGCCGGAGGCGATGTACAGCTGCGGCGAGACCGACTTGCCGGTCTGGCCGACCTGGTTGGTGTGCGGGTACCAGCCGGCGTCGACGGCGGCGCGCGAGGCACCGACGGCCGCACCGAGGGAGTCGGCCAGCGCCTCGATGACGTGGAAGTTCTCGGCGCCGTTGACACCGCGGCCGCCGGAGACCACGATCGCGGCCTCGGTCAGCTCGGGGCGGCCGGTGGACTCGCGCGGGGTACGGGAGACGACCTTGGTACCGGCGGCCTGCTCGCCGAAGGTGACCGAGAGCTGCTCGACGGCGCCGGCGGCCGGAGCGGCCTCGACGGGGGCCGAGTTCGGCTTGACCGTGATGACCGGGGTGCCCTTGGAGACACGGGACTTGGTGGTGAAGGCGGCGGCGAACGCCGACTGCGTCGCGACCGGGCCCTCGTCGCCGGCCTCGAGGTCGACGGCGTCGGTGATGATGCCGGAGCCGATACGGACCGCGAGGCGGGCCGCGATCTCCTTGCCCTCGGCGGAGGACGGGACGAGCACGGCGGCCGGGGAGGACACCGCCTCGTACGCGGCCTGGAGCGCGTCGACCTTCGGTACGACGAGGTAGTCGGCGAACTCGGCGGCGTCGGCGGCCAGGACCTTCACCGCGCCGTGCTCACCGAGCACGGAGGCGGCGGCCTCGGCGCCCGCGCCGAGGAAGACGGCGACGGGCTCGCCGATGCGGCGGGCCAGCGTCAGCAGCTCCAGCGTGGGCTTGCGGACGGCGCCGTCCACGTGGTCGACGTAGACGAGAACTTCAGCCATGGGACTTCTTCTCTCCTGCGAATGCGAAGTATGAGGGGGCTTTGGGCTCTGCGCGAGCCTTAAATGAACTTCTGGCTCGCGAGGAACTCGGCCAGCTGCTTGCCGCCCTCGCCCTCGTCCTTGACGATCGTGCCCGCCGTACGGGCCGGACGCTGCGCGGCCGAGTCGACCTTGGTCCAGGAACCCTCGAGGCCGACCTCGTCGGCCTCGATCTCCAGGTCCTCCAGGTCCAGGGACTCCACCGGCTTCTTCTTGGCGGCCATGATGCCCTTGAAGGACGGGTAACGCGCCTCGCCCGACTGGTCGGTCACGGACACGACGGCCGGCAGGGACGCCTCAAGCTGCTCGGACGCGGCGTCGCCGTCCCGACGGCCCTTCACGGTGCCGTCCTCGACCGAGACCTCGGAGAGCAGCGTGACCTGCGGGACGCCCAGGCGCTCGGCGAGGATCGCCGGGAGCACGCCCATGGTGCCGTCGGTGGAGGCCATGCCGCAGATGACCAGGTCGTAGCCGGTCTTCTCGATCGCCTTGGCGAGCACCAGCGAGGTGCCCATGACGTCGGTGCCGTGCAGGTCGTCGTCCTCGACGTGGACGGCCTTGTCGGCGCCCATGGACAGCGCCTTGCGCAGCGCGTCCTTGGCGTCCTCGGGGCCGACGGTCAGCACGGTGATCTCCGCGTCGTCCGCCTCGTCGGCGATCTGCAGCGCCTGCTCGACCGCGTACTCGTCGAGCTCCGACAGCAGGCCGTCGACGTCATCGCGGTCGACGGTCAGGTCATCGGCGAAGTGCCGGTCGCCGGTGGCGTCGGGCACGTACTTCACACAGACAACGATCCTCAAGCTCACGCCGGCTCTCCTACTGCATTGTCTCTATTGAGCTGCCTTGTGCTTGGCAGCATAGGCGCCTTACTGGGCGGATCCCGGTCGGGGCGGGCCGCGCTCCGAACGAAATATTACTCGTCAGTACACCCAGCTGTTTCCCTGTAAGCAAGCGCTTTGAACTGTGACCTTGCCAACGCTCCGTAATCGGCGGCCCTCAGTCCCTCAGCGCGTTGTAGCGTCCCTGGTGGTAAAGGAGAGGCCGCCCCCCTCCCGCCGGGTCACCGACGACCACCTGGGCGACCACGATCCGGTGGTCCCCCGCCGGAATCCGGGCCACCACGCGGCACACCAGCCAGGCCGGCACCCCGTCGAGCAGCGGGACTCCCTCCGGACCCGTGCGCCATGCGGTGGGCGGCGCGAAGCGGTCGGCACCGCTGCGGGCGAAGGTGGCAGCCAGATCCCGCTGGTGCTCGCCGAGTATGTGTACGCCGATGTGCTCGGCCTCGGCGAGTACGGGCCAGCTGGAGGAGCCCGTACCCACCCCGAACGAGATCAGCGGCGGCTCGGCGGCGACCGAGTTGAGCGAGGTGGCGGTGAAGCCCACCGGGCGCTCCCCCTGCGCGGTGATCACCGACACCCCCGCGGCGTGCTGCCGGAAGACGGAGCGCAGCAGTTCGGGTGAAGCGGGCCGGGGAGTCCCGAGTTCGGGCGAAGCCGTCATGGAGCTGTCCTTCTTGCGTGGAGACGAGCGGGGCCGTGGTTGCTCAGCAACCCGGACAGCGCGCGCTCGCGTTGCGGGCGAGGTCCACGTGGACCCGGCCGTGGAGAAGGAGTTGTGGCGGCATGGCGTCAGACTGGCGATTCGTGGTGCTTGCAGTCAAGTGGGTGACGGGATGTGCGAGCAGCGTCACGAAGCCGGTGCTCACACCGCTTCGCCGAGCGCGGCGATGACGTCGGCCCTGCGCGGCTGCCCCGCTGCTCTGCGGACGACGCGTCCCAGGCCGTCCAGAACGAGCACGGTCGGCGTCTTGGTGATCCCCAGCTCCCGCACGAGGCCGAGGTTGTCCTCCGCGTCGAGTTCGACATGCGCGACCCCAGCGACCATGCCCGCCACGTCGGCGAGCGTCCGCCGGGTCGCCCGGCAGGGCTGGCAGAAGGCGCTGGAGAACTGGACGAGCGTCGCACGCGCCCCGAGATCCGTGCCCAGCTCGGCGGCGCCGAGCCGCCTGTCGTCGTCGCGCACCCTTAAGTCCCTCCAGTCCCTCCGCCCCAGGCTCCAGCATCCCCGGGACCGCGAGAATTCCCGGTCCCCTGCGCCTGTCTGCTGCGCAGGGTGACCGCCCGGTCCGGGTGACGTGACGAGAATCTCGCCGCCCACGGGCGGCAGGACTGGCCAGCCGGGCCCACATGGGGCACGATCTGCACCATTGCCGGAACCTACGGCAGCGTAACTTTCCGCCGGGAGAACCCTCCCCAGGCATGAGAGAAGGGTCCCTCCTCCAGATGGCAGAGCTGGTCTATCCCCCGGTGATCGGTGCGGCGCACACTCTCTTCAAGGCGCTCGATCTGCGGATCGACATGAAGGGTACGGAGAACATCCCGCACAAGGGCGGCGCCGTTCTGGTGTCCAACCACATCGGGTACCTGGACTTCATCTTCACCGGACTGACCGCCCGGCCCTCCAGGCGGCTGGTCCGCTTCATGGCCAAGGAGTCGGTGTTCCGGCACCGGGTGTCCGGGCCGCTGATGCGCGCGATGAAGCACATCCCGGTGGACCGGCAGCAGGGCGAGGCGGCCTACGCGCACGCGCTCGACGCGCTGCGGTCGGGCCAGATCATCGGCGTGTTCCCGGAGGCGACGATCTCCCAGTCCTTCACGCTGAAGAGCTTCAAGTCGGGTGCCGTGCGGCTCGCCCAGGAGGCCGGTGTGCCCCTGATCCCGATGGCGCTGTGGGGAACCCAGCGGATCTGGACCAAGGGCCGGCCGCGCAACTTCGGTCGCAGCCACATCCCGGTCACGATGCGCGTCGGCGAGCCGATGCCTGCCCCCACCGACGAGTACGCCGGTGCGATCACCCGGCGGCTGCGCGAGCGGGTCCAGGATCTGCTGGAGGCCGCGCAGCGGTCCTACCCGGTCCGGCCCAAGGACGCGGACGACACCTGGTGGGTCCCCGCCCACCTCGGCGGCACGGCTCCGACGCCCGCTCAGGTGCGCGAGGCAGGCTGACACCCCTGCGCCGCGCCGCCCGCTCCGCCGCTCCGGTCGCCGGCGGCTCCGGCTCACAGCGCGTCCGGGAGCGTCTTCCAGAGGTAGTGCCGGTCCGGCGCCGCCCGCAGCACGTCCAGGACCACCGGGTGCGGTGCGGCGTAGAGGACGGGATAGTCGACCTCGTCGAACTGCGGACGCACTGTCCAGGCCAGTCGTTCGCCGTCCACCGAGAACTGTGCGTCCACACCGGGCTTGTTGCCCCGGGGGTCCTGCCGGTCCCAGCGCTTCCGCCCGGGCAGCCGGAGCGCGACCAGCCCGTGGACGACCGGATTCGAGCCGTCCTCGTCGGCGAGGCGCTGATAGCAGAGGCCGGCGGGGATGGACGCGCCTCGCAGGAGCGCCACGAGGGCGTGCGACTTGGCGTAGCAGATACCGGTGCCCTGCGCGAGGACGTCCGACGCGCGCCAGGTGACCCGGAGGTCGTCGACGTCCTGGGAGTGCGGAATGGTGTCCCGGATGAACTCGAATGCGGACTTGGCGTATGCGTATGCGTCGGAGGCGCCGACCCTGAGGGCGGCTACGGTCTCGCGGATCAGCGGGTGGTCATGGTTGACGGCATCGTCCGCCACAAGGTAGGCGGAGATGTCGGAATTGTCCTGGATCAGCTGCATAAGCAATGAGACTAAGGACACAGCCGACCGGAGTCAATACATTTCCGGTCGGCTGCATAGATATTCAGGATCTTGCTAGGGGGTGTCGTCAAAGTAGCGCCGTCCGCCCGAAGGGCGGGACCCGCGGCGTCTGGTGCGGTGCATCGCAAGGCGGAGGATCATCCTCGTACTGGACGTACTTGGATGACTCCGACAACGCAGCGAGGTGCCGTGCCAGACGCCGCGGGTCAGGCGGGACTTTGACGACGCCCCCTAGCGGCCCATCTCTTCCGCGAGAGCCGCGACAAAGCCGTCCACGTCCTCTTCGGTGGTGTCGAAGGCACACATCCAGCGGACGTCGCCGGCCGCCTCGTCCCAGAAGTAGAAGCGGTAACGCTTCTGCAGCCGCTCGCTGACATCGTGCGGCAGCCGCGCGAAGACCGCGTTCGCCTGGACGGGATGGAGGATCTCCACACCGTCGACCTTGCGGACCCCTTCGGCGAGCCGCTGCGCCATGGCGTTGGCGTGCCGGGCGTTGCGCAGCCACAGGTCCTTGGCGAGCAGCGCCTCCAACTGCACCGAGACGAACCGCATCTTGGAGGCCAGCTGCATCGACAGCTTGCGCAGGTGCTTCATCGCCCGCACGGCGTCCGGGTTCACGACGACCACGGACTCGCCGAAGAGCATGCCGTTCTTGGTGCCGCCGTACGACAGCACGTCCACGCCCACCGTGTTGGTGAAGGTGCGCATCGGCACGTCCAGGGAGGCCGCGGCGTTGGCTATCCGCGCCCCGTCGAGGTGGACCTTCATGCCGCGCTCGTGGGCGTGCTCGCAGATCGCCCGGATCTCGTCCGGCGTGTAGACCGTGCCGAGTTCGGTGTTCTGGGTGATCGAGACGACCTGCGGCATCGCCCGGTGCTCGTCGTCCCAGCCCCAGGCCTGCCGGTCGATGAGCTCGGGGGTGAGCTTGCCGTCCGGCGTGGGTACGGTGAGCAGCTTCAGCCCGCCCATGCGCTCGGGCGCGCCGCCCTCGTCTACGTTGATGTGCGCGGACTCGGCGGCGATGACCGCGCCCCAGCGGTCGGTCAGCGCCTGGAGAGCGACGACGTTGGCCCCGGTGCCGTTGAAGACGGGGAAGGCTTCGGCGTACGGCCCGAAGTGGCTTCGTATGATCTTCTGCAGGTGCTCGGTGTACTCGTCCTCGCCGTAGGCGACCTGGTGGCCGCCGTTGGCGAGCGCGATCGCCGCCAGGATCTCCGGATGCGCTCCCGCGTAGTTGTCGCTGGCGAATCCGCGCACTGCCGGGTCGTGATGCCGGCGGGCGTCGGTTCTCAGGTTTGCGGGGTCAGCCACAGACGGGATCCGTTCACTTCCTGGGCGGGACGGTCCCAGACGCCGGCGATGGCCTCGGCCAGCTCCTTGACGTCCGTGAAGCCCGCGAACTTCGCGTTCGGGCGCTCGGCGCGCATCGCGTCGTGCACCAGTGCCTTGACCACCAGGATCGCAGCCGCCGCGCGCGGCCCCTCCTCGCCCCCCGCCTTGCGGAAGGCGTCGGCCAGCGCGAGCGTCCACGCCTCCGCCGCCGCCTTGGACGCCGCGTAGGCGGCGTTGCCCGCGGTGGGCTTGGAGGCGCCCGCGGCGCTGATCAGCAGGTAGCGGCCGCGGTCGCTGCGCAGCAGCCCGTCGTGGAACGCCAGCGAGGTGTGCTGGACGGTCTTGATGAGCAGCTTCTCCAGCAGCTCCCAGTCGGCCAGGTCGGTCTCCGCGAACGTGGCGCTGCCGCGCCAGCCGCCGACGAGGTGGACCAGGCCGTCGATCCGGCCGAACTCCTTCTCGGTGCGCGTCGCCCACTCCCGGGCCGCACCGAGGTCGAGCAGGTCGACGGTGTCACCGACGACCGTGGCTCCGCCGTGGGCGTAGCGCGCCGCGTCGACCGCCTCCGCCAGGCGGGCCGCGTCGGCGTCGGCCGCGACCACGGTCGCGCCCTCCTCCGCGAGCCTCAGCAGTGTGGCGCGGCCCGCCGGGCCTGCCGCGCCGGCCACCGCGATCACCGCTCCGCTGAGCGTCCCGTTGCCGTTCACGTTCATGGACGTCGCCTCCTGGGCATGTGTGCTCACGCGGCGCTCGCCGCGGTGATGCCCTTGGTGGAGGCAATCACGTCCTTGAGCTTCTTGGAGAGCGCCTCATAGAACATGCTGAGCGGAAACTCGTCCGGAAGCACGTCGTCGACGAGTTTGCGGGGCGGCAGGGTCAGGTCGAGCGCGTCCGGGCCCTTGGCCCAGCGCGATCCGGGGTGCGGGGCGAGGTAGCCGGAGACCAGCTCGTACGCGGCGAACCAGTGGACCAGCTTGGGGCGGTCGATGCCGGAGCGGTACAGCTCCTCGATCTCCGCGCAGAGCTGGTTGGTGACCTGCGGGGCACGCTCCCAGTCGATCTTCAGGGTGTTGTCGGTCCAGCGGACCACGTCGTGCTTGTGGAGGTATGCGAAGAGCAGCTGGCCGCCGAGCCCGTCGTAGTTGCGGACGCGGTCCCCGCTGAGCGGGAAGCGGAACATCCGGTCGAACAGCACGGCGTACTGGACGTCGCGGCCGTGGGAGTTGCCCTCGGCCTCCAGCTTCACGGCCTCCTTGAAGGCGGTGAGGTCGCAGCGCAGTTCCTCCAGCCCGTACATCCAGAACGGCTGCCGCTGCTTGATCATGAACGGGTCGAACGGCAGGTCGCCATGGCTGTGCGTGCGGTCGTGGACCATGTCCCACAGCACGAAGGCCTTCTCGCAGCGCTCCTGGTCGCCGACCATGTCCCGGATGTCGTCGGGGAGTTCGAGGCCGAGAGTGGCCACGGCCGCCTCGGTCACCTTGCGGAAGCGGGCCGCCTCGCGGTCGCAGAAGATGCCGCCCCAGGTGAAGCGCTCCGGCGCCTCGCGCACGGCGATCGTCTCGGGGAAGAGCACCGCGGAGTTGGTGTCGTAACCGGCGGTGAAGTCCTCGAAGGTGATACCGAGGAAGAGCGGGTTGTCGTAGCGGGTGCGCTCCAGCTCGGCGAGCCACTCGGGCCACACCATGCGCAGGACGACGGCCTCGAGGTTGCGGTCGGGGTTGCCGTTCTGCGTGTACATCGGGAACAGCACGAGGTGCTGGAGACCGTCGGCGCGCTGGCCGGCCGGCTGGAAGGCGAGCAGGGAGTCCAGGAAGTCGGGGACCACGAAGCCGCCGGCCGCCCAGGCGCGCAGGTCCTTGACGAGGGCGCGGTGGTAGGCGGCGTTGTGCGGCAGCAGCGGGGCGAGCTCCTCGATCGCGGCGACGGCACGCTCCAGCGTGGCCTCGGCCGTGGCGCGGGAGGGAGCGCCCTCGGCGTCGAAATCGATCGAACCGTCCTTGGACTGCCAGGGGCGGATCTCTTCCACGGCGGTCTTGAGCACGGGCCATGCCGGGTGGTCGACCACCCGCTCGTCGGTGGCTATGGACCCACCGGGCCGGTCCTGCACAAGAATTTCCGTCATGACACTTCCTTCACAGGAGAACCTCGCGTAAGAACACCGTATAGGCGCGAGGCTCTCCTTCTCAAGTGGGATCTCGGGAAATTATCCTGCCTCGACCCCTCCCTCACCGCAATTTTTGCCGTCTGAGGCCGTCGAGGCGATCGCTTCCGCGACTCCGGCGAGAGCGTCCCGCGCGTCGTCCAGGTAGGCCGGCAGCGAGAAGAACCCGTGGAACATCCCCGGGTAGTGCCGCTCGGTGACCTCCACTCCTGCTGCCCGCAGCTTCTCCCCGTAAGCGCGACCCTCGTCACACAGCGGATCGCACCCGGCGGTCACCACATACGCGGGCGGCATGCCCGCCAGGTCCGCCCGCAGCGGCGAGGCGAGCGGATCCGCGCCGTCGCCGTCCGGACCGAGGTACTGCTCCCAGAACCACCGCACGTGCGCGGCCGTGAGGTAGTAGCCGGTGCCGTTCGTCGTGTACGAGGCGGTGTCCTGGCCCGCGTCCAGACCGGGGTAGACGAGCACCTGGAGGGCGGCGTCCGGCCCGCCGCGCTTCCGCGCCAGCAGCAGCGATGCCGCCGCCAGGTTGCCGCCCGCGCTGTCGCCGGCCACGACCAGAGCGCCCGGGTGCCCGCCCAGGTCGCCGAGGTGCTCCGCCGCCCAGCACAGCGCGGCGTAGGCGTCCTCCACGGCCGCGGGGAAGCGCGCCTCGGGTGCCCGGCGGTAGTCGACGGAGACCACGGTGGCGCCCGACGCGCGGCACAGACCGCGGACGGTCGCGTCGTGGGTGTCCAGGTCGCACAGCACCCAGCCGCCGCCGTGGCAGAACACCACGGTCGGCCGGGGCCCGGGCGGCCCGTCCGGCTCGGGCCGGTAAATCCGGACCGGTACCGGGGGCGCGCCCACCGGGCCGGGGACCGTACGGTCGGTGACGGAGCCCACCCGCGGCGGCTCGCCGGGCGGCCGGGGCGCAGCGGCCAGGATGCGCCGGGCCTCGGCGGCATCCGTCACGGCGCCGCCCACGTCGGGGAAGACCGCGGTCAGGGCATCGGCGAAGGGGCGGGCCGCGGGCGCCAGCCGGTCGGCCTCCGGGGTCATGCGCGCTCCCTCTCCTGCTCGGTCCTGAAGTGCGGGATGACCTTCTCGCCCCACTGCCGGAGGGTCTCCAGGCATGCCTCCTGCGGCACGGTGCCCATCTGGATCAGGCACATCACCTCGTCGGCGCCCGCGTCGCGGAGCCGTTCCACGTACGCGATCGCGTCGTCCGCCGTGCCGTAGGCGTGGTCGGCGTTGAACGTGGCGGTGGCGGTGGGGCGGACCGGGATCCGGTGCTCGTGCAGCCGGGCGACGACCTGCTCGGCCGCCTTCCGCATCTCGGCGGCCTCGTCCGTGCCCTCGACGACCGCCTCGTCGGGGATGCCGGCGCCGCCGTACCAGTGACCGATGGACTGGGCGAAGAAACGCTGTCCCCGGATGCCGATGCGCCGGGCCTCCTCCCGGTCGTCCAGCACGATCGTCGGACACAGCACGGAGAAGTGGTCGTTGACGACGGTGGAGACGAACCGGTCGCTCCCCCGCCGCCGGATCGCCCGGTCGTACGCGGCGCGCATCTCCACGATCGCCCCGGGCCCGGCGAAGCCCATGACCAGCGCCCCGATACCCAGCTCGGCGGCCTGGGTGAGCGTCTCCGTACGACTGCAGGCGAGGAAGAGCGGCGGATGCGGGGTCTGCCGCGGACGCGGCAGGATCGGATGCGGATCGATGTCGATCAGTTCGCCGTGGTACTCGAGTTCGTCCTGTTGCCAGGCCTTGCCGACGATGCGCAGCGCCTCCTCCACCTCCTGGGCCGTACGGTCCTTGTCGACCCCGCACAGGGAGGTCTCCTGTGCGGTGCCGCCGCGGCCCGCACCGAGGTCGAGGCGGCCGCCGGAGAGCAGGTCGAGCATGGCCGCCCGCTCGGCGACCCGGGCGGGGTGGTTGAAGTTGAACGGCATGCACACCACGCCGTGGCCGATCCGGATGGTGCTGGTCTTCGCGGCCACCCAGGTCAGGAATATCTCGGGGGCGCTCATATGGGCGTACCACTTGAGCGAGTGGTGCTCGACGGCCCAGACGCGGTCGAAGCCCATCCGCTCGGCGAGCACCGCCTGCTCGACGCTGTCGCGGATGACCTGGTGCTCCCGCTCCACGGTGGGATCGGCCAGCTGGGCTTCGAAGATCACGGAGAATTTCACGCCGCCTCCAGGGGGTTGTGTCCCGCGCAGTGGTGTCCCTCGCCCTGCTCATTTCGATTCGCTATATGACTAGTAGTCATGTCACGAAGAAGCAAGAGCGGGTGGTACGCGTGCCGCCTCGACTCGCGCGTCAAGGTTCGGGGGACGCGCCCACGCACGGGTGACGGGACAGGCGTCCGGGGCGACGCCGGAGGCCGGACGGGCGTGAGCCACCTGGTTCCACCCGGGGGAAACGTGCGGTGTGAGGCCGGTTCCATTGCCGGGCCGGGCCGTTAGGCTGCCTGCCTGCCGCGTGGTCGGTGTCAGGTCGCCGCGCGGGAATGCCGCCGTCGACGGAAGCGAGAGAGACCTTGACTTTCCTCACCATCGGTCATCGCGGGGTCATGGGTGTGGAGCCGGAGAACACCCTGCGGTCCTTCGTCCGCGCGGAGCACGCGGGCATGGACGTCATCGAACTGGACCTGCACCTGAGCAAGGACGGGGCGCTCGTGGTGATGCACGACGCCGAGGTCGACCGCACCACGGACGGCAGGGGCGCCATCGCCGACATGACCCTCGCCGAACTGCGGGAGCTCGACGCCGGCCAGGGCGAGCGCGTCCCGGTCTTCGAGGAGGTCCTCGACGCCGTGCGGTCGCCCCTCCAGGCGGAGATCAAGGACGTGGCCGCGGCCCGGGCCCTCGCCGAGGTCATGCACCGTCGGGACCTCGCCGGGCGCGTGGACGTGTCGTCCTTCCAGGAGGAGGCGGTCACCGAGATCGCGCGGCTGGTACCGGGCGTACGGACCACGCTGATCGCGAGCCACTACGGCACCGACGTGGTGGACCGGGCCCGCGCGGCCGGAGCGGAAGCGGTCGCTCTCAACATCCGCCGGCTCACCCTGGAGACGGTCGAGAGCGCGCACGCCGCCGGGCTGAAGGTCATCGGCTGGGTGGTCAACACCCAGGACCATCTGCGGCTCGTCCGGGCGCTGGAGCTGGACGGCGCGACGACCGACTATCCGGAGATCCGGCGCACCGGCCGCTTCACCGCGTAGCGTGCCCGGCCGGTCCGCCGGCCCGTCAGCCGGTCAGCGGTTTGACCAGCAGCTCGAACTCCAGGTCGTCGCGCTGCGGGATGCCGAACCGCTCGTCGCCGTACGGGAAGGGGGACATCTTCCCGGTACGCCGGTATCCGCGGCGCTCGTACCAGGCGATCAGGTCGTCCCGCGCCGAGATGACGGTCATGTGCATCTCGCGCGCGCTCCAGTTCTCGCGTACGGAACGCTCGGCCTCGGCGATGATCACCTTGCCGAGGCCCGCGCCCTGCAGCTCCGGGCGGACCGCGAACATGCCGAAGTACGCGCTCTCGCCGCGGTGTTCGAGCTGGCAGCAGGCGACGAGCGCCCCCTCGCGCTCCACCACGAGCAGGCGGCTGCCTGCGGCCCTGATCACGTCGAGCACGCCGTCGGGGTCGGTGCGCTGCCCCTGGAGGAGGTCCGCCTCGGTGGTCCAGCCCGCCCGGCTGGCGTCGCCCCGGTAGGCCGACTCGATCAGCCCGACGAGCGCGGGCACATCGGCGTCGGCGGCGTCCCGGAAGGTGAGTTCTGCTGCGGCCCGGCTCGGGGCGGTGTCCATCGGGTGCGGTCTCCGTTTCACGTGCTGGTGTCCCGGTGCCCCGGTCCGGCTCGCGGACGCCGGTCCCGGGCACCCAGAGCGTAACGCGGCCCCGTCCGGCGGTCCGTGTGCTCCCCCACTACCCCGCTGCGCTCGCGTGCGCCCCGGGGGCCGGTGGGCATCACCTCCGGGACACCGTCGAACGGGGAGGTGCGCCGTGCACGGTCCGGTGACGTCCGCATGGCTGCTGGTGGCGCTGTGCGCAGCGACCGGCGCCTACTGCCTGCTGCGGCTGCGCAGTCCGTCCGAGGAACAGCGCAGCGCGGCCGGCAGCGAGGCGGTGATGGGGTTCGGCATGGCCGCCATGGCGGTGCCCGCCGCGGCGGCCGGGCCGCCCCGGCTGACGGGGGCGGTGCTCTGCGCGGTGTTCGGCGTCGCCGCGTTACGGGCGCTGTGGCTGTCCCGGCTGAGCGTTCACCATCTGCACCACCTGCACCATCTCGTCGGATCGCTGGCGATGCTCTACATGGCGGTGACGATGCTGCCGGGCGGCGGCCACACGGGCCATGGCGCGGCCACCGCGGCGGGCGGCGTCCCGCTGCTGACCGGAGCACTGCTGGCGTACTACGGGGTGTACATGCTGCGCACCGGCGCCGGGCTGCTCTCCGTCACCGCTGCCGCCTCGGCCGGGGGGCCGGCGGGCGCCGGCTTCGCCGGGAGTGTGCGGCCGGAGGTGACGGCGGCCTGCCGGCTGGCGATGGGGATCGGGATGTTCGCCATGCTCCTCACCCTGTGAGACGTGGCGTCCGTCACTTGAGGGCCAAGGTCATACCCGCCGGTAGCCCGTGCTCATAGGCTGGGGACCATGATGGTCCCCTTCGCGCTGCTGCTGCTCGGCGCAGTGGCCGCTGTCGTGGCCCCGCGACTGCTGGCCCGGGCCGACTGGCCGGAGCGCGAGCCGGTGGTGGCGCTGTGGGTGTGGCAGTGCGTGGTGGCCGGGGTCCTGCTGTCCTTCGCGCTCTCGATGACCCTCAGTGCGGCCGCCGCCTGGCAGGTCGTGCGGGGCCGCGTCTTCGCCCACGCGCCGAGCGGGGTGGTCGATGCGTACGCACTGGGCATGGGCGGCCCCTGGGCCGCGGGCACCGCGGTCCTGCTCGCCGGCGGCGCGGCCTGGACCGCCGCGATGCTCACCCGGGAGATCCGCCGGACGCGCGCCCGTCGGAGGCAGGGCCGCCGGGAGCTCCTCGTACGCGCTCCGCTGCTGCCGGGCGAGGAGCCCGGCCCCGAGCGGCTGGTCGTGCTCGAAGGCGCGCGCCCCGATGCCTGGTGGCTGCCGGGCGCCGCGCCCCGGCTCGTGATCACCACCGGAGCATTGCAGCGCCTGAAGGGGCGTCAGCTGGATGCCGTGCTCGCCCACGAGCAGGGTCATGCCGCGGCCCGGCACGACTGGTTGCTGCACTGTTCCGCCGCCCTGGCCACCGGCTTCCCGCAGGTGCCGGTGTTCGCCGCGTTCCGCGACGAGATGCACCGGCTGGTGGAACTGGCCGCCGACGATGTCGCCTCGCGCCGGTTCGGCCGGCTGACCATCGCCCTCGCCCTGGTGGAACTCAACGAGGACCGGGGCGTGTTCGGGCCGTGCCCCACCCCGCAGGCCCAGGTGCCGCAGCGGGTGCACCGGCTGCTCGCGGCCGCGCCCCGGCTGACCGCCGGCCGTCGCCTCCGGCTGACCGCCGCCGCCGCGCTGGTGCCGGTCGTTCCGCTGCTCGTCGCGTTCCTCCCCGGCCTCAGCGCTCTGGGTTAGCCCGGAGGCTGCGCCATCGGCGATGATCGCCGCATGCGTGATACGGCCCCGCCCCCCAAGTCCCGTATGCCGTCGCCGCTTCCGCCGCGTGCGGGGGTGATGCTGAACACAGCGCTTTCGCTTTTCGCCGTGCTGTCGGCGGTCCTGGTCGCGCTGGTCTCGGTCGAGTGGTCGCCGCTGCTCGCGTACGACCGCGAGATCGCCGACCTGCTGCACCGCAAGGCGGTCGACGATCCCGGTTTCACCCACCTGAACCGGGTGCTGACGGACTGGGTCTGGGATCCGTGGACGATGCGGGTCCTGCTCGCGGCCGTCGCGGGGTGGCTGCTGTGGCGGGGCGAGCGGCTGCTCGCCTGGTGGGTCGTGGGCACCGCCGCGGTGGGCACGGTCGTACAGCAGGGCCTGAAGGCGGCCGTCGGACGCGAGCGGCCGCGCTGGCCGGACCCGGTTGACTCGGCGCACTACGCGGCCTTCCCGTCCGGGCACGCGATGACGGCGGTGGTCGCCTTCGGGCTGCTGCTGTGGCTGCTGCTGAGGTTCGGGGCGGGCGCCCCGGTGTGGCGGGCGACGCTCGCGGTCGCGGCGGTGTCGGTCGTCGGCGTCGGCCTGACCCGGTTGTACCTGGGCGTGCACTGGTTCTCCGACGTGGTCGGAGGCTGGCTGCTCGGTGCCGCCGTCGTGATGCTCTCGGTGATCCTGTACGAGCGGCGTGCTGCCGGCGGCGGTCCGCGAGGACCGCGCGGCTGAGGACCGGCGGCAGCCGTACGGCGGAGTGCCGCCGGTACTGGACGATCCCCCGCGTCGCCCAGTACCGACAGCCAGCAGCACCAGGGCACCCCGGAAGGGCCCGGTGCGGCATGCGCTGAGTATATTGGCTGGGAGCCAGTCAACGCAGGAGTTAAGCATGTCCCCGCGCAGCGCCTCGGTCAATGAAGAATTGCGCAGGCGTTCCCGGGAACGGCTGCTGCAGGCGACGCTGGACCTGGTCGGTGAGCGCGGGTACGAGGCGACGACCCTGGCGGACATCGCCGACCGGGCGGGTGCGGCCCGCGGACTGGTGTCGTACTACTTTCCCGGGAAGCGTCAGCTTCTGCAGTCCGCGGTGCACCGGCTGATGCACCGCACGCTGGAGGCGGCCCTGGAACGGGAGCCGCGCACCGAGGACGGGCGCGAGCGGCTGGCCCGGGCCATCGACGCGATTCTGGGTCTGGCGCGGGACCATCCGGTGCTGATGCGGACGCACATGGCGGGCATTCTGCAGGCGGAGGGCTTCGTCCAGTGCCCCGAGCAGCAGCGGCTCGCGGAGCTGCTGCGCGACACCGTCGCCCGGTACGGATCGGCGGATGTGGACTCCGACTATCCGCTGCTCCGGGCGCTGCTGATGGGCGCGGTCGTGGCCGTACTGCTGCCGGGCGCGCCGATGCCGCTGCCGCGCCTGCGGCAGGAGCTGTTCCAGCGGTACGGCCTGGACTGGGAGATGGGGGATGTCCGGTCGGCCGGGCCACCCCGGGGAGTTCCGCCGGGCGGGGAGCCGCCCGGCGGAACTGCTGATCAGCGGTAGTCGGGCTGGGTCTGCACGTTGAGCTCGCGCAGCCGGACCTTCTCGGCGCCGTCCGTGCTCCGGTCGTCGAGCTTCAGTACGTCGAAGCCCTTGGCGATGTCGTTCGAGTAGATGTAGCCGTTGTAGTAGTAGGCGGACCAGGAACCCCCGACGGTCAGGGCGCCCGTGGTGATCGGACCGCGCTCGAAGTAGCCGATCTCCTTCGGTGCGGCCGAGTCGGTGAAGTCCCACACGGAGACGCCGCCCTGGTACCAGGCCTGGACCATGATGTCGCGGCCCTTGACCGGGATCAGCGAGCCGTTGTGGGCGACGCAGTTCTCGGTGTCGGCCTGGTGCCGGGGGATCTTGAAGTAGCTCTTGAAGACCAGCTTGCGCTTGTCGCCCTTGCCGGTGAGGTCGTAGATGCCGTTGGCACCGCGGTTGGGGCCGGTCGCCGCGTTGCAGGTGGCGCCGCTGCCGCCGCCCAGCTCGTCGGTGAAGACGACCTTGTTGGCGCGCTCGTTGAAGGACGCCGAGTGCCAGAACGCGAAGTTCACGTTGTCCTGGACGCGGTCGATGACCTTCGGGTTCTCCGGGTCCTCGATGTCGAAGAGGATGCCGTCACCCATGCAGGCGCCGGCGGCCAGGTCCTTCGACGGCAGCACCGTGATGTCGTGGCAGCCGGTGGTCTTGGAGACGCCCGGGTTGGTGGGACCGCCCGGGTTGCCGCCACCGTCCGGACCCTCGCCCGGGAAGAGCACCGGGAAGCCCACGACCGCGGCCTTCTCGGGGGCCTTGCGCGGCACCTTGATGACGGAGATCCCGTCGTGCGGCGGCTGGCAGTCGGGGAAGGCCGCGTTGGGCGAGTACGACGAGACGTACACGTAGACGTTGCGGCGCTCGGGCACCAGGGTGTGCGTGTGCGAGCCGCAGGCGGTCTCGACAGCGGCGACGTACTGCGGGTTCTCCTTGTCGCTGATGTCGAAGATCTTCATGCCCTCCCACGACGACTTCTCGGTCGCCGGCTGCGAGGTGCTGGCGCAGGAGTTGTCGCTGCGTGAGGAGTCGGTGGACAGGAAGAGCAGGTCCCCGGAGACGGAGACGTCGTTCTGCGCTCCGGGGCACAGCACCTGGCTGACCAGCTTCGGGGCCTTCGGCCTGCTGATGTCGAAGATCGCGAAGCCGTCGTAGTTGCCCGCGAAGGCGTACTTGCCCTGGAACGCCAGGTCGGTGTTGAGGCCCTTGAGGGCGTCCTTGGGGATGTTGGCGACGTGCTTGATGTTGTCGCTGTGGACGATCTCGTCCACGCCGGGTATCTCGCCGTTCTCGACGGCGGACCGGGTGTCGGCCGCCACTCCCCTGGAGACCTGTCCCTGGGTCGGGGCGTCTCCGGGGTCGGGTGTGGCAGCAGCGGGGCCGGCCGCCAGAAGTGTGGCGAGCAGCCCGGCCGCGGCTGCGGCCACGCTCAGGTGTCTGCGCCGCACGCGGGTGTTGTGCAACGAGGTCACTGGGTCCTCCCTTGTATCCGTTCGAAGTTGAACGGTTCATGGACCACGGCAGTATCGTCCTTTGCATGCACATTCCAACAGATGGCAACGAAGTTGTATTGGGGGAAACTGTGTTGATCCGTCGTCAGAACAGTTCGCGTGCCCGCCTGTCCGCCGTCGCCCTGTCGGTCGTGGTGGCGGTACTCACCCTCGGCGCCTGCGAGTCGGGCGAAGGCGGCGGGACGGCGGAGAAGGGCGCGGCGCCGGGGCCCTCGGTGGTCGCGCCTGGCCGGCCCGGCGAGCCGGCCAGGACGCTGTCCGCGGCCGAGGCGGCGGCCGAGCGTCCGGACGACAGCCCCAACGGGGCTGATTTCACCTACGCACAGATGATGATCGTGCACCACACCCAAGCGCTGACCATGACCGAACTGGCCCGTAAGCAGGCTGGTTCCGACCAGGTGAAGCGACTCGCCGACCGGATAGCCGCCGCACAGAAGCCGGAGATCGGCGCGATGCAGGGGTGGCTGGACAGCCATGGCGGACCGAAGCAGCATGACGGCCATCAGCACGGCACGATGCCGGGGATGGCCACCGAGCAGCAGCTCGCCGAACTGCGCAGTGCCAGGGGCAAGGCCTTCGACGCCCTCTTCCTGAAGCTGATGATCACTCACCACGACGGTGCGGTCACCATGGCCACCGACGCGCTCACCGACGGGAACAACGTCGCGGTGGAGGAGATGGCGACCGACGTCATCGCCCAGCAGACCGCCGAGATCAGCCGGATGCGGGCCATGAGCACGAAGTCGTGACCGACCGGGACCGCGAGGTCGTGACACACCGGGCCGGCCGGGCCGTGGCCCGGCGGCGGGTCCCGGTGTCATCCTGATAGCACCCAGCGGGAAGGGAGCCCCGCCGTGCTTCGTGTCGCCGTTGTCGGTTCAGGCCCGAGTGGGGTCTACGCCGCCCAGTCGCTTGTCCAGCAGAACGAGGTGCCGGGTGTGCGCGTCGATGTGCTGGACCGGCTCCCGTGCCCGTACGGGCTGGTCCGCTACGGCGTCGCACCCGACCACGAAAAGATCAAATCGCTGCAGGGCGCGCTGCGGACCGTCCTGGAGCACGAGCAGATCTGCTTCGTCGGCAATGTCGAGGTCGGTGGCCCGCAGCTGCCCTCCGAGCGCCTGCTGGAGCTCTACCACGCGGTGGTGTACTGCGTCGGCGCCGCCCAGGACCGCCGGCTCGGTGTACCGGGAGAGGATCTGGCCGGCAGCCATTCGGCCACCGAGTTCGTCGCCTGGTACAGCGCACACCCGGACACCGCCGCACACGAGTTCGCACTGGGGGCCCGCTCCGCGGTGGTCGTCGGCGCGGGCAATGTGGCGGTGGACGTGACCCGCATCCTCGCCCGCGGCGCGGACGAGCTGGTGCCGACCGACATGCCGCAGTCGGCGCTCGGGGCGCTGGCGCTGAGCCAGGTGCGCGACGTGTACATGGTGGCCAGGCGGGGCCCTTCACAGGGCAAGTTCACCACCAAGGAACTGCGCGAACTGGGCTCGCTGCCGGACGCGGAGGTGCTCGTCGACGCGGCGGAGCTGGCTCTCGACCCGGCCTTCCAGGACCCCTCAGGGCTGCCCGCCGTGAACCGGCGCAACGTCGAGGCGCTCCGGGCCTGGGCCGTACAGCCGCCACGGGGCGCGGCCCGCCGGATCCACCTGCGGTTCTTCCTGCGTCCCGTGGAACTGCTCGGCGCGGCGGGCCGGGTCACCGCGGCGCGGTTCGAACACACGCTGCCGGACGGGCACGGCGGGGTGACCGGCACGGGCACGTTCGAGGAGATCGAGACGCAGCTGGTACTGCGGTCGGTCGGCTATCGGGGAGTGCCGATGCCCGGGCTGCCGTTCGATCCGGCGCGCGGCACGGTGCCGAACACGGCGGGGCGGGTACTGCGCGACGGCGTACCGTCCCCCGGGGAGTACGTCGCCGGCTGGATCAAACGCGGGCCCACCGGCGTGATCGGCACCAACCGGCCGTGCGCGAAGGAGACGGTGACCTCGCTGCTGGCGGACGCCGCCCTGCTCGGGCAGCGCGAGATCGTCGCCGAACCCGTCGATGTACTGCGGGCATCAGGGCTGCACCCGGTCGAGTGGCCGGGCTGGCTGGCGATCGAGGACGCGGAAGCGGCCCTCGGGCAGTCGCTCGGCCGGCGGTCGGTGAAGATCGCGGACTGGCCGGGGCTGCTCGCCGCCGCCGGGATTCCGGTGGAGCGCGACGTCAGCCGGCGGTGACCGCGGCGGCGCCCTTCCCGGGCCGGTCCTGCCGGGTTCCGAGCCGGCCCTCCTGGCCGGCGGCCGCGGCGAGCACGCTGTCGAGCAGGCCGGGGAACAGCGCGTCCAGGTCCGCCCGGCGCAGCCCGTTCATCTTGGCCGTCCCCCGGTAGGTCTGCCGGATCACGCCGCTCTCCCGCAGCACCCGGAAGTGGTGGGTGGTCGTCGACTTGGTGACGGGCAGGTCGAAGTACGAACACGACAGCTCGTCCTGCGCGGTGGCGAGATCCCGGACCACGATCAGCCGCATCGGGTCGGAGAGCGCGTGCAGCACGCCCTCGAGGCGGATGTCGTCGCGCCCGGGGTGAGCCAGCTCGCGGCTGCTCGATGCGCTGGTCACGGTGATCCTTCTTCCGTTGTCGTCCTCGCCGCTCCGGGAGGCCATTGTACGAAATCCATCGTAGTTTGACACGCGCGGCGCCAGGTTCCCGCCTACGGACGGAGCATCCCGCCCCCCCGCACAGCCGGACCGTACGCGTACCCGGGGCCCGCCCCCACCCCGATGGCACTCCCTCGGTGGCCTCCTCGCCGGAGCCGGAGCAGTGTGGCAGGGGGACACCAGGAGGTACGACGATGACCCCGTTCACCGACCGGGCGCGCACCCGCATCAACCGGGCTGGCCTGACCCACAAGATCCGCTATGCGGTCCGGCATCCCGACCGGATCGTGCCCCATCTGGGCCGGCTGGGCCGTGACTGGAGGCTGCGGCTGACCGTGCGCGACCACGTGGCGTACTACCGGGCCGTGATGAAGGCGGACGCCGGCAAGAGCCCCTCGGCCGCCGTCGGCAGCGCGTCCCATCAGCGGTGGCTCGCGCTCGGCGAGATGCAGTTCGACTACCTGATCCGGCACGGACTCACCCCGGCCGACCGGATGCTGGAAATCGGGTGCGGCAATCTGCGGGCCGGCTGGCGCTTCATCGACTATCTCGACACCGGCCACTACCACGGCATCGACATCTCACCCGAGATCCTCATCGCGGCGGGCGACACCCTGGCCGAGCGCGGGCTCCAGGCCAAGCTGCCCCATCTCGGTCTGGTCCGCGACCTGCGCCTGTCCTCCCTGCCGGCCGGGTACTTCACGGTGGTGCACGCGCACAGCGTGTTCTCCCACTCCCCGATCGAGGTCATCGACGAGTGTCTGGCCCACATAGCGCGCGTCATGGCCCCGAACGCCTTCTTCGACTTCACCTTCAACCGCACCGAGGGCAAGCAGCACCACGTGCTGCGCGAGGACTTCTACTACCGCACCGAGACGCTCGTCGAGCTCGCCAAGACACACGGACTCAGGGCCCGCCTGATGGAAGACTGGGAGCAGCTCCCCCACAAGCAGTCCAAGATCCGCGTCACCGTCTGACGGCGAGAGCCGGTCTCACGAGCGCAAGTCGGACCCCCTGCGTCGCGGGTCCACCGCGAACTGCGAGCAGTCCGGATTCCGGCACGGACCCCGGCCCCAGGCGGGGACCCACACCCCGAGGGACTTGTGCCGATAGATCGTCTTGGCTACGGGTTGCTTGCACGTCGGACAAACGTGTCCGGCCCGTGGCTCGGTCTCACGCTCTTTGGTGCCCATTTCTCCACGGTATGCCCGTACCGGGGAATCGGACAGTGAAGGCGGGGACTCATCCGGCGCGGGCCCGGACCGCGCGGGGGGCCGCCGCAGGCTCAGTACGACGGAGACCGTAAGGACGACGACGATGACCGCCAGGCTGACCGGCGACGGGATCTCCGGGATGCCGGTGCTGATCAGCTTGTGGGAGGCCTGCAGGATCAGCTTCACGGCGATGAAGGAGAGGATGATCGCGAGGCCCTTGCTCAGGTAGTGGAACCGGTCCAGCATGCCCGAGAGCAGGAAGTACAGCGCCCGCAGACCGAGAATGGCGAACGCGTTGCTGGTGTAGACGATGAAGGCATCGTCGCTGACCGCGAGAACGGCGGGCACGCTGTCGACAGCGAAGATCAGGTCGGCCGCCTCGATCGCGGCGACCACCGCGAGGAGCGGGGTGGCCACGAGCCTGCCGGCCTCCTTGACGAAGAACTTCGTCCCCGCGTACTCGTCCCGCACCGGGATGATCTTGCGCAGCAGCCGCACCGCGAAGGTCTTCCCCGGGTCGTAGCTCTCGTCCTCCTCCTTGATGATCTTGTAGGTGCTGTAGAACAGGACCGCCGCGAAGCCGAACAGGACCGCGGTGAAGCGGTTGACCACCGCGACGCCCAGGGCAAGGAACACCCCGCGGAACACCAGCGCGCCGATGACCCCGAAGAACAGCACGCGGTGCTGGTACGCGCGGGGCACCTTGAAGTACGCGAAGATCAGCGCGAAGACGAACAGGTTGTCGACCGACAGGCTCTTCTCCAGCAGCCACGCGGTGGTGTACTCGGTCCCCGCCGTCACGCCGAGGACGAGGAAGACCACCACGCCGAACACCAGCGCGAGGCCCACCCACAGGGCGCTCCACGCGGTGGCCTCCTTGAAGCCGATGACATGCGCGCTCCGGTGGGCCACCAGATCCACCGCCAGCGACACGATGACGGTCGCGGCGAACGCCCCCCACAACCAGAACGGGACATCGAGCACCTGGACAGACCTCACATGAGCCGCGGAGGCGAATGGATCCCTATAAAGGGAGTCTGCCCCACTGTGCCCCCAACGCGCCTGCCGAGGCTGCTGATTGCCTCGTTCCGGTTACTCGCGAGGACGGCGCGGTTCAACTAGGGTGAGCGCTTCGATCGGGCCCCCACCTGCGGATCCCCCTGAACAACCCCGGATTCGCTTACCGATCGAAGGACGTCCCGTCAATCCGGGACGCAAATCAAGTGCAGGGCGACGTGGTGTCGGCAACACCGCCAGACGTCGGCTCCGTACGAGCCGGCCTGCCCTCGTCCTGTCATCCGGGACTCGATGGCGGCGGTCTCCTCTCAATCACCTACCTCGCGAAGGCAAGGCAGAGATGGCACGACTCCCCCGACAATCCGCCCGACAGTCCTCCCGACAGTCCTCTCGGCGGCAGACGCATCCCGTCGACGAACTGCTCCCCCTCCCCAAGCTCACCCTCTACGGCTTCCAGCACATCCTCGCGTTCTACGCGGCCGCCGTGATCGTCCCGGTCCTGCTCGGGAACGCGCTGGGCCTCTCCCCCGAAGAGCTCGTCTACCTGATCAACGCCGACCTGCTGACCTGCGGTGTCGCCTCGATCATCCAGGCCCTCGGCATCTGGAAGATCGGCGCCAGGCTCCCGCTGGTCCAGGGCGTCACGTTCACCGCGGTCTCGCCCATGATCGCCATCGGCATCGGCGCGGGCGGCGGCACCGCCGGGCTGCTCGTCGTCTACGGTGCCGTGATCACGGCGGGCATCGCGACGTTCCTCTTCGCACCGTTCTTCAGCAAACTGGTGAAGTACTTCCCGCCCATCGTCATCGGCACGATCCTCACCATCATCGGCATCACGCTGATCCCGGTGGGCCTCCAGGACGCGGCCGGCGGTGCGCATCTGATCGGCGAGCCCGCGTACGGGGATCCGAAGAACCTCGCGTACGCCCTGGGTACCCTGCTCTTCATCCTGGCCGTGGTCCGGGTCGGCAAGCCGTTTCTCAGCAGTCTCGCCGTCCTGCTCGGGCTGGTCGCCGGTACCACGGTGGCCTGGATCCTCGGCGACGCTCACTTCGGCGCGGTCCGCGACGCCGACTGGTTCGGAGTCAGCACGCCGTTCCACTACGGCATGCCGAAGTTCGAACTGCTTCCGATCATCGCCATGACCGTCGTCATGCTCATCACCATGGTGGAGACCACCGGCGACGTGTACGCCATCGGGGAGATCACGCGCAAGAAGGTCGACAGCGACACCGTCGCCAGGGCCCTGCGCGCCGACGGAGTCGCCACCGTCCTCGGCGGCGTCTTCAACTCGTTCCCCTATGTGGCGTTCGCCGAGAACATCGGCCTGGTGCGGATGTCCAGAATCATGAGCCGGTACGTGGTGGTCGCGGCCGGCGTCCTGATGGTCGTGCTGGGGCTGCTGCCCAAGGCGGGCAGCCTGGTCGCCGCGATTCCGCACCCGGTGCTCGGCGGGGCGGCGATCTCGATGTTCGGCATGGTCGCCGCGGTCGGCATCCAGATCCTGGGCAAGGTCGATCTGCGCGCCGAGCGCAACGCGCTGATCCTGGCGGTCAGTCTGGGCGCCGCGCTGCTGCCCACCACGGTCGCGCCGTTCTTCGACCGGATGCCCGACGACCTACAGGCAGTCCTCGACAGCGGGATCACGCTGGGCGGCGTCACCGCCATCACGCTCAACCTGTTCTTCAACGTCTTCACCCGCCGCAAGGCGATGGAGATCGACTGGGACGACATCGAACAGGGCGGCCCGGCGGAGCCGTCCTTCGGCGCCGCCGCGCGCTGAGCCGCGCCACGCTCCGGATCGGCGTGGCGGGCCCGGGAACTGCCGGGAAGGGCGCCGGGAAAGGGCCAGGAAGGGCGTCCGGCCCTTCCGGGCCCGAAACCGGCTACCGCCTCGGATCAGCGGCCCACCGCGGGGAACGGCGGCGCCTCACCCGCCTCGCCGACCAGCTCCCAGAAGTGGTCGACCAGCCGGCGCAGATACGCGGAGCGCTCGGCCGCGACCTCCTTGAGCCGGGCGTCGTCGTTCCGGGCCACCAGGTGCCCCATGTAGCGCTCGGAGAACTCCGCGAACTCCGCGTGCATCGCGCGCAGCGCGTCGCCCACCCGGGTCTCGTTCACGGTGACGATCTCCGCCACGGGCGCGACATGTACCTTCCATCGCCCCTCGATCGCCGACCGCAGGTGCTCGGCCAGCTCATCGACCCGGCCCATGATTCCGATCAGCTTCCGCAGGGAGAGTCCGAGCGCCTCCACCAGAGCCCTGGTCTGCCAGGAGTCCCCGTCCCAGCGCTGTGCCGACTCCGCCGCCCGGTACTCGGCGGCGTCCATGCCGATCCGGTACGCCAGCCGCTCCACGCTCAGTTGCCGGGCCAGGCGGTGCTCGGCCAGCGTGCGTGGTTCGACCCCCATCAGGTCGACCGGCGAGCACCACAGGACATCGGCGAGCACGAAGAACTGCGGTTCCGACGGCACATGGGACCCCCGCTCCCATGCGTCGACCAGCTCGGGGCGGACCGGGGCACCGCACGCCGCCATCGCGTGCGCGACCTGAGCGGTGGTCATGCCTACCCGAGTCCGCGCGGAACTGGCCTCTGCGGGGGAGAACGGAGTGCTGTGCACGGGACGAGACACCTCGCTGAACATCCGGGAGCGGGCAGGTTAACAGATGTTCCGGTGGCGCCCAGGGCCAACTGCCCTTCGATCCGAAGGTTCCGGGGTCAGACCGCGCGGTGGTACTGGTCCGGCGCGTGCACCTGGCCGCCGAGTTCGCGCGCCGCGTGGCGGGCGAAGGAAGGGTTGCGCAGCAACTCCCGCCCGAGCAGTACGGCGTCCGCCTGGCCGTCGGCCAGAATCTTCTCGGCCTGCACCGGGTCGGTGATCAGACCGACCGCGGCGACGGGCAGCCCGGTCTCGGTGCGGACCCGCTCGGCGAACGGCACCTGGTAGCCGGGACCGGTGGGGATCCGCACGCGGGGCGCGAGCCCGCCCGTCGAGACGTCCAGCAAGTCCACTCCGTGGGCGAGCAGTTCGCGGGCGAAGCGGATGGTGTCGTCCGCCGTCCAGCCGCCCTCGTCGAGCCAGTCGGTGGCGGAGATGCGGAAGAACAGCGGCAGTTCCTCCGGCCACACCGCCCGTACGGCGTCGACGACTTCGAGCGCGAACCGGATCCGGTTCTCGAACGGGCCGCCGTACTCGTCGGTGCGGTGGTTGGAGTGCGGGGAGAGGAACTCGCCGATGAGATAGCCGTGCGCGCCATGGACCTCGGCGACCCGGAAGCCGGCCGCGAGGGCCCGCCGCGCGGCGTCCGCGAACTGTCCCACGATCTCCTTGATCCGACCGGTGGACAGCTCGGTGGGCACGGTGTGGCCGGCGTCGTACGCGACCGGGCTCGGCCCCACCGGCTCCCACCCCTCCGCGTCGTTGATGCCGAGCGGCCCACCGCCGAGCCACGGGCGGTCGGTGGACGCCTTCCGTCCGGCGTGCGCCAGCTGAATGCCCGGGACCGTTCCGTGCCGTTCGAGGAAGCCGGCGATCCGGCGCAGCGCCGCCACCTGCCGGTCGTTCCAGATGCCGAGGTCGGCCGGGCTGATCCGGCCCTCGGAGCTGACCGCCGTGGCCTCCAGCAGGATCAGGCCGGTGCCACCGGTCGCCCGGGCGGCGTAGTGGGCGAAGTGCCAGTCGTTCGCGACCCCGGCGTCCGGCCCGGACACCTCCGCGCTGTACTGGCACATGGGTGCCATCCAGAGGCGGTTGGGGACGGTCAGCGACCGCAGGGTGAAGGGCTCGAACAGGGCGCTCATGAATGCCTCCGCTACGGGGGATCGGTTCCTTAGTACGATACACGCCGTACTACGGCGTTCGTCAAATTACGATAACCCTCGTACTACTCACGAGACCGACTGCACGACAAGGGACGCGGGCATCCGGGCCCGCGCCCCTGGCGCTGTCACATCACACGACACGTCACGGCATAGCTTCCGCCGCCTCGATCAGGGCCGCGAGCTCCGCGGTGATCCCGGCCGCGAGGTCGTCCAGGTCCGGCACGGCCTCCCCGTCCGCGATCAGTCCGTAGTGGACCGTCCCCCGGTACGTCGAGACGGCCACCGCCAGCGACTGGCCGCGGGCCAGCGGCGCCAGCGGGTAGACCTCGCGCAGTGTGCTGCCTCCCAGCGACAGGTTGACGCCGGGCAGCGGCACGCTCGTGACCAGGATGTCGTAGAGCAGCCGGGCCGCCTGGGCGACGACCGGACCGCCCAGCCGGTGACCCAGCGACGGCACATGGTCGGCGAGCAGCGCCACCGCCCCGGCGCCCCGGGACGGGCCAGCGTCCTTGTTGCGGTCCATGGCCGCCCGTACGGTGGCCAGCCGGCTCAGCGGCTCGGGGTCGCCCACCGGCAGCCGGACCAGGTAGCCGGACAGCCGGTTGCCTGCCCCTGGCGCGCTGCCGGGCCTGCGGCGGGAGACCGGGATCAGTGCCCGCGGAGCCAGCGCCCGGCTGCTCTCGCCGCGGCCCTCCAGCCAGCGGCGCAGGGCGCCCGCCACGACGGCAATCAGGACGTCGTTCACGGTTCCGCCGCAGACCTTCCGTACCCGGTGCACGTCGTCGAGATCGAAGGCGACGGCGGCCATCCGGCGGGTGCCGCCGGCCGGGGCGGTCAGGGCGCCGGTGCCGCGCACCGGCCAGTTGGCCCGGGCGACGGCCGCGCCGATGTCGAGCGCCTGTCCGACGTCACCCACGACGCCACCCATGCGGTCGCGGATCATGCCCGGCAGCCGTCGCGGATCGAGCAGCGGGAGAGCGAATGCCGGAGCGGCGACGGCCGGCCGGGGCTGTGGCTGGGGCGGACGCGGCGCCCGCGGCCGTTCGGCCGGTGGCGCCCCGTCGAACAGCGCCGCCGCGAGGGCGAGCGCCCGCAGGCCGTCCGCGAGCGCGTGATGGAACTTGAAGAGCACGGCGAACGAGGTGGCGTCCGGCCCGGCGATGACATGGGCCTCCCATGGGGGCCGCGCCCGGTCCAGCGGACGCTGCATGAGCCGGCCGGCCACGGTGTGCGGGTCGGCGCCGGCCGCCTGTACGAGATGCACGTGGTGCTGCGGAGAGAAGCCCGGGTCGGGCTTCCACGCCGCGCCCCCCACCGGCAGCAGCACGTCCCGGATACGCCTGCGCAGCTGGGGCACCCCGGCCGACCGGGCTGCCAGCAGGTCCGCGGCCAGATCGGCGGCGGCCGGCGAGTGTGCGGTGAAGACACCCAGCGCACCGAGGTGCATCGGGTGTCCGTCGGACTCGATGTGCCAGAAGGCCAGGTCGAGCGGGGAAAGGAGATCGGTCGTCTCGGTCGTCGTCAACGAGGTGCCTCTCGCGTCGAGGGCAAGAAACTGCAGTCAAGCGCCCTTGGTCGATTACGGTCAAGTAAGTCCCGTATACGCACGGTTAACTATCGGTATCGATCACGCGGTTCTCGCGGTGCGGCGCGCTCCGCGAGACGTTGTCAGTGGGCGGGTGCAGACTGGCCCCAGTCTTCAGACAACGGCGTCCAGGAGGTCTCGGTCATGACCGACGTACTGCTCACCGTAGGCACCCGCAAGGGCCTCTTCACCGGCCGCAGGCGCGGCGGGGGACCGTGGGAATTCGACGGACCCCAGTTCAACGCCCAGGCCGTCTACTCGATCGCCATCGACAAGCGCGGGTCCGTGCCCCGGCTGCTGGTCGGAGGGGACAGCGCGCACTGGGGGCCGTCCGTGTTCCACTCGGACGACCTCGGAGCGACCTGGACCGAGCCGCAGAAGGCGGCGGTGAAGTTCCCCCAGGACACGGGAGCCTCCCTCGAGCGGGTCTGGCAGCTCCATCCGGCGGGCCCCGCCGCTCCGGACGTGGTCTACGCGGGCACCGAGCCGGCGGCCCTGTTCCGCTCGGAGGACGGCGGCGTCACCTTCGACATGGTCCGGCCGCTGTGGGAGCACCCGACCCGGTCGCAGTGGATGCCGGGCGGCGGCGGAGAGGCCGTGCACACGGTGATCACGGACCCGCGGGACGCCGATGCGGTGACGGTGGCGGTCTCCACCGCGGGCGTTTTCCGCTCCCGGGACGGCGGGGGGAGCTGGGCCCCGTCCAACAGCGGGGTCTCCGCGGTCTTCCTGCCAGACCCGAACCCGGAGTTCGGCCAGTGCGTGCACAAGATCGCGCAGGACGCCGGCGACCTGGACCGGCTGTACCTGCAGAATCACTGGGGCGTCTACCGCAGCGACGACGCGGGCGCCAAGTGGACCGACATCGGCGGCGGCCTCCCCTCGGACTTCGGCTTCGCGGTGGCCGCCCACCCCCACCGGGCGGACGTGGCCTACGTGTTCCCGATCAACGCCGACTCCGACCGGGTGCCCGCCGGACGCAGGTGCCGTGTGTACCGCACGAGCGACGCGGGAGGAAGCTGGGAGGCGTTGTCCGCCGGACTGCCCGACGGCGACCACTACGGCACGGTGCTGCGGGACGCCATGTGCACGGACGACGCCGACCCGGCGGGCGTGTACTTCGGCAACCGCAACGGCGAGGTGTACGCGAGCGCGGACGATGGGGACAGCTGGCAGCAGCTCGCCTCCCATCTGCCGGATGTGCTGTGCGTGAGGGCGGCCGTCATCGGTTGATACGGGTGACGCCCCCGTGCGGTGGCGGCACCAGTAGAGTGACGCCCCGTGGCAGCACGACCGTTGAACGAAATCGTCGAGCCGGGCTGGGCGCGTGCCCTCGCGCCGGTGGCTCAGCAGATCGCCGCGATGGGGGACTTCCTGCGCGCCGAGATCGCCGCGGGGCGTACCTACCTGCCGGCCGGTGCTCATGTGCTCCGGGCGTTCCAGCAGCCGTTCGACGAGGTGAGAGTCCTGATCGTTGGTCAGGACCCCTACCCCACCCCGGGGCACGCGGTCGGGCTCTCCTTCTCCGTCGCGCCCGAGGTGCGGCCGGTGCCGGGCAGCCTGGAGAACATCTTCCGGGAACTGCACACCGACCTCGGCCTGCCCCGGCCGTCCAGCGGTGATCTGACGCCATGGACCCGACAGGGGGTGCTGCTGCTCAACCGGGCCCTCACGACGGCCCCGCGCAAACCCGCGGCACACCGGGGCAAGGGCTGGGAGGAGGTCACCGAGCAGGCCATCCGGGCGCTCGCGGCGCGCGGCAAGCCGCTGGTGTCCGTGCTGTGGGGGCGCGACGCGCGCAATCTGCGGCCCCTGCTCGGCCGCCTGCCGGCCGTGGAGTCCGCCCACCCCTCCCCCATGTCGGCGGACCGGGGCTTCTTCGGCTCGCGTCCGTTCAGCAGGGCCAACGAGCTGCTGATCCAGCAGGGCGGGCAGCCGGTGGACTGGCGACTGCCGTGAGCTGGGTCCTCGGGGTCGACTCCGGCGGCTCCGGGCTGCGGATCGCGCTGGGCCGCACGGACGCGGACGGGCCGGCGGAGGTGGTGACCGCGCCCGGCCCGGTGCGCACCGGGGCCGGCGGGATCGACGCCGGCCATCTGCTGGAGCTGCTCCTGCCCGCCGCGGCCGGTCTGCTGGAGCGGGCCGGCGCCGAGGAGCTCGACGCGGTCGCCGTGGGGGCCGCCGGTCTGGCCACGCTCGGCGACGACCTGCGCGCCGCGCTGCCCGCGGCGCTGGAGCGTTCCCTCGGCGTACGGCGCCTGGCGCTGGCCGCCGACGCCGTGACGGCGTACGTCGGCGCGCTCGGCCGGCGGCCCGGCGTGGTGGTCGCCGCCGGTACCGGAATGATCGCGCTGGGCACGGACCTGACCGGCTGGCGCCGGGCGGACGGCTGGGGACATCTGCTCGGCGACTGCGGGGGCGGGGCGTGGATCGGCCGCGCCGGTCTGGAAGCGGCGATGCGTGCCCACGACGGCCGGCGCGGCGGTTCGGCCGCCCTGCTGGCCCGTACGGAAGCGGTGTTCGGGCCCGCGCCCCGACTGCCGGGGCTGCTCTATCCGCGTACCGACCGGCCCGCCGTGCTCGCCTCGTTCGCGCCCGAGGTGGCGCGGTGCGCGGATACCGATCCGGTGGCGGCCGGCATCCTGCGCGAGGCCGCCCGCCAGATCGCCGAGACCGCCGCCGCGGCCTGCCCGACGTGCGGGGACTGCGAAGTCGCCCTCACCGGAGGTCTGTTCAGGATGGGCGACCCACTCCTCGTGCCGCTCCGGGCCGAGTTGGGGCGACTGCTGCCGCACGCCCGGCAGGTGCCGGCCGCGGGCGATCCGCTGGACGGAGCGGTGCGTATCGCGTCGGCGCTCGCGACCGGGGACCTGGGACTGCCGTGTGACGGGCGGCTGCTCTCCGTCTCGGCGGACCCGGGCAGTTGACCGCGTTTGTCATTCATTGGATAAATATGGACAGATGCCGCCCGGCCGCCCCCTCGCCGAACAGCCGAGCACACAAAACCAGTAGCATGCGACGCCATGAGCTCCCCCACTGGGCCCGCATCCGGCCTGCCTGTACGAATGCCGCGACCTCGCCAGCCCGGACGGCACCGCCGCCCGGAACCCGTGGTGGCTCCTGAGGGCGCGCCCGCTCTGGTCCTCGCCGTCCCCGGCACGCCGGGCACCGCCACGCGCTGCCTGGCGGAGGAAGCCATCAGCATCGCGCGCTCCGAGCTGCCCGGCCTCGACGCCCGTATCGGTTACCTGGAGGGCGACGACACCGAGTACCCCACGCTCCAGACCGTCCTCGCGCACGCCGCCGCCGAGCGCGCCGCCCGCGTCGAGCGGGCCCGCGCCGCCGGCCAGGAGGTGGCCGACCCCGAGGGTCCGGTGGGCGTCGTGGTGCCGCTGCTCGCCGGCCCGGACAACGCGCTGATGCGCCGTATACGCCAGGCGGTCATGGACAGCCAGGCCCCGGTCGAGCTGTCCGACGTGCTCGGTCCGCACCCGCTGCTCGCCGAGGCTCTGCACGTCCGCCTCTCCGAGGCCGGTCTGGCCCGCGCCGACCGTGCCCGGCTGTTCACCGTCGCGACGGCGGCCGACGGCATCATCCTGGCCACGGTGGGCGGCGAGGAGGCCGTCCAGGCGGCCGGGATCACCGGGATGCTGCTGGCCGCGCGCCTGGCCGTGCCGGTCATGGCCGCGGCGCTGGACCAGGAGGGCTCGGTGGCGGCGATCGCCGATCAGCTGCGGGGCTCCGGTTCGGTGCAGCTCGCGCTCGCGCCGTATGTGATCGGTCCCGAGGTGACGGAGGGGCTGCTCGACAGCGCCGTCAAGGAGGCGGACTGCGCCTCGGCGGACGTGCTGGGCGCCTACCCGGCGATCGGCAAGCTCGCGCTCGCGCAGTACACGACGGTCCTGGGCATCGCCCCGCAGCCGTCGGGCGGCGCGCCGGTCCGCTGACGCCCGGACAGGACCTGCGCGGCGGGCCCGCCGCGCAGGTCCGTCAGGCAAGGACGATGCAGGACGCCGCGGGCGCCTCGATCGAGCCCGCGCGCCGGGGGATGCCCGTCCGCTCCTCGATGTCGAACCAGGTGACGTCTCCGGAGCGCTCGTTGGCCGCGTACAGCCGGCGTCCGGCGGGGTCGAGGGCGAGGTCGCGCGGCCACCGGCCGCCGCAGTCCACGGTGGTGACCAGGACCGGCTTGTCCACCCTGCCGCCGCCGGCGCTGCCGTCGAGCGCGAGGACGGCGATCGAGTCGTGTCCGCGGACGGCGGCCCACAGGAACCGGCCGTCGTGCGACGCGACCAGCGCCGAGGGATAGGGCCTGCCCCGGGCCCCCTCCGCCCCCCTGGCCCCTCCGGGCAGCACCGGTGTCTCGCCCAGCGGCTCCAGGACGCCGGCCTCCGCGTCCCAGCGGCAAGCCGTCAGCGTCGGCGCCAGCTCGCCACGGACGTACGCGTGGCGCCCGTCGGGGTGGAAGGCCAGATGGCGCGGCCCGGTGCCCGGCCGCAGGGCGGTCTCGCCGTGCCGCCGCAGCACGCCGGTGTCCGGGTCGAGTACGCAGATCCGTACCGAGTCGGTGCCGAGGTCCACCCCGAGCACCCAGCGTCCGGAGGGGTCGGACACCACCTGGTGCGCGTGCGGTCCGCGCTGTCGCTCCGGGTCGGGGCCGGAGCCCTGGTGCGGCAGGACGGAGCCGGCCTCGCCGAGGCCGCCGTCCGGATGGACCGGCAGCACGGAGACGCTTCCCGAACCGTAGTTGGCGGTCAGCAGGTGCCGTCCGATCCGTACCAGGTGGGCGGGGGCGGAGCCTCCCACCGGTACGGGCGGACCGAGCGGGTCGGCCCGGTCCCCGGCCACGCGGAAGGCGGCGGCCGCACCGTCGGCGGTCTCACTCACCGCGTAGAGCACCGCCCCGCCGGGCGCGAGCGCCAGGAACGACGGGTCCGCCACGGCATCGGTCGCCGTGAGCGGGGTCAGCGCTCCCGTCCGCGGGTCGACGGCGGCGGTGATGACGCCCCGCCCGCCCGCCGAGGTGTACGACCCGATGAATGCCCGCGTGGCGTCCTCGCTGCTCACCGCACTGCCCCTCTCCGCCGGCTGATGGCCTCCGGATCATGTCCGTCGGGCCGACGGTAGCAGGCGGTCTAGACCAACTCCCCGCCCTGGGCACGCAGGTGTGCCTCGGGATGGTGGACGTACGCGGGATGCCGCTCGACCGTGTCGTACGTCCGGTGGAAGACGGGTGTCGCCGAGCCCGATATCGGCGGCACGATCCACGACCAGTCGGCGCTCGCCTCCCGGCCGGCCCGCCGCTCCCGGTCCAGATGGGTGAGGAAGCGCTCCGACTCGGTGTGGTGGTCGGTGACGGTGACTCCGGCCCGGTCGAAGGAGTGCAGCACCGCCCGGTTCAGCTCGACCAGGGCCCGGTCCTTCCACAGCGAGCGGTCACTGGAGGTGTCGAGCCCCAGGTGCTCGGCGATCCGCGGCAGCAGGTTGTAACGGTCGGTGTCGGCCAGATTGCGGGCGCCTATCTCGGTGCCCATGTACCAGCCGTTGAACGGCGCGGCCGGGTAGCAGATGCCGCCGATCTCCAGGCACATGTTCGCGATCGCCGGGACGGCGTGCCAGCGAAGCCCCCACTCGGCGCACCAGCGGTCCTCCGGGTGGTCGAGGTCCACCTCCAGTACGGCGTCGGGCGGGAGCTCGAACCAGCGTGGCTTGTCGTTGCTGCCCTGCACGATGAGCGGCAGTACGTCGAAGGGAGTGCCGGGGCCGCCCGGCCAGCCGAGCCGCTGCGCGGCCGCCGTGATCCCGGCGTTGCGCGGGTCGCCGACGACGCTGCCCGTGCCGGTGTCGTAGCCGGCGTAGCGGACCAGTTGCTCGTTCCAGATGTACGGAGCCGGGCGGCCGGGGGTGGCCGGCGCGAACACGGTGATCAGCGGTCTGATCCGGCCGCCGTTGGTGGCCTCGCGCAGATGCGCCGCGCACTCCCGGGCGATGTCCTCCGCGTCGGTGAGGTCCCGGCAGTCGCGTACCCGCAGCGAGTGCCAGTACAGCCGGCCTATGCAGCGGTTGCTGTTTCGCCAGGCCACCCGGGCGCCGTGCGCCAGCTCCCCGGGCGTGTGCCGGTACGTACCGGTGGCCGCGATCTCGGCGCGGATCGCGGCGAGCCTGCGGGCGGGGTCGCCCGCGCCGGGCTCCTCGCGGTGGTACAGCGTGATGAACTCCTCTGCGGCCCGGATCATGTCCTTCGGGCCGCGGCCGCCGGCGGCCTCCTCGGCGCGTGGCTGTCCATGGCCCGCCGGGCAGTGCGCCGGGACCGGTGGCGGTACCGGTGCCGGGATCTCCGAGAGTCTGGGCACCCGGCCGGCTCGGCGCAGGAACTTCCGCATCGCACACCCCCAAATTGAGCGGGCCTTTCGACGACGCGCTGCCCGCTCCCCCACGGCCCGCGGGAAACACCCCTGTGTTTCCGCCGGGTTACCCCGTGTGCGCGCCCACTGAACCTGTAGTTGCCGGATGAAAGTGCCTCATTCAAGCACCTGCTGTCCATGCCGCAGGTCAGGAGCTCACAGTCGCGAGCGGGGAGACGTCCTCAGAGGCTCGTCCAATTCGGCGAGCAGCCTCTCCAGCCCGTGCACATGGACCAGCGCGGGCGCGCCGGCGGGCGGAACGGCGCTCGGCACGGCAGCCCCCTCTCGTGCCCTCATCCAGTCACCGCTGGGGGCAGTCAGGGCTTCGACCGCGGCCTCGACACGCCAGCACGCGGCCGCGAGCCGAGCGTCGTGGCCGGCCTCCGGGTCCGAAGCCACGGAGACGAGCCCGCGCACTTCCTGGGCGCACTCGTCGAGCAGGGCAAGCACCCGGCGGGCGCGTGCCTTACGTGCACGGTACGGGCTGAGCGGGTGGACCAGAGGCGTCAAGGACAGCTTCACGCGTCCGAGCAGCACCTCCAGTTCGACAGCGTGGGGCGTCGGGTCCGCGCCGGCCACGCCCGCCAGGCGGGCGGCAGCCTCGGACGTGCACGCGTGAACGCACCGGAGGGCTCGCTGGATCCATTCATGGTTGGTGGCATGGGTGGTCACCGGCAGGACAATGATCACGGCGAGCCCGGCGCACACCGCACCCACGGCCGTCTCGGCCAGACGGAGTACGAGCAGATTCGCGTCCAGTACGCCCAGCAGGCCGTAGAGCAGGCCCGCCATCACGGTCACCGCCAGCATCATCCAGCTGTACGACACGGCGGCGGTGTAGAAGATGCCGAAGACGCAGAGGGCGACCAGTACGGCTGTCGGCACCGTCGCCCCCTGAAGTGGCACGGCGACCAGCAGGCCCACGACGATCCCGATGACCGTCCCAAGTACCCGCCGGAAGCCTCTGACCAGGGTTTCGCCTCGCGATGTCGTGTTGACGAAGATCCACCAGGCGGTGCCGACGGCCCAGTACCAGCGGTCGTGCGAGATGAACTGACCGACGGCGAGCGCAACCGCGCACGCGGCAGCGGCCTGGAACGCCTGCCGGGTGGTGGGCCGGGCCAGTCCCGTCCCGGGCAGCCCCGCCGGCGCGGCAGGGGGAGGCGTGTGGCGCTCGATGGGCCACAGTACGAAGCGCACCAGGCCGGCAGCGGCCAGAGCGAGGCCGACGGCTCCGTACAACTCCGGCAGTTGTCCCGGCACGGCGTGCAGGAACTGCGTGACGAAGAAGTTCATGAACGCGAAGATCCCGAGCGCGTGTCCGCGCGGACCCCAGCGGCGTGCGTAGACCCCGCAGAAGACGACGGCGATGAAGGCCGCGTCACGGGCGAGGTTGAGGCCGTGGAGGGTGGTCGCGAGGGCAAGAACCGGGAATCCGGCCATCGGCAGCAGGGCAGTGGTCACGCGCTGGGCGCGCACGCCCCCGTCCGTGACGGTGAAGAGGGCGAGCAGGGCCGCCAGGCCGCCCGTGATCGAGGCGGTGAGCGAGAGTCCGCACAGCTCGGCCACCGCAACGGCGAGCCCGACGCCGATGACGGCGCGCAGCGAGTTCCTGAGCCTCAGGTACCCCGGATCAGGAGCCACGAGCATCCTCTTCACGGCGGTGTGCCGCCCCCCTCGCAGTGGTGCGTGCGCCGGCCGCTCACCGCCCCGGGTGGGGGACGGGATTTGCAGGCACGGCGAAGGCGCCGCCGTCCGGATCCGGCTTCGTTGCCGTCCGGCGCTGCGCGGCGCCGTTTGTACATGGATACAGCCAGGGAAGCATCAAGTGACACTGTGGTTCAACTCGGCGCCTCATAGGTGAGCCATTGGTCCAGCAATAACGGCTATGGATCAACCAGGACGATGCCAACGGACCATCAGCACGACGTCGCCGGGCTGCCTGATGGTCGCGCCCTCGCGCGTCGACAAGACTGAGACGTATGCAAACGCCCTGGTATGCCCGACAGGTTCCACCAGGCCGACTCCGCCGCTTCGCAGCCTGGGGCCCTCGCAGCGTCGCCGGTCAGGTGTTCCTGTTGCAGGCGGCCGCAGCGCTGGTTCTGGCGGCGGCGACACTCGCGGTACTGGTGGTCCAGGCACAGCGCCGGTCTACGGAGGAGGCGCTGGACCGGTCGCTGTCGGTCGCTGTCGCCTTCAGGGACGCCCCGGGCACCGCCGCGGCCATGCGGTCCGCCGATCCCAGCGCGGTGCTGCAGCCCAGCGCGGAGCGGATGCGCAAGGACGCGGACGTCGGCTACGTCGTCGCGTTCGATCCGAAGGGCATCCGCTGGTCCCATCCGGACCCGAGCCGTATCGGCGGCCATGTCACCGGGGCCTTCGCTCCCGCCCTTACGGGTGAGCCGTTCCAGGAGACCTTCGACAGCGCGCTCGGGCGCGCCGTCGACACGACGGTGGCCGTCTTCGACGAACAGAGGACCAGCAGGAGCGTCCGCCTGCGGACGTGACCCGAACCCCCCGGGGAGAGGCCGGGGCGGGGGTCCTCCTCGCCGCTCCGTTGGTCTGCCATGCGCCCAACCTCCGTGCAGCCGCTCCCGCGCGCGGGCAGGGGTGGGCCGAAGGAGATGTTCACGCACCCGTCTGCAGTATCCGCGAGATCCCCTGTCGCAGCGAGACGGCGATCGTCACGATGGCCCGTCACCATGGCCGACGATGGTGGCTCCACCTCACCACGACCAGAAGGGGCCGGCGGATCATGGCGGTCGATGAGCTCGACACCCGGATTCTGCGGCTGCTCATCGAGCGGCCGCGCACCAGCGTGCGGGAGTACGCGCGGTTGCTCGGCATCGCCCGCGGCACTCTGCAGGCCCGCCTCGACCGGCTGGAACGGGACGGTGTGATCACCGGCACCGGCCCGGCTCTGTCGCCGGCCGCGCTCGGCCATCCGGTGCTGGCGTTCGTCCATATCGAGGTCACCCAGGGGCACCTGGACGAGGTGGGTGATGCCCTCGCGGAGGTTCCGGAGATCATCGAGGCGTTCTCGATCACCGGCGGCGGGGACCTGCTGACGCGGGTGGCGGCGCGCGACAACGGCCATCTCGAGGACGTCATCCAGCGGCTGATCCAGCTCCCGGGGGTGGTCCGGACCCGTACCGAGGTGGCCCTGCGTGAGCGGGTGCCGCACCGGTTGCTGCCGCTGGTGGAGGCGGTCGGCCGGGCGGCACGCAAGCAGTGACGGTCGGCCGAAGACCGGGGACGGGACCGCCCCGGCCGGCGTGGGTGCCGGTCGGGGCGGAACGGGGGCGGACGGACTTCGGTCAGCCGAGGGTCGCGATGGCCTGGTTGAAGGTCT
Organism: Streptomyces mabaensis; assembly: GCF_053763515.1. Classification (NCBI taxonomy): domain Bacteria; kingdom Bacillati; phylum Actinomycetota; class Actinomycetes; order Kitasatosporales; family Streptomycetaceae; genus Streptomyces; species Streptomyces mabaensis. The sequence goes on from NZ_JBSOPZ010000007.1 coordinate 185,078, forward strand.
TCGACGGACGCATGACGGCCGAGGCCTTGGCAGCGTCGGGCTGGTAGTAGCCGCCGATGTCGGCCGGCGAGCCCTGCACCGCGATCAGCTCGTCGAGGATTGTCTGCTCCTGCTCGGACAGCGTCTTGGCGAGAGCGGCGAACGCCTCCGCGAGCTGCGTGTCCTGCGTCTGCTTCGCCAGCTCCTGGGCCCAGAAGAGCGCCAGGTGGAAGTGGCTGCCGCGGTTGTCGATGCCACCCAGCCGTCGGCTCGGCGACTTGTCCTCGTTGAGGAACGTGCCGGTCGCGCGGTCGAGCGTGTCGGCGAGCACCTGGGCGCGCGCGTTGCCCGTGGTCTGAGCGAGGTGCTCGAAGCTGACCGCGAGGGCGAGGAACTCGCCCAGGCTGTCCCAGCGCAGGTAGTTCTCCTTGACCAGCTGCTGGACGTGCTTCGGCGCGGAGCCGCCGGCGCCGGTCTCGAACAGTCCGCCGCCGTTCATCAGCGGGACGACGGAGAGCATCTTCGCGCTGGTACCGAGCTCGAGGATCGGGAACAGGTCGGTCAGGTAGTCGCGCAGCACGTTGCCGGTGACCGAGATGGTGTTCTCGCCGCGGCGGATACGGTCGAGGGAGAACGCGATCGCGTCGACCGGCGACTTGATCTCGATCTGCAGCCCGTCGGTGTCGTGCTCGGCCAGGTACGTCCTGACCTTGGCGATCAGGTTCGCGTCGTGCGCGCGGCCCTCGTCGAGCCAGAACACGGCCGGGTCGCCGGTCGCGCGGGCGCGGGTGACGGCGAGCTTGACCCAGTCCTTGATCGGCAGGTCCTTGGTCTGGCACATGCGCCAGATGTCACCGGCGCTCACCGCGTGCTCGAGTACGACGTTGCCGCCGCCGTCGACGACCCGCACCGTGCCGGTGGTGGGGATCTCGAAGGTCTTGTCGTGGCTGCCGTACTCCTCGGCCTTCTGCGCCATCAGGCCGACGTTGGGCACCGAGCCCATTGTCGCCGGGTCGAAGGCGCCGTTCGCGCGGCAGTCGTCGATGACGACCTGGTAGATGCCGGCGTAGCTGCTGTCCGGGATGACCGCGAGGGTGTCGGCCTCCTGGCCGTCCGGGCCCCACATGTGACCGGAGGTGCGGATCATCGCCGGCATGGAGGCGTCGACGATGACATCGCTCGGTACGTGCAGGTTGGTGATGCCGCGGTCGGAGTCGACCATGGCCAGCGCGGGACCCTCGGCGAGCTCGGCGTCGAAGGACTCCTTGATCTTCGCGCCCTCGGGCAGCGACTCCAGGCCCTTGAGGATGCCGCCGAGTCCGTCGTTCGGGCTCAGGCCGGCCGCGGCGAGCGCCTCGCCGTGCTCGGCGAACGTCTTGGGGAAGAACGCGCGCACGACGTGACCGAAGACGATCGGGTCGGAGACCTTCATCATCGTGGCCTTCAGGTGCACCGAGAACAGCACGCCCTCGGCCTTGGCGCGGGCGACCTGCTCGCCGAGGAACTCACGCAGGACCGCGACGCGCATGACGGACGCGTCCACGACCTCGCCCGCGAGCACCGGAACGGACTCGCGCAGGACGGTGGTGCTGCCGTCGTCCCCGGCGAGCTCGATGCGCAGGGAGCCGGCGTCCGCGATGACGGCGGACTTCTCGGTGGAGCGGAAGTCGTCGGCGTCCATGTGCGCGACGTTCGTCTTCGACTCGGACGTCCACGCGCCCATGCGGTGCGGGTGGGCCTTGGCGTAGTTCTTCACGGACGCGGGCGCGCGGCGGTCGGAGTTGCCCTCGCGCAGCACCGGGTTGACGGCACTGCCCTTGACCTTGTCGTACCGCGCGCGGACGTCCTTGTCCTCGTCGGTCTTCGGGTCGTCCGGGTAGTCCGGCAGGTCGTAGCCCTGCTGCTGCAGTTCGGCGATCGCCGCCTTCAGCTGCGGGATCGAGGCCGAGATGTTCGGCAGCTTGATGATGTTCGCGCCGGGGGTCTTGGCCAGCTCACCCAGCTCGGCGAGCGCGTCGTCGACGCGCAGGCTCTCCTCGAGGCGCTCGGGGAAGCCGGCGATGATCCGCCCCGCCAGAGAGATGTCACGGGTCTCCACGCTGACGCCGGCCGTCGAGGCGTACGCCTGGACCACCGGCAAGAACGAATGGGTCGCCAGGGCCGGGGCCTCGTCAGTGTGCGTATAGATGATGGTCGAGTCAGTCACCGGGTGCTCCGCTCCACGTCTGCAACATTGCTCGACATCAAGATATCTCGTGACCGCCCCCCTCTCGACAGGGCCCGGTCTTTCCGCCTGCGCGAGCACGACCGGGTACGGGGCGGCGGCCTACCCGCGGGTGAAGGTGCCCAGGCCGTCCTGGTCGAGGTACTCGATACGGACCTTCTCGGCGAGCGCCCCACGCTCACCGGGAGTGAACGTGACGCCGGTGCGGCCGACCGCGTTCTCCCCCGTGGTCGCGAAGCTGAAGGTGTCGCCGTCGTAGTGGGTGAGCCGGAAGCTCATGGGTGCGGGCCCGAGCCGGAGGGTGAGCCCGTCCTTGTCCGCCGTGACCACGAGCTTGCCGTAGTAGGTGTTGTGGTACGTCCCGGTGTACACGCGGTCGGCGCGGGCGGGCCGCGGACTCGCCGGTGGATCGGCGTAGTTGGTGGGGGACTTCGCGGCCTGCTCCTCCTGCGCGTATGCCGCGCCGGCCAGGGACAGCCAGTCGGCGGTGGGCTTTCCGTTCTGGGCGGTGTCGAAGAAGTCGAGGGCGACGGCGTCGGCCACCCCGACCGGTTCGCCGTTGGTGAGGACGACGATGCCCAGCTGCTCACCGGGCAGCATCGTCACATTGGTGTTGGCGCCGAGCGCGAACGCGCCGGAGTGGCTGAGGCGGAGCCTGCCCTGGTCGTCGTAGCCGACGTTCCAGCCCAGCCCGTAGAAGCCGGTGCGGCCGGCCGGGGCCGCCGGCGGCTGGGAGACCGTCTCGGGCAGGTGGGTGTGCTCCAGACTCTCGGCATCGATGATCTGCTGGTCGCCGAGCTTGCCGTTGGCCAGCTGGAGCCGTAGCCACCGGGTCATGTCGCGGGCCGTGGAACTGACGCCGCCGGCCGGTGCCTGGGCGTCCGCGTCCCGTACGAACTTCGCCTGCCAGCCCCCGTCATCGGTCTTCACATGGGTAACGGCCTTGTCCGACGCCTTCTCGTAGTCGGCGAAGCGGGAGCTGGTGGAGTCCATCCCGGCCGGCTTGTACAGGGTGTCGTCGGAGAGCTTCTCCCAGCTGACGCCCTTGGCGCGGGCGACGGCCTCCGCGGCCGCGGTGACACCGTAGTTGGTGTAGGCGTAGCTCGCGCGGAACGGGGCCAGCGGCTCGTACTTCAGGTGGCTGAGGATGTACGTACGGTCGTAGCCGAGGTCCTCCAGCAGATCACCGGCATGGTCGGGCAGGCCGCTGCGGTGCGAGAACAGATCCGCGACGGTGACATGACCGGTCACCCAGGGGTCTTTGAGGGCGAAGCCGGGAAGGTGCTCGGCCACCCGTTCGTCCCAGCTGACCACCTTGTCCCCGACGGCGCCCGCGACGACGGTGGAGGCGAGCGGCTTGGAGAGGGACGCCAGCTGGAACACGGTGTCCGGGCCGACCTCGGCTGCCTGGCCGACCCGTCGTTCGCCGAAGCCCTTGAGGTAGACCACCCGGTCCTTGTATACGACACCCACCGCCGCCCCGGGCACGCCGGTTCGTTTCATCAGGCTCTCGACGACCCCGTCCAGCTTGCCGACGGCCCCGTCCACGTCGGCCTTGGTGAGCTGCGGCGGCGGCTGGGGCGGGGGTGCCTGCGGGGCGGAGGGCGCGGTTGCCGGGCCCGGCGCGACGGCGGCCGAACTCGGGGCCGTCGCCCCGGTCAGCAGCGCGGCCAGGCCTGTTACGGCGAGCGCGCGGCTCCGGCGGAGTCGCATGCCCTTCGCAGTATGCACAGCTTCCATTCAACGCCCGCGGCGGAACGTTGTCCTCCGCAGGAGCCCCCACGACTACGGGCCACACGCCACGGGCCGGTCAGAAGTCGGCCCGGGCCCGGACATCGGCGCGGCCCACCGACTCCAGGTCGTAGATCTCGCAGTACAGGCGGCGGATGTGCTCGATGTCGGCGTCCCGGGCCTGAGCCTCTGTCACCGGATAGAGCACGGTCAGCTCGTACGATCGCTCGCGGTTGATGTCACCGTCCTTGTCGCGCCATTGGCCGCGGCCCTCCTGAAGGGTCAGTCCGGCCGGGAAACGGGGCGTGACCACGTCGGCGACGAACTTCATGAACTCCTCGTCGGAGATGGGCGGGCTGCCGTGGTGACGGCCGGTGCCGAAATAGAGATGTGTCGACACATACGGGCTGCCCTGCTCGGCGGCGGTCTGCCGGGTCGCCACCGAGGCGGCAGGTGTGTCGAAGGCGACGTCGGACACCGGCCCGCCGGAAGCGAAGAGGAGCAGGACCGCAGCGAAGACGGCGGCCGCGGGCGTCGAGATCCGAATGTGGCGCATGGGGTCCCTATCTGTTGTTCCTGGTGGGGAGATCGGTCCGGGCCGCCGAGCTGGGCAGGGACTCCAGCAGGAAGGCTGCCGCGTCCCGCAGAGACGCCGGTGCGGCATCGGACCGGCGCAGGCCTGCCGCCGTCCTGCCGAGTGTCGCGGTCGTCCGTACGGACCCGATGCGGGCGGCGCGGGGAGCGACGTCCGCGATGAGTTCCTCCGCTTCTCTCCAGGCGCCGGCCCGTGCCAGGGCCGAGAGGAGCTCCGCGGTGAACAGGTGCCGGTAGGAAGGTCCGGGGGCGGTGGCCGCGTGGTGCAGGAGCGGGACGGCCCGGTCCCATTGGCGCAGTCTGGCCAGCACCCAGCCCTGGTGGCCGAGCAGCTCGGTCTGGTCGATCCACCAGGCCCAGTGCGGATCGTGACGCGAGATGCCGTCCAGGAACCGGCTCTGGGCGCGGGAGATCAGTTCCAGCGGCTCGCCGCGGTCGCCCAGCATGGCGATCGCGTGCGCCTGGCGGATCAGGACGAGGCTGGCGACCCTGGCGGGGAGGGCGCGCGGTCCGGTCGCGCGAAGGGCGGCCTCCAGTGCGGCCCGCGGGTGTCCGGTATGGGCCATGAGCATGCTGTGGTTCAGCAGCACCAGCCGCGCCGTCCAGCGGTCGCCGCAGAGTTCCGCCAGGGCCAGCGCCCGCGCGTTCATACGGTGGGCCCCGCGGTGGAAGCCCGCGTCGAAGAGGATCCAGCCGATGACCTCGCACAGCTCGGCCAGGACCGCGAGCAGGTCGCTGTCCTGGCCGCGCAGGCTCCTGGGATCGGCGACGAGTTCCGGGATGCGCTGTACGGCCTCGCGTACGGCGGGCACGGCGGCCGTCGCGCCGTGCGCGGCATCGAGGGCCACGAGGCGCTGGATGGTGCGCAGGGCCAGGGGGATCAGCATGCCGGCCTGCGGCCCTGGCCCAGGGCCGTGAACGAGGACGCCACCTCGGTCAGCCACTCCACCTCCTCGCGGAAGTCCTCGTACGGCGGTCGCGCGGGAATGTCCGACGCGTCGGCCTGTTCGGCTCTCTCCTCGGCCGGACGGCTTAGCACGGCACGCATCTGCAGCGCTTCACCCAGAGGTGAGGTGGGGTCCTCCGGGAGTTCCAGGGCGCGGGCCACTCGGGAGAAGTCCGCGAGGGAGAGCGAGGTGCGGAGCATCAACTGCCCGTCGCGTATCTCGATGACACGCCGGTAGAGGCGGTAGTGCGGGTCCCGGGGCGGGACGAGGTCACGCGGCCAGGACCGGGGCGGGTCCAGCGCGATGTCCGGGGAGGCCTCGTACAGCGCCCACCACAGGGGCCGCAGCCGGAGATAGGAACGGTAGCTGCGGATCCAGCCCCGCGCGCGGGTGATGTGGATTCCCCAGGACGGAATGGTCCAGCCGGTGATCTGGAGCAGGGCCCCGATGCTGCCGCTCGTCCACTGGATGGGGTCGAGGCCCGATCCGTCGAAGTGCAGCCTGGTGCCGGCGATCTGAATGCCCCGGGTGACGCAGTAGACCAGGATGAGCCCGGCGCCGACGGTCACGGTGCGCATCCCGACCGCGAGCCATTGGCGGTTGGCCATCTTGGTGAAACGCAGCGACAACCGCACGGTCTCGAACTGCCCCACGGCGCAGATCAGGAGGTAGAAGGACATGTACAGCGCGTACTCGCCGTCCTGAATGCTGAGCAGGATCGTCGACGTCGCCGTTTCGGACTTGGCCACCGGCCCGGCACGGAAGGACGCGATCACCAATACGCAGAGGGCGGCGCCGAAGAACAGCACGCGGCGGCGCGCCATGCGCCGGGCCTCGGCGGGCGGGGACGACCAGTAGACGAGGACGACCTGCTGCGCCGCGGTGAGCACGACCACCGCGACCTGGGTGATCAGTGAGGTGATGTTCGCAAGCCCGAAGAAGCCGGAGATGTGCAGCCGGAGAAGGTCCAGGTCGACCAGGAAGCTGATGCCGGAACAGAGGAAGTACGTGCACAGGGCCCATAGAGCGATGTCATGTCTTCTGCGCACCAGATCCGGAAGCCGGTAACCGAACGCCGCGAGACCGACGACGGCGCAGATCCACGCGAGGACTCCGTAGATCAGACTCACGCCTGCTCCGGTCTGCCGAGACCGTTCTCGATACGAGCGACGATTTCGGCGGCCTCTTCCGGGACTCCCCAGGCCGGTTCGGTCCATCGCTTCGTGGCCCGCGCCAGAATCAGCGAGGCCATCGTCTCGGCCTCCTGCTCCTCGTCGTCGCTGTAGCGGGAGCGCATCAGCATGCCCCGTACGGCCGCGGGGTCGACGTCCGACAGCAGCCGGCCCGAGTCACCCTGATCCAGTTGCACGGACCCGCGGTGCTCGAAGGCGATGTGGGCCAGTTCGTGGGCGATGATGTGTTCCTTGTGCGCGGGTGAGGCCGCCTTCTCGAACACGATGACGTCGTAGTCGTCCATCTTCAGCCAGATGCCGAACAGATGGGGCTCGGGGAAGGGCGTCGAAATCAGGTGGATGGGGCGCCGGCGCTGCTCGCTCAGGTAGCGGTGGAGTTCGTCGATGCCGCAACCGTGTTCCATGCCCCACTCCGCGAGCAGCGCCTCACAGGTGTGGCGAACCGCTCTGAGGCGGCGCCTCAGCCGCCTGTCCTCCCTCACGCGCCCGGCAGGAGCATCTGGGCCGACAGGTCCACGAGCTGCCGCAGCACGGGCAAGTAGTCCTCGTCACCACCCAGTTCATCCAGCACGCGGCACGCCTCGTCGCGAAAGGCGTCGACGTCTTCATGGAACTGCTGAAGGACGGCGGGCGCGAGCAGGAGTGCGGTGAGTTCCGATCTCGCGTCACCAGAATTCCTCGCGTCGGCGCACAGGCCCAGGATGCGCTCCCGGGACTGGGGTGACGCCTCCTCAATGGCGCACGCGAGCAGGTAGGTCACGGTGCCGTTCATCAGGTCTTCATTGCGGCCGGACAGGATGTCTTCCTGATCGTTGAACATCTGCCACAGGACGCCGAAGAGGTAGCCGAACTCACGCCAGAGTTCTCTTCGCTCACTCGTCGCGCCCGATAATGTCGCGGCCATTGCCGTGATCATACCGAAGGGGCCGCCGGATTTACCGCGGTATGCCGTGATCACCGATTTCCGCGTAGCGCTGCCGACGTCTCCCTGTATGTCGCTCAGTTGCCCTTCGGCGGCGGCGGTCCAGCCGTTCACGAGCTCGGCCGTCAGAGCGGCGCGCACCGGCTCCGGAACCCGTGGCGACTGAATGATATGAAAGGGCAGCATATTTCCGCTGACGACGGAGGCGAGCAGCGCCTCGTTCGCACCGAGGCCGTCAGCCCGGGGCGCACCCTGCCCGTCGGCCAGGTCGTCCAGATAACAGGCCGAAGTCCACCACAGCACGTGCACGGCGGACACCGGGACGGCCGGTCCGGGAGTGCCCGTCTCCATGGCGTGGACGAGCAGCGGCAGCACCGACAGTGGATGTTTCAATTTTTGATGCTTCAAGAGTTTGCCGACCGCGCTCCTGACCGCGTCCACCGAGGGACCGAGCCGTTCGAGAGCGGCTTCTATCTCCGCCTCGACCTCAGCGGAGACTTGCCGATGCAGGTCCAGGTACGACATGGAATTCACGTAGCAACCTCCGCCCGAGAATGAGTTCGCAATCCTTTGCGCCGACGTACGGCACAGATTCGATCATTTGGGAGGGAGCGGAGCTAGAGCGATTTTCCGCCACGGCCGGATCAGCCGAGGAAGACAGCAGGTTCCTGCTCGACAGCAGGCTCACCGGAAGTGGGCAGCAGTTGCGGGATGCCGTCGACGATCGGATAGCGGCGGCGCAGGCGCGGATTGTAGAGAGCGCCCCTGACCTCGTCGAGGATCAGCGGACCCTTGTCGAGTGGGCAGGCGAGGATCTTCAGCAGCGGGTTGTCAGGCTTCATGGCCGGGTTCCTTCGGAGGTGGGGGTGTCCGCGTCGTGTCGCGGCAGGGTGAGCAGGACCGTCAGGGCCAGCAAGGTGCCGCCGAGACGCAGTATCAGCCGCAACGGGTCGTCCGGCAGCGGCTCGTCGAACGCGATCGTGCCGCTCACGATGGTGAACACGCAGGTCACCGTCGAGCACACCGGGACGATCAGTGAGGCCCGGCAGCGCTGCAGGGCGGTCTGCGACAGCACCAGTCCGCTGACCCCGGTGAACAGCAGAAGGTACGGATAGGGGGAGGCGAACAGGGCGCGCACGGAGCCTTGGAGGTCCGAGGTGTCCAGATGCCCGGAGATGCCCTTGATGGCGAGCGAGCTGACCCCGTAGAGCAGACCGACCGCCACCGCGTAGGCCACTCCGGTGGTCGGCTGCCGGTGGCGCCGACGGGCGCGCCGTTCCGCGGCCGCGTACAGCAGCAGCCCGGCCGCGAGTGTCGGCACGCACAGTCCCAGCAGGATGCCCGCGGGCGCGCTGCGGCTGATCTCCTCGCTGGTCTCGTACAGCGAGGCCACCACCATCACCAGCGCCAGACCGATGACAGCCACCGCACGCCGCTCACGACCGGAGGGGCGCTCACCGAGTACCACCGACGAGAGCACCAGCAGGAGGACCAGCCCGGACAGAAACAGGCCCTGGGCAGCGGCGATCGGCAGTGTGCGGTAGACAGCTAGTTGGGCGGCGAACCCCAGGGCCAGCGCCATTGCCCCGCAGATCCACAAGGGCCTGCCGGCCAGCAGGAGCAGGGCTCGGCCCGGCTGTGCGGCGCTCAGCGGCGGCATGCCGGCCAGCGCCCGCTTCTCCAGAACGAAGCCGGTGCTGTACAGGACGTTCGCCACCAGTGCGGCGGCCACACCCCACACCACGGGCTACACCCTTCTCGCATGCACAAGGAGGATGGAGGCGAGGGACGGCAGTCGGCAGGCCAAGCGGTCCAGCGGACGGAGCGGGCGCGGCACTCCGTGGAACGGCGCACCGGCGACCGTCACCACGTCGAACCCGGACGCCGCCACGAACTCCCGCAGCGCGCGCGCCGTGTACAGCCGCAGATGGCCCACCACCTGGCTGCCCGGCCTGCCGTGGATGCGGCGCAGACTCACCTCGGAGAAGACCGGCTGGACTCCGGCGAGCAGCAGCCCCCGGTTGTACCAGGCGGCGAGGTTCGGCGTGGAGAGCATCAGATGCCCCCCGGGGCGCAGTACCCGGTGCAGTTCGTCCAGCGCGCTGTCGGGGTCGACGAGGTGCTCGACGACCTCGCTGAACAGCACGGCGTCGGCGCTGCCGGAGGCGAACGGCAGCCCACCACCGGTCAGCTCGCCGCGGACGACCTGGCTCAGGCGCGGCGCCGCCCGGCGCAGCGCGTCCTGCGACCAGTCGACTCCCACGATGCGGTGCCCGTTCAGTACGCGGGCGGCGGTCGCGGCCGCCGAGCCGTCACCGCAGCCCACGTCGAGCACGGTCGCGGCCGGGCGGCCGGGCCCTACGGGCCCAAGCGCATCGGCCAGCATCCGGGCCTGACGCAGACTACGGGCGTCGCCGGAGGCGACGGGGACGGTGGGGTCCTCGTAGAAATCCCGCAGCCCGGGGACGCGCCGGTTCGGCGAAGGCACCGGTGCCTCGGGCGACTTTCCGGTCGCCGCGGAGCCGTTGGGTGAGGGGGTCATGACGGCCTCCCATGGTTCTCCCGGGCAGAACGGGATCCACCCGGTGTCGGGTCCGGACGCGATGCGTCGCGGTTGTACGGCCCGCCCGGGCGGCATGCGTGATCCCGGGCTGCGGACGCCTCGGCGTCGGCAGCGGCGGTGTCCGCCTCCGGAATTCCGGCTCCCGGCCCCATCCCCAGTGCGGTCGACCCGGCCCGGGCGACCTGTGACGTCGTCGAAAGCGACTCCTCGAACAAACCCACCAGGTCCGCGCCCGCCGCGTCACCGAGCAGCGCCCGCGACCAGCGCAGCGTCACATGCAGTCGCCCGTCGGTGGAAGCCGCCGCCACGCTCAACCCGCGCGGCATCCGCGCCGGTGCGGAGAACCACACGGCTGTCGCCCGACCGGCGTCACCGAAGTCCAGCGTGTACGGCACGCGTCCGATGTTGGTGACCAGCACCGTCGACGTCCAGGGCGCCGCCGCCCGCCGCGCGCCACGGGTGAGCGCGCCCCGGATGCCGACCGGCAGCAGCGGCGCGGTCAACAGGCTCGCCCCGCGACCCAGGGGCGCGCCGTGCGCCGATTTCAGCGCGCGAGTGCGCCGAGCGGTGGTGCCCAGCAACCGGGCCACGGTCGCCAGGTCCGGCCGCTCACCGAGCAGCAGGTCCAGGTCGCGCGGGTCCTCGGGGGTCATGGCCACCTCGACGAGCCGGGTTCCGTTCCCCATCGGCATCTCCGTGCCGCGCGGACGGTCGTCGACGGGCATGGTGATCCGCACCGGACCGGCCGGACGCCCCTGCGAGACGTTCCAACGGCCCACCATCAGTGAAGCGGCGACCAGCAGTTGGTCGTTGACGGTCCAGGGCAGACGCCCGCCGGTCCGCGCCGCACGCCTCGGAACGGGCAGTTCCGCCTGCAGTATGCCGTTGCCCACGGCGCGGGCGCGCACCGGCTCGGGGCGGGAGTCCGGCGCGACCCGCACGGGCCGCGCGCATACCGCGCGGCCGGTGCCGCCGGTCGCGCTGGGGGCCGGACCCGAGCGGCCCGGCCGAACCGGCCCGGGGACCGGGAGAGCGGCCAAGCCGCTGTACCGTTCCGCGGTCGTGGCGAGCAGCCGCAGTCCAGAGGGCGCGTCGAGGGCCGTGTGATGCATCGTCAGCAGCAGCACGGTCCGGGTCGCCGACGGCACGCCCGCCGCCGACGGCCCTCCGGCGGCCGTTCCCCCGTCCACCTCGATGACTTCGAGGCGCATCGGCGGCGACAGGGTGAGCGACGGACATTCCGTGAGGGCCCGGGATCGGGCCCGCGCCAACGCGTCGGGTCCCGGCCCCGCGAAGCTCACCGGGTCGCTGTCCGGTTCGCCGGTCAGCTCCCACGCGAAGAACTGCCGGTGCCTGCGGCCGGGCACTTCCCGCATCAGCACCCGGGGGTGCGTCAGCAGCGCCCGCCGGAACGCGGTCCGCAGCCGTGCCGGGTCCAGCCGTCCGGGCAGATGGACCTCGACGTGCACGGTCTCCGGCTCGTCGTCACTGAGGCAGTGCCGCGACACCTCATCGATGGTCGGAAAGGGGATCCGGACCCCGCCGGGAGGGGTTGCGGTCCCCCACCCGGCGGCGGTCCACGACGAGGTCATGCGGGGCCACCGCCTCCCGGCTGCCGAGGGGTCGGCTCGGGCCAGTCCCCGGTGCCCGTGCTTCCCTGCCGGGCCGTGACCACCGGTCCGGCTTCCGGCGCTTCGGCACCGTCGTCGTCTTCGCGGTCGGCGGCCGCGGACGCCGGGCTTGCCGCCGTCACCAAGGCGGCAGACAGGGCCACCAGGGCCAGTACCTGCGCGAAGCCACTGAACGCGCCTTGCCCGGCGTCGACCGGCTCCCCGGCGCCGACAGCGGCGAGAATGCCCGCTCCGGCCATCGCCACCGCCGCGGTCGGCACCAGGACGGCCGGCCGGAACCGGGCCGCCACGGCGAGTACGGGCACCACCAGGGCCAGCGGACCCGCCACCACCGCGACGACGGCGGTCAGCGCCAGCGTCCCGAGCAGCATCCCAGGGGCCGCCGGTTCGGGCAGCGGCTCGTCAGTTCCACTGGCGCTGCGCCTGCGGCCCAGGAAGGCCAGGGCGACCAGTGCGACGAGCGCGATCGCACCGCCGATCAAGGCTGCCCGGTACGGCCCGGAGGGCTCGAACTCCAGGTTCACCGTGCCGGACGCCCCGGCCGGGATCAGCCAGGCCTGCTGCCAGCCGTCGAGACGCACCGACTCCAGCTCCGTGCCGTCCAGAGTGGCCTTCCAGCCGTCGTTGGCGTTCTCGTAGGTCTGCAGGTACGTGGCCTCGCCGGCGCCGGCCGACACCGAGACGGTCCGACTGTCGTCGGTCCACTTGGTGACGGTGGCCTCGCGACCCGCCGCTCCCGCCATCTCCTGCGGAGTGCCCAGGGTCAGCGTGACGTCGGTGATCGCCAGCGGGCCCGCGTCGCCCGCCTCCACCTCGTGATCGCCGGGCGGAAGTTCCAGGGTGCCGTCCTTTTCCTCCCCTGCGCAGAGTGCGACGGTGACGGGTCGCCGCTCGGTGAGGTCCCGGACGAATCCGGAGGCCTTCGTCTTGTGCAGGACACCGCCCACAGCAAGGTCCGGGCCCTCACCGCACGGCAGCGAGAAGCGCGCGGACGGCTTCGGACGCGGCACCCGCAGATCGGCCAGTGCGGGAACATGCACCTCACTCAGCCCGACCGGCAGCTGCAACTGCGCGTCCGCCACCGGATTGTGGACGGTGAGCGGGGCGACCCGGCTGATGGCGATGTCAAGCCGGTTCGTCTCGATCTCCGGGAAACGGACCCGCCCGTTCTCGTCCACGTCGGCCGTCGCGGCGCCGTGCGGGGAGCTGATCATCACCTGCTCGGGCCGGGTGGACACCCCGCCCGCCGGCGCGAGGATGATCTCGTCGATCTTCTCCTTCTTGGGCCAGCTCAGGTGGACGACCGGCCGGTCGCCCGCGATCCAGGCGGTCGTCAGATCACCGTCCACCAGGTTGCGGGCGCTCAGCGACATGCCGTTGCGGCTGGTGGAGTCCACGGAGGCCGTCACCCGGTTCTTCGATCCGGGAGCCGAACGGTCGAGCAGTTCGTCCAACGGGCCGCCGGGCACGGTGACGGCCTGCGCCGACACCTTGTACTCGCCCGCTTCCCGGGTGCTGAACTGCCGGTGCAGTCCCACCTCGGCCGATACGGGCGACAAGCCGCCCGCGTCGGTGCCGCGGTGCATGGAGTACACGGTCGCCGCCGCGTCGGTGCGCTCCGCATCGGCAGGCAGCGCCAGCATGCGCGTCACCTGCACATCCGGGATCGACACCTCGGAGAAGCCGGCCCCGGACAGGCCCGGGCGCGCCTGTTGCGCGGCAACGATGGTGATCTTCATCCAGGAGGCCTCACCGAAGGGCGCCCTGACGGTCTGCGGCAGGCCGTTCGTCTGCAGCGGGCTTTCGGCCGAACCGCGGTCGGTCTCGATCCGCACTCGCGTGGGCGCGGCGCGCATGCTGTCGCTCGGCAGGGGGGTCAGCTGGATGGAGGCCGGGATGTCGGTGGGCCCGGAGAAGTCCACCTTGAGCCACTGACCGGCCGGCCGGCCGGGGCTTCCCTCGGCCCACGCGGTGTCGGGGTTGCCGTCGAAGGCGTTCACCGGGTCGTACTGCGGCAGGTGGAACAGCCAGTTGCCACTGCTGGAAGCCGTCACGGACTCAGCGCCGCGCAGCACCGCCGTCGTCTGGTGATGGGTGCCCTTCGACGGCAGGATCTGCTTGGGCTTCTCGCCCGCGTTCTGCAGGCTGTCGGCGTGATTGCGCTCGTCCGCGGTGTACGTGTACGAGGTGTTGTTGTTGACCAGGCCGAACCGGGTGTCGGCTCGGCGCAGGCCGTCCGCCACTGCCTTCACCGGTGCGACGACGCCGTTGGGAAGACTGTCCCCGGCCAGTACGGCCGGCCGGCCGGCCATCGAGGGATCGGCCGAGAGCTGGAGCAGCGCCTCGGGTCCGCCACTGACCACGGCCGTGTCGGCCGCGGCCGACACACCGACCCGGTCGGGACGCGCGGTGCGGTCCTGCGGCTGGTAGATCTCCACGGACTGAAGCCGCGGAAACAGCCCCTGCACCTGCAGCGGGGTGGCTTCGCCGATGCGCCCGCCGGTCACGAGCGGTCCGAACCCGGCGACCTTGCGGTAGCCAGACGATTCCAGTGTCCGCTTCACCGTCTGCGGCGGGACGTAACCGATCTGGTCGGGGTCGAGGTCGTTACGTACGACCACCTCGTGCATGCCGGCCCGTGCCAGGTATGCCTGAAGGCCCGGAACCTCGGTGCCGGACAGCAGCGCCTGTTCGACGGCGTCCGTCACACGGCGTGCGCCGGGTGTACCGAAGGGGACGAAGTCACGCTGCGCCCAGGGCGTTTCGGCCAGCACGTCGAACGGCTGGTCAATGGGGGAACCCCAGGTGTAGATGCCGTGCGCCGTCGCCGGTACGACCATGGTCCGGCTGTTCGGGGCGTTGTCCTTGAGCCAGCCGGCGGCCTTCTCCCAGTGGGTGGGCAGCTTGGTAAAGGCGCCGGGCTGCAGGATCGAGCCGTTGACGTACGGCAGGGCCAGACCGGGCAGCACCAGCACCGCCACGGCCGCGGGCGCCCAGCGGCGACCGGGAAGGGGCCGAGGACTTCTGCTCACGGAGAGCACGGCCGTCAGGTGGGCCAGGCCGAGGGCGAGCGCGAGGGCCAGTCCCGGCTGGAACTTGTAGATGTTGCGGAAGGGCTTCAGCGACCCGTTGAACCAGTCCTGCACGACACCGTGGAACGGACCGCCGAAGGCGCCGCCGTACCCGGCCAGCGCGATCAGGACCACGGCCAGGACGGTCAGCAGCAGCCAGCGGCGCTCCGGCAGGTCCCGGCGCGCCAGGCCCGCCAGCCCCAGGGCCGCGGCGAACGCCGAAGCCAGGACGGTGATGACGGCGGTCGCGACGGTCCAGCCCGCCGGCAGCCATGCCTCACCGAAGTTCAGATAGGCCACCCAGTTGCCGGCGCCGCGCAGCAGCTCGGTCGCGGACATGGTGGCAGTGGTGGTGTCGGCCTGCTCGACGTACGGCATGAAGTTCTCGCCGTGGATGCCGAGCAGGAGCAGCGGCACCACCCACCACACGGTGGCCAGCACGACGCCCGGTATCCACCAGCCCAGCAGCGCGCGCCGACGCCGGCCGGCGGGGCGGCTCAGCAGGTAGAGACCCACGGGCAGCAGCGCGGCTAGCGTCGAGGCGGCGTTCACGCCACCCATGAAGGGGATCAGCAGGGCCGAACGTGCGGCGGCCATCCGGGGGCTCAGCGCCGCGGAGGTCAGCGGCAGCAGTACCCAGGGCAGCAGGGCACCGGGCAGCGCGGCGGCGGAGGTCGATCCGATGACGATCGTGAAGGTGGGCCACAGCGCGTACACCATGGCACCGAGGACCCGGGTCGCGGGCGTACCCACGCGCAGCCGTTCGGCGAGCCTCAGCGCACCCCAGAAGGCGGCGGTCACGATGATCGACAGCCAGAGCCGCTCGGCCAGCCACACCGGCACCTGCAGCAGGTCCATGAACGCGTAGTAAGGGAGCGCCGGGAAGGCGTAGCCGATGTACTGGTTGGCTATGCCGCCGAGGCCCACGTTGCCGTTCCACAGCGAACCGAGGTCGCCGAGGAAGCGCTGGGGGTCGAGGGCGACGCCGAGTTTGGTTTCGAACGTCATCTTCCCCGGTGACACCGCGAGGAAGGACACCAGCACGACGGCCCAGAAGCCGAACAGCAGGCGTCGTCCGTGCGGCGCCCCGGACGCCTCGGACGGCGTCGGGCCGGGCTGCGGCGCCCGGGTGGGCGCCTGGACCGTAGTGGTCATGACCGTTCCTCGCTTCGCTTGCTCATGGGCTTCGCCTGAGAATCAGCAGCAGATTCCAGGTGGCGATCTCGCGGAGTCCCGGCACCCGGGTGATCGTGCTCGCGAAGAATGGCCAGTAACGGGACCGCGCGGTGACGACTTGCACGTCGTCGCGGCCGCGGACGTGCCGCAGGGTGGGACCGATGTGGACGGGGAACAGGTTCTCGCCGACGGTGTGCTTGGCCTCGCGGCCGGTGCGCCGTTCGTAGCGTGCGCGGGCCCGGTCGGCCCCGAGGTAGTGCCACGGGGCTGTCTCGTGACCTCCCCAGGGGGAGAGCCAGTTGGTGAACGACAGGTAGATCAGTCCGCCGGGACGGGTGACCCGCACCATCTCGCTGATGAACGTCTGTGGGTCCGACACGTGCTCCAGCACATTGGACGAGAAGCACACGTCCGCCGCGCCGTCGGCGAGCGGCAGCAGATATCCGTCGGCGAGCACCGCGTCCTCGGTGACCCGGCCGCGGGCGCTCAGCTCCCGCAGGTCGGGCTCGAAGAGGTAGCTCTGCGCGCCACGGCGGCGGAACTCCTCGGTGAAGTGGCCGCTGCCACCGCCGATATCGACGACGATCTTGCCGGGCAGGTCGATGTGACGCGCCACTTGTGCGACCGAGTCACGGGCCAGCAGGGTGTAGCACCGCTCGGGATCGCTCTGTTCGCGCATGAACGCCCGGAAGAGGGCGGCCGATCGCTTCAGCGACGGATCCTTGAAGGCGCGTTCGGTGATCTCAGACATGGCCGCTCATCTGCCGCGTCTCGGGGCGGCGAGCGCCGCGGCCTCGGCGGCGACCGCCTGGAACTGACGGACCGTCGCGCTCCAGCGGAAGCGCTTGGCGCGATGCGCGGCGGCACGTCCCATGGCTGCGCGCCGGTCGGCACTGAGAGACAGAGCGCACCACGCGGCGGCGAACGAACTCTCGCCCCGGGCCAGCACCCCGGTCTCTCCGTCCTCGATGGAGTCGCACAGGCCCGGTATGTCGAAACCGACCGCGGGGGTGGCCCGCGCGGCGGCCTCGGTGACGACCAGCCCCCAGCCCTCGACCAGGGAGGGGTGCAACAACAGCCACGCCTCGCACATCAGCCGGTGCTTCTCGGCCTCCGACACCCGGCCGGCGAACGTCACAGCGGGGCCGGCCATGGCTTCCAGCCGCTCCCGTTCGGGGCCGTCGCCCACGATGACGAGCCGGCCGCCGGTGACGGGGCGGACCCGCTCCCACAGCCGTAGGAGCAGGTCGATGCGCTTGTACTCCACCAGCCGGCCGACGGCCAGGAACAGCGGTTCCCTCGCCTCGGGCAGCAGCGGGCCGGGGTCTTCGACGCCATTGTTGACGATCCGGATCCGGTCCGCGGCCACGCCGATGCCGCGCAGCTCGGAGGCAGTCGACTCGGAGACGGCCACCATCAGGTTGTCGCGGTGGGTGCCTGCCAGCGCCCAGTGCTCCAGTCTGCGGCCGAGCCGGGCCGCAGGGCCCGGGTAACGCATCTGCCAAAGATCAGTGTGCACATGGTTGACCAGGCACAACGTTGGTCCGCGGTGCCACAGCGGCGCCAGGTACGGCATGCCGTTGCATACCTCGACCAGCAGGTCGCAGTCGCCGACCTCGCGGGCGAAGATCTTCCTGGCGCGGAGGAAGTGACCTGCGTCACCGCCCGCGGAGACCACCCGGTAGTCGCGTTCGGCGGCCGGGCCGCCGCACACGAGCGTGACCTCGTGGCCGCCGGCGGTCAGACCGCCGGCTATCCGGTCGATGAGCAGTTCCGAGCCGCCGGCTGCCTGGTTGCCCAGGTCACGGCGGGCGAGGAAGGTGATCCGGCGCGGCAGGGCTTCCACGACGGGTGCGATGTGCGGGTCAATGGCGAGCGAGTCGGTGACTCGGCTACCGGTGCGGGCTTGAGCGGGGACGAAGCCCACTTGGCCGGAAGCCAGAGCGGACGCGTGCAGGGGCATAGAGAGGTGCTCCAACTCGGCAGCTGCGAGGGCAGGCGGGTGAGGGATTGCCGGGCTTCCGGGGGTGAAGCGCTGGGCTGGCTCGGTGTGCGGATACTGCGGGTACTTGGGGGTGGTGCGGGGTCCTGAGGTACTGCGGGGACGGCGCCTGGCGGGATGTGCGGTCGATGTGCGGCACCGGGCCGGTGGCGGACTCCTGGGAGTGGGAGCCGGCTCAAACCGGAAACGTTTCTTATCTGCGGGGTAACGCAAGTGTTAGTTCGACTGATCCGTTCCACTACGCACGAAGGTGACAAGTTCGGGATGGTCGGCATCGCGCTTTCATCACTGGGCTGAGTGTTCCGACTGCCGACGGCCACGGATCACCATCACCACGCCGGCCAAGGTGAGCAGACCGCCGGTGATTCCGCCCACGACGGGCACGGTCTCGCCGAGCATCTTCAGCCGGCTGGCGTCGTCGGAGGCCAGCTTCACCTGCTCACGCCGGGTCGCCTCGGTGAACTCCAGCCGCTTGCTGGACAGCAGGACGACGGCGTCCTTCTTCGAACCCGGGGCCCGCAGCGTCTTCGTCGGCGCGATCACCGCGTTCATGATCCGGCCCGTGCGCTGGTCGACCGTCAGCTCGATCCCCGCGTTGGAGTACCACTCCTCGGCAAGCACTTGGCCCTGCGGGCGGTCCACCAGCACTCCGGGCACCTGACGGGTGCCGGTGGCGGTGGGCGCGACGGTGCCTCCGAAGACGTAACCCCGGTGGCCGCGGATCTTGGTGGTGCCCTTGAACTCCAGGGGCACGGTGGCCCCCAGAGTGCTGTCCCACCAGGTGTAGACGCGCTTCTCGACATCGAACGGGAACTTCAGGTAGGCCTCGCCCTCGAATCTGGGATTCTCCTCGCAGCAGCGCACCGGCAGGTTCGTCCGGCGGTCGGTGACCCAGCGTTCCGTGGCCCACTGCAGGGATTTCCGCGGGTCGGCCAGCGGCAGCGTCTTCGGCGTGTCGATCTGTGTCGACACGTCCCAGATCGCGTTTCCGCTGCGCTCGCTGCCGGCGACGTCCCCCAGCACCCGGCGGGTGATCGTTATCGTCTGGCCGGCCACCGTGGTGACGGATCCGGTGTCGAAATAGCTGCCCTCACCGCTGAAGACCGTCGTGGAGTTCACGTCGGTCGGTGTGCGCTTGGCACGCGGCTCCACGTACCAGGCGAGCAGCTGAGTGAGGACCAGCAGAAAAACGCCGATACCCAGCAGAATCAGGGACATACCTGACGTTGAACGGCGCATGCGGGTACTCCAATACGGGCGGGGTGTGCGGGGCGTGCGTGGACTGTGCGTTGGTGGGGTCGCACGCACGGATTCCAGCCTGTCCCGGCCGAGGGGTGACGTACCCGGGAGTAACAGTGCTGTGACCGGCGAAATTAGGCGGAGCTTGACCACCTGTCAATGCGACTCGCATACTGACCGCGCCGGACCGGGCCGGCGCGCTGGGTGACAAACCTCATCGACAGAGAGGCCGATCACCCCCATGCCCAGACTGCTTGCCGCCGTCCTGACCTGCGTCGCCTCCGCCACCCTGGCCACAGGCGCCGCCTTCGGAATCGTCGCCGCCCTCAATGCCACACCCGAGCGGCAGAATGTGCCGCTCGTCACGTTTCCCGACCCTCCCGTCGGCGGGACGTCCAGCACACCCAGCCCGAGCGGGCTAGGTTGAAGATCCAGGCCAGCTGATCGAGCGGCATGCGCACCGGACGTCCGGGAGAAGGTGCTGTGGCAGGGTCGTCAGCGTGGCACGACGTGCCACGCCAACGGATTGAGCGGTTCGCCGACCGCGCCCTGGAGCAGGTCCCCGAGCTTGCCCAGGACATCCTCGCCGCGATCCGACGGGAGTATCCGGGTCTGACGTTCATCGCCGACGCGTCCGGCGAGCCGAAGGCCCTGGTGGCAATCCGGCACGCGCTGGAGGTCTTCGTGGAGCAGATGACCACGGGGTCGGACCGGCCGCGCGCCCTTCCCGAGATGTTCCAGGACTTCGGGCGCGGCGAGGTCACACACGGGCGCAGCCTGGACTCCTTGCAGGGGATCTACCGGCTGGGCGTACGCCTTGCCTGGCGGCGCATGGCGGAGATCGGCCAGCAGGTCGACATCCCGCCCGCGGCCATGTACGAACTCGCCGAGTCCGCATTCGAGTACCTCGACGTCATGGTGGCCCAGTCGGTGCGCGGCTACGCCGAGGCCGTCGCCCGCCAGGCCGGGGAGCGGCTGCGCCTGCAACGACTGCTCGTCGAGCTGCTGCTCGCCGAGCACCGCACGGATCCGTCCGCCTTCCTCGCCGACCGCGCGGCCGACGTGGGCTGGCAACTGCCCGAAAAGGTGGCGGTGGCCGTGCTGCTCCGCCCCGCCCAGGAGGCCGTCGCCCCCGCCGTGGGCGACGAGGTGCTGCTCGACATGGAGGGCGAGCAGCCGCGCATGGTGGTGCCGGAGCCGGACGCCCCCGGACGTGCGGAGTTGTTGCACCGGGCGATGGCCAACTGGTCCGGCGCGATCGGCCCGTCGGTTCCGCTGGCGGAGGCCGTCACGTCGCTGCGCTGGGCGGAGGCTGCCGTCGGCATGATCGAGCAGGGCCTGCTGCCGCAAGGGCGGCTCCTGCACTGCGGCGAGCACGTGGAAGCCCTGGTGCTGCTGCCCGCAGGGGAGTTGATCGATGATCTGGCGCGGCGGCGGCGGCTGTCCCAGCTGGACGAGTGCGGCGGCCCGGCGCACGCCCACCGTCTCGCCGAGACCCTGCTGGCCTGGCTGGAAACGCGGGGTGGCGCGCCGGAGGTGGCCGCCCGGCTCGGAGTCCACCCGCAGACCGTGCGCTACCGGCTGAGACAGCTCCGTGAGTTGTGGGGCGAGGACCTGGACGACCCGGACCGCCGCTTCGAACTGGAGCTGGTGCTTCGCGCTCGGCGGCTGCGCGGTGATCTCGTCCCACCGCCTGACTGACCCTGGGGCAACGCTGACGGACTGCCCGACGCCTTGCGCCTGGGCAGCGTCAGGGCGCCGCAGCGTAAGGCGAAAGGACGGCCGACTCCAGGACGATCTTGATCAGCCCAGGAAACTCAACCGGACCTGACGGTCCGGGTTGTCCTTGTCCGGTCCCGTTCCCGCACCGCCGCCTCCCCCCGCCTCCCCCGCCGGCTCCGCAGAGTTACGGCGGTCCGCCCTCGGCGCTCCCGGTGCCGGGCGCCGCGTACGGCGCGCTCCCCCGGAGGCCTTCGGCGGCGGGATACCCGACCTCGCGCGACCGGCGGCCCGGTCGGCCGGCTTGGTTCGAGCGGCACTGGCCGCACCCGCGCAGAGACCCTCCCACCACCGCGCCCGATACGCCTTGGTCCGAGGCCACACCCTGCCCCTGCACTACATCCTCGGTCATGGCACCGGTGAGCAGCTGTGCATGCTGCGAACCGGTCACCGCAGCGCGCTCTTCGCCCGCCACTCCTCCCAGCCGACGTTCCACGCGCCGAAGCCGTTGCCGGGGGCCGGGACCCCCTTGGTGTCCTTGCCCTTGATCTCGAACGGGTCGCCCGGGCGCACCTCGCCGTAGAACCAGGCGGCATTCGCCGTGCTCATGCCGATGCAGCCCGAGCTCATGTTGGCCCTGCCCATCCACTTGTCGTTCCAGGGCGCCGCGTGTGCGTACATGCCCGACCACGTCAGCCGCATCGAGTAGTCGACCATCTTGTTGTAGGGGTCAGAGATGCCGACCGTCTCGGAGTTCATGTTGATCGTGCCCTCCTTCGACATCAGGACCGCCGTGCCGCGCCACGACCTCTTCTCGCCGCCTGGGGTGCCGCCCGAGACGGGGATCTTTCGCACTGCCCTGCCGTCGCGTTCCAGCGTGAGTTGGCGGCTGTCGAGGTCGACCTTGACGATCCGGCGCGCGCCGACCGTGAACGAGGTCGTGTAGTCGCGGACGAACCAGCCGCCGGCGCTGCCGGAGTCGGTCCCGTTCAGTTCGGCCTTCAAGGTGACCTTGGTGCCCGGCTTCCAGTACTCCTTCGGCCGCCAGTCGACCCTGTCACGGCCCGACCAGTCCGTCATCCACCCCCACGAGCCCTCGGTGGCGTTCGACGTGGTGATCCTCAGGTGCTTCTCCACCTCCGCCTTGTTCGCCACCGGGTTGTCGAAGACCAGTGAGACCGGCTGGGCGACGCCCACGCTGGTGGCCGGACCGGGCCGCCAGTCCACCTTGTTGACCTTGTCGGCAGCGGCGGTTGTGAAGGACGACTCGGCCGTTCGCTCCGTGCCGTCGCCGGTACGCGTCACCGCCGTCACCGTGTACGCCGTGCCCGGCACGGACTTGCGGTCCGACAGCCAGACGCCGCCGTTCGCCGACACCGTGCCGGTCAGGGAACGGCCCTCGGTGTCGGTGACCGTCACCGACGTGAGCCGGCCGCCGGTGGCGGTGATCTTCACCGGCTCCCCGGCGCGGACCCGGCCGCCGCTCGGCGTGACCGTCACCGTCGCGGGCCGCTTGTCGGCGGCTGTCGTGCCGGGCTTGGCGTCGTCGGCCGCCTGGGTCCCTGAGCCGGGTGAACAGGCGGCGAGCGGGGTCAGCAGCACAGCGGCCGCCGCGATGCGCACACGTATGTGACTCAACGGATCCTCCGTCACGGGAAATCGAGTGGATGCGGTGAGCGTAGGACGGCGAAAACGCAGGTGAGTGGCTATGGGCCGATGTGACGTCGACTGGGAAGAAACGGTCATCGTCCGGTCACATTCGCCGCGCGGAGCCGTCAAGGGCGGCTGTGAGCATCCTCGACATCACCGACAGAGAGGCTCACACCGTGTCAGCGCTGCTCGTGACGGCCGACCGCGGCCGGGAAACACCTCTGGGCCCCATCACCGGCGCGAGGTACCGCGCCTTCCTCGCGTCCCCGGCCGGCTTGGCGCTCGGCCCCGGCTTCCTGCAGTGCCCGTCCTGGGCGCAGGTCAAGGAGGGCTGGCGTCCGCTGCTGCTGGGCTGGGGGCCGCGGCCGGAGGCCGGGGAACTGTCCGGCGTCGCGCTGACACTGCTCCGCCAACTCCCCGGTACCCGCAAATACTTCGCCTATCTGCCCGAAGGGCCCGTCGCCGACTGGGCGGACCCGGACCTCGACGGCTGGCTCGACCCGCTGCTGAGACAGCTCCGGACCGCGGGAGTCTTCGCCGTACGGATAGGCCCCGCGCCCGCGTACCGGCGCTGGTCCGCCGCGCGGCTCAAGTCCCAGGCGGGGCCCGGGCGTCGGCTCACCGACGTACTCGCAAGTGAGGTGGACCCGCTGGGCACGGCGGTCGCCGACCGGCTGCGGGCCCGCGGCTGGCACCGGTGCGGCGACGGGGCCTCCGGCGCGGGCGAGGGCGACGCCCAGCCGCGTCATGTCTTCCATGTCCCGCTCGCCGGGCGCACCGTCGACGACCTGTGGGCCGGTCTCAGCCAGGAGTGGCGCCGCAATGTGCGCCGGGCGCGGAAGTCGGGCGTGCAGATCGTGGTGGGCGGCGCGGCGGAGCTCCCCGAGTTCTACCGGCTGCTGCGGATCACCGAGGAGCGGGACGGATTCCGGCTCGGCCGCACGCTGTCGTACTACGAGCGCCAGTACGCCGCGCTCAACGCCGAGGAGCCGGGCCGGATGACGCTGTACCTGGCCCGCCACGAAGGGGAGACGCTGGCGGCCCACACGATGATCCGCGTCGGTCGCCGGGTCTGGTACCAGACGGGAGCATCCGCGGACCACCGCCGGGAGGTCCGCCCCTCCAACCTCCTGCAGTGGCGCATGCTGCAGGACGCCCATGCCCTGGGGGCCGACGTGTACGACATGCGCGGGGTACCCTCCACCCTCGACCCCGACGACCGCGGGTACGGGCTGCTGCGCTGGAAGCTCGGCACCGGAGGAGAGGTCGTCGAGACGCTGGGGGAATGGGAGAAACCGATGGACGGCACGACCAACCACGCTCTGTACCGGGCGTTCCAGGCATACCTGGCCCGTCGGTGAGCGCACCGTCGCAGGCACCCCCGGCCAGGGAGGGTGCTGCCGGAGGCAAGGGCGCGTCCGTCCTGCGCAGCGGGCTCGTCATGGCCGCCGGGTCCGTCGTGTCGCGGGCCACCGGCTTCGTGCGGTCCGCGGTCGTCGCCGCGGGGCTCGGCGTCGGGGCCGTCGCCGACGGGTACGCCGTCGGCAACTCCGTACCCACCATCGTCTACATGCTCCTCATCGGCGGCGCGCTCAACGCCGTCTTCGTGCCCGAACTCGTCAAGGCCGCCAAGGAGCACGCCGACGGCGGCGCCGCCTACACCGACCGGCTGCTCACCGCCTGCGTCCTCGCACTCCTCGTGCTCACCGCCGCCGCCGTATGCGCCGCGCCCACCATCGTCGGCGCGTACACCGACTACCGCGGCGAACAGGCCACGATGACGGTCGCGTTCGCCCGTTACTGCCTGCCGCAGATCTTCTTTCTCGGTCTCTTCACCCTGCTCGGACAGGTCCTCAACGCGCGGGGCCGCTTCGGCGCCATGATGTGGACGCCCGTCCTCAACAACGTCGTCGTCATCGCCGTCTTCGGGCTGTACCTCGCGACCGGCACCGGTGGCGGACTCACCGCCGCCGAGACCTCCCTGCTCGGCTGGGGCACCACCGCGGGCATCGCCGTCCAGGCGCTCGCCCTGCTGCCCGTGCTGCGCGCCGCCCGCTTCCGGTACCGGCCCCGCTTCGACTGGCGCGGCAGCGGGCTCACCCGGCCACTGCGGTCGGCCGGCTGGCTGGTGCTGCTCGTGCTCACCAACCAGGCCGCGTACTGGGTCACGACCAAACTCGCCACCGCCGCCGGCACCAGCGCCGTCGCACAGGGCGTCGACGGCGCCGGCTTCAGCGCCTACAACAACGCGTACGCCCTGTGGGCCGTGCCGCACGGCATCGTCACCGTCTCCCTCGTGACAGCGCTCATGCCGAGGATGAGCGGCGCCGCCGTCGAGGGCGACACCGCCGCGTTGCGCCGGGACGTGTCGTACGCCCTGCGCAACAGCGCCGCCGTCATCCTGCCCGCCGCCTGCGCGCTGTTCGCCCTCGCGCAGCCGATGATGGCGCTCATCTACGGATACGGCGCGGTCGGCGCGGACGACACCGCGGTCATGGCGGGCATCCTGATGGCGTTCGCGCCCGGACTCGTCGCGTTCTCCGGCCAGTACGTCCTCTCCCGCGCCTTCTACGCGATGTCCGACACCCGCACCCCCTTCCTCCTCAACCTGGTGATCACCGGACTCAACGCGGGCCTCTCGCTGGGGGCGTACGCCCTGCTGCCCGCCCGCTGGGCCGTCACCGGCATCGCCGGGGCGTACTCGCTCGCGCTGTTCACCGGCTGGGCCGTCACCGCGTATGTCCTGCGGCACAGGCTCGACGGCGGGACGGGCGCGCTGTGGCGTTCGGCGACGGTCCGCGCACAGCTGCGGCTGCTCGTCGCCGCGGTGCTCGCCACCGCCCTCGGCCACCTCGCCGTCCGCTGGTCCGCCCCCGCCGGCGCTCTCGCGGCGACCGCCGCGGGAGCCCTCACCATCGCCGCCGCCTTCGCGGCCCTCGCCCGCCCCCTGCGGCTCACCGAGACGCGCGCCCTGCTGACGGGTGCGACGAGCCGGCTGCGCCGCCGCTGACCTGCCACCCCCACCTGGAGATGCCCGCCCATGCCACGCGTCCTTCTCATCGAAGACGACCCCTCCGTACGCGAAGGGGTGGAACTGGGGCTGCGCCGTCGTGGCCACGAGGTCCGCACCGCCGCCACCGGCGAGGCCGGGCTCGACGCGCTGCGCGAATTCCGGCCCGATCTGCTGCTGCTCGACCTGATGCTGCCCGGTATGAACGGCGTGCAGGTCTGCCGCCGCGTACGGGAGAACAGCCAGCTGCCGATCATCATGCTCACCGCCCGCGGTGACGACTTCGACGTCGTCATCGGCCTGGAGGCCGGTGCCGACGACTACATCGTCAAACCCGCCCGCACCGAGGTCATCGAGGCCCGTATCCGCGCCGTGCTGCGCCGTATCGAGCAGCCGGGCGGGGACAGGCCCGGCATCGAGCACCACGGCGAACTCGCCATCGACCGCGCCGGGCTGACCGTCGCCAAGTCCGGCGTACGCCTCGCGCTCGCACCCTCGGAGCTCAAGCTGCTGCTCCATCTGTCCGCCGCGCCCGAGCAGGTCTTCAGCCGGCAGCAACTGCTGGAGCACGTCTGGGAGCACAGCTACCACGGGGACGCACGGCTCGTCG
The DNA here is from genome assembly GCF_053763515.1 of Streptomyces mabaensis. Classification (NCBI taxonomy): domain Bacteria; kingdom Bacillati; phylum Actinomycetota; class Actinomycetes; order Kitasatosporales; family Streptomycetaceae; genus Streptomyces; species Streptomyces mabaensis. The sequence continues at coordinate 211,339 of NZ_JBSOPZ010000007.1, forward strand.
ACGCCTGCGTAAGGCGGCTGCGCACCAAGATCGAGGACGCGGCGGGCACGCCCCGCTACATCCAGACCCTGCGGGGCTTCGGCTACCGCTTCGGACCCCTGTGAACGGCGGCCCGGCGAGCGGCGCGGCCGTGGGCGGCGCGGCGAGCGGCGCGGCCGTGAAGGGCGTGGCGAGCCGCCGCCGCATCGCCGCGTTCGGACTGCGCACCCGCCTCGTCCTCGCCTTCCTCCTCGTCTCCGTCGTCAGCGCCGGGACGACCGCGGCCCTGACCTACCGCGAGGCCCGCAACGCCGTCCTCGCCACCGCCACGGACACCGCCGTCGCCTCATTTCGCGAACAGGTCCAGACACTCGGCGTCGAACTGCCCGTCCAGCGCGAAGGACTGGAGGAGGTGCTGCGCGACATCGCCCGCAAGGGCAAGCCGCATCCGTGGCACGTCTTCGCCGAGTACGGGTCCATCACGGCGTCCTCGGGGACCAGCCCCACCTCGACCGTGATCACCCCCGAGCTGCGCCGCACCGCCCGGGCCAACCCGCACGGCAGCTTCCAACGGGTCGTCAAGGACGGCGTGCCGTACCTGACCATCGGCATGCCCGCCGTCTTCAAGGTCGGTGTCGAAGGAGTGCTGCCCACCGGACTCGTCCTCTACGCGGTGATGCGGATGAACGGTGAACAGGCCGCCGTCGACGCCCTGTTCACGGCCGCCCGCGACGGCGCACTGCCCGGCCTCGCGATCGCCCTCGTACCCGCACTGCTCGCCGCCCGCAGTGTGCTGCGGCCCGTACGCGAACTGCGCGGCGCCGCCCGTTCCATGGGAAGCGGCCGGCTCGACACCCGCATCCCGGTCCGCGGCGGCGACGAACTCGCTGATCTGGCCCGGACGTTCAACGAGTCCGCGGCCGATCTGGAGCGGTCCGTCGACGAACTCCAGCAGGCCGAGGCGCGTGCCCGCCGCTTCGCCTCCGACGTGTCCCACGAACTGCGCACCCCGCTCGCCGGAATGCTCGCCGTCACCGAGGTCCTCGACGAGGACGCGGACTGCCTCGACCCCGACACCGCGCGCGCCGTGCGGCTGATCAGCGCCGAGACCGGCAAGCTCGCCGTACTCGTCGAGGACCTGATGGAGATCTCCCGCTTCGACGCGCGCGCCGCCGAGCTCCACACCGACGAGGTCGACGCCGCCGAGACGATCCGCAAGACCCTGCAGGGGCGGCACTGGACCGGCCGGGTCGACGCCGACCTTCCGGAGGGCATCCGGGCCCGCGTCGATCCCCGCCGCTTCGACGTCGTCGTCGCCAACCTCGTCGGCAACGCGCTGCGGCACGGCGCCGAGCCCGTGACCGTGCGGCTGCGCACGGACACCCGCGAGGACGGGACACCGCTGCTCGTCACAGAGGTCACCGACAGCGGGCCGGGTATCCGGCCCGAGGTCCTGCCGCACATCTTCGACCGCTTCTACAAGGCGGACGCGGCGCGCACCCGCTCGGCGGGCAGCGGCCTCGGACTGGCCATCACCCAGGAGAACGTACGGCTCCACGGCGGGACCGTCGGCGCGCGGAACGCGCCGGCGGGCGGCGCCGTGTTCACCGTGGAGATACCCCTGACCGGGGTGGAGGCGACCTCATGAGACGACGACCGGCGGCTGCCTCTTCCGCCTTTCTGGCCGGGCTCCTGCTGACCGGGTGCGGCATCCAGGACACCGACGTCATCGAGGCGGGCGGACCCGCGACCATCCAGGTCTTCCCGCACAGCCCGAGCGGAATGGTGCTCTTCTTCCGCTCGCCGTCGGGGGAGCTGATGCCGGTGATCCGTTTCCTGGAAGGGGAGGCGGAGTCCCCCGAATCGCCGGGGGCGTCGACCCCCAAGACGGTCGCGGCGCTGTTCGGCGGCCCGGTCGGCAACGAGCGCAAGGCCGGACTGACCGCCGGCCTGCCCCCCTTGCCGGAGGGCGGCCGGATCGACGAGGCCCCGCACCCGCAGGGCGGCGTGGAGGTCACGCTCCCGATCGCCCTCGCCGACCTCGACGACACGGCGGTGCGGCAGCTGGTCTGCACGATCGCGTTCACCCACGACGCGGAGGGCACGACCGGGGTGGGTCTGCGCGGCACGGACGGGACACTGGGCCACACGAACTGCGACGCGGACGCCGACATGGGCCGCCTTCCGCGCCCGACGACGCAGGCGCGCCAGGCGTACCACGTCGGGTCCTCGCGTACCTGATGAACGGCGGGAACGCAGGCTTCTCGCACCCACCCGGCAACCGCGCAAGCTCTCACCTGGTGCGGCCGGACTCCCCCGCTGCAGTCCCGCCGAAACGACTCACGAGCCGACGAAGCTCAGACGGACCTGGCGGTCCGGGTTGTCCTTGTTGGTGTCGACCAGGCACACCGACTGCCAGGTGCCCAGTTCGAGCCTGCCGCCGAGCACCGGCAAGGTGGCATGAGGCGGGACGAACGCGGGGAGTACGTGGTCTCTGCCGTGTCCCGGGCTGCCGTGCCGGTGCTGCCAGCGGTCGTCGGCGGGCAGCAGGGAGTGCAGCGCGGCCAGCAGGTCACTGTCGCTCCCGGCGCCGGTCTCGATCACCGCGATGCCGGCGGTGGCGTGCGGCACGAAGACATGGAGCAGGCCGTCGCGGCCGGACGCGATCTCGGCCAGGAACTGCTCGCAGTCGTGGGTCAGGTCGGTCACCGTCTCGGCGCTGCCGGTGGCGAGGCGCAGGACGCGTGTCGTGAAGACGTCGGGCATGCGTCCATGGTGGCCCATGATCCGGTTCCCCAGGGGTATTCATGCCACGGGAGGCCTCCCCATGGCTTCCGTTCCCCTCGCGGACCCCGTTCATCGATGTCGGCTTCTGACCGACCGGAAAGGCAGGGACGCCGTGACCAGCACCGCTCGCCAACTCCCCCAGCTTCCCGACACCGCATCGCTGCGCGCCCGGGCGGAGCGGAGTCTGCGCCGCTGCGGTGTCGAGCCCGCCCGGGACGGCGGTGAGCTGGTCGCCCGGACACCGCTCACCGGCGGGACCCTGTTCCGTCTGCCGGCAGCCTCGGCCGAGGAGACGGAGGCGGCCGTCGACGCCGCCGGGCGGGCGTTCCGGCAGTGGCGGACCGTGCCCGCGCCCCAGCGCGGCGCGCTGGTCCAGCGGCTCGGCGAGCTGCTGTCCACACACCGGGAGGACCTCGCCGACCTGGTCACCCTCGAAGCGGGCAAGATCCGCTCCGAGGCCCTGGGCGAGGTGCAGGAAATGATCGACATCTGCGCGTTCGCGGTCGGCCTCTCGCGACAGCTGTACGGACGCACGATGGCCTCCGAACGCCCCGGCCACCGCCTCTCCGAGAGCTGGCACCCGCTGGGCGTCGTCGGCGTGATCTCCGCCTTCAACTTCCCCGTCGCGGTGTGGTCCTGGAACACCGCCCTCGCGCTGGTCTGCGGCGACACCGTCGTCTGGAAGCCATCGGAGCTGACCCCGCTCACCGCGCTCGCCTGCGACGCCCTGCTCGCCCGCGCGGCCGCCGACACCGGCGCCCCGGCCGACGTGCACCGGCTCCTCCTCGGTCACCGCGAGACCGGCGAGCGGCTGGCCGGCGACCCGCGGGTCGCCCTGGTCAGCGCCACCGGCTCGGTCCGGATGGGCCGGGAGGTCGGACCCCGGGTGGCCGCCCGGTTCGGCCGCTGTCTGCTGGAGCTGGGAGGCAACAACGCCGCGATCGTCACACCGTCCGCCGACCTCGAACTCGCGGTCCGCGGCATCGTCTTCTCGGCCGCGGGCACCGCCGGCCAGCGCTGCACCTCGCTGCGCCGGCTGATCGTGCACGAGGACGTCGCGGACGAGTTGGTGGAACGGATCGTCCACGCCTACGGCCGGCTGCCGGTCGGTGACCCGTTCGACGCGGCGACGCTGGTCGGCCCGCTGATCTCCACGGCGGCACACGAGAGGATGGCGGCGGCCCTCGAAGCGGCCCGGGCCGACGGCGGAAAGCTGCTCGCGGGCGGCGACCGGGTGCTGGCCGAGCAGGCGCCGGAGGCCGCGTACGCCCGGCCCGCCGTCGTCCGTATGCCCGAGCAGACCGAGATCGTGCGGACCGAGACCCTCGCCCCAATTCTCTACGTGCTCACCTGCCGCACCCTGGAAGAGGCCGTCGCCCTGCAGAACGGCGTCCCGCAGGGCCTGTCGTCCAGCATCTTCACCCGGGACCAGCGGGAGGCCGAGAGGTTCCTGGCCACCGACGGCTCGGACTGCGGGATCGCCAACGTCAACATCGGTACGTCGGGGGCGGAGATCGGCGGGGCGTTCGGCGGTGAGAAGGAGACCGGTGGCGGCCGGGAGTCCGGGTCGGACGCGTGGAAGGCGTACATGCGGCGCGCGACGAACACGGTGAACTACTCCGACGACCTGCCGCTCGCGCAGGGCGTCAGCTTCCTCTGAGCGACGGGCGGCGGGCGGGGTCCTGCGGCGGGAAGATCCGGGCACCTCTCCCCGTTGGTAGAACCGTGAACAACTTTGGGGTCCACCAGGTGGACGTGGTCGTGATCGGCGCCGGGCAGGCGGGCCTGGCCGCCGCGTACCACCTGCGCCGCTCGGGTCTCGCACCAGAGCGGGACTTCGTGGTCCTCGACCACGCACCCCGGCCCGGCGGCGCCTGGCAGTACCGGTGGCCCTCCCTCACGTACGGCAAGGTCCACGGGATGCACGCGCTGCCGGGCATGGAGCTGACCGGCGCCGACGACACCCGGCCTTCCGCCGAGGTCATCGGTGCGTACTTCGAGACGTACGAGCGCACTTTCGGGCTGCGCGTACGGCGCCCCGTCGGCGTGCACGCCGTACGGGAGGGCGAGGGCGGCCGGCTGCTGGTCGAGACCTCGGTCGGCACCTGGTCGGCGCGGGCCCTGATCAACGCCACCGGGACGTGGGACCGTCCCTTCTGGCCGCGCGTTCCGGGACAGGAGACCTTCCGGGGGCGGCAGTTGCACACCGCGGACTATCCCGGGCCGCAGGAGTTCGCCGGGCTGCGGGTGGTCGTCGTCGGCGGCGGGACTTCCGGCGTGCAGCACCTGATGGAGATCGCCGAGGTCGCGGCGGGGACGGCCTGGGTGACCCGGCGGCCGCCGGTGTTCCGGGAGGGACCGTTCGGCGAGGAGCAGGGGCGGGCGGCCGTCGCCCTGGTCGATGAGCGGGTGCGCCGCGGACTGCCGCCGCAGAGCGTGGTGTCGGTGACGGGACTGCCGGTCACCGAGGCGGTCCGCGGGGCCCGCGAGTCGGGCGTTCTGACGCGGCTGCCGATGTTCGACAGGATCACCGAGCACGGGGTGGCCTGGGACGACGGGCGCACGATCGCGGCCGACGTGATCCTCTGGGCCACGGGTTTCCGGCCCGCCATCGGCCATCTGTCACCGCTGAAGCTGCGGGAGCCGGGCGGCGGCATCCGGGTCGACGGCACCCGGGCGGTCCGCGACCCCAGGGTCCACCTGGTCGGTTACGGCCCTTCGGCGAGCACCATCGGCGCCAACCGGGCGGGCCGGGCGGCCGTACGCGAGATCCGGCAGCTGCTGCGACGCGCACACGAGCCCGCGGTCGCCGTCGCGGTGGGCTGACGGCCCGTCGGCCCGTCCCTCCGGGCTCGCGTGACGATCACGGAAGTACCGGTGTTCCCGGCACGGCCGGTGTCAGCTCGGCGTCCCTGCGGACCAGCGCGGCGTACCGCCCGTCCCGTTCCAGCAGTTCGTCGTGGGCGCCGCGTTCGGCGATGCGGCCGGCGTCGAGCACGACGATCTCGTCGGCGTCCCGGACGGTGGAGAGACGGTGCGCGATGGTGAGGGTGGTACGGCCCGCGGACAGCGCGTCGATGGCCCGCTGTACGGCGTGCTCGGTACGGGTGTCCAGCGCGCTGGTCGCCTCGTCGAGGATGAGGACGGGCGGGTCGCGCAGGATGGTGCGGGCGATGGCCAGACGCTGCTTCTCGCCGCCGGAGAAGCGGTAGCCGCGTTCGCCGACCAGGGTGTCGTAGCCGTCGGGCAGGGACGCGATGTGGTCGTGGATCTGGGCGGCACGGGCGGCCTCCTCGATCTCCTCGTCCGTCGCGTCCGGTTTGGCGAAGCGCAGGTTGTCGGCGACCGAGGCGTGAAAGAGGTAGGTCTCCTGCGACACCACGCCGACGGAACGGGCGAGGGTGTCGAAGTCCAGGTCGCGTACGTCGATTCCGTCGAGGGTGACACGGCCGCCGGTCACGTCGTACAGCCGGGGCACCAGATAGCTCAGCGTGCTCTTGCCGGAACCGGTCGGTCCGACGACGGCCAGGCTGCCGCCCGCCGGGACCGTGAGGTCGATGCCGTGCAGGGTGGTCCCGTGCTTCGGGTCGTAGCCGAAGTCCACGTTCTCGAAGCGCACTTCGCCCTTGGCCCGCTCGATCCGCACCGGGTTCTCGCGCTCGGTGATGTCCACCGGCAGGTCGAGGTACTCGAAGATCCGCTGGAACAGGGCGAGCGAGGTCTGCATCTGCACGCCGGTGGAGAGCAGGCTCACCGCGGGCCGGAAGAGGCCCTGCTGGAGCGAGACGAAGGCGACGAGCGTGCCGATGGAGATGGCGGGGCCGCCCGACCGGAGGGCGAGGCCGGCGGCCCAGTAGATGAGTGCGGGCATGGCGGCCATGACGATCCCTATGGTCGACATGCGCCACCGCCCGGCCATGCTGGAGCGGACTTCGAGGTCGACGAGGCGCTCGGACTCGTCGGCGAATCCCTTGGTGAGCGAGTCGGCGCGGCCCATCGTGCGGCCGAGCAGGATGCCGCTGACGGACAGCGATTCGGTGACCGTGGCGGCCATCGCGGCCATCTGCTTCTGCCGCTGGGTGGTGATCTTCTTGCGCTCGCGGCCGACCCGGCGGCTGATCCACACGAACAGCGGCAGCAGGAGCAGCGAGACGACGGTGAGCCGCCAGTCGAGCGCGAGCATCGCGACGACAGTGGCGACGACGGCCGTCAGGTTCGAGACGAGGGAGGTCGCGGTGGAGGTGACGGTGGCCTGCATACCGCCGATGTCGTTGGCGATACGGGACTGGACCTCGCCGGTGCGCGTCCGGGTGAAGAAGGCGAGCGGCATGCGCTGCAGCTGGGCGTAGACGGCGGTGCGCAGATCGTGCATGACGCGCTGGCCGACCGTCGTGGAGATGAAGGTCTGCAGGACGCCGAAGACGCTGGTCACCACGGCGGTGAGGATCATACCGAGGGCGAGCAGGCTGAGCAGTCCGGTGCGGCCCTGCGGGATCGCGGTGTCCAGGATCTCGCGGAGCATGAAGGGCGAGGCGACCGCCACCAGCGAGGAGGCGCCGACCAGGAGCCCGACCACGGCCAGCCGGGCGCGGTAGGGGCGGAACAGCCGGAGGATGCGCCGCAGCTGCGCCGGCGGCTCGGGCTGCGTCGGATCGAGACGGCGGGCGGGGGGTGTCCAGGTGGGTTCGTCGGGGTGCATGGGCTCCTTCAGTGGGCTGAGACGACCGGTTCCACCGGCCGGATTTTCTGGAGCATAGCTCACTGTTACCTATACTCACAATGAACGAGGTCCTGATATTGTTCCCGTTATGAGCACCGCCTCCGACACCGACGGCATGCTGGCCGAGCAGCTGCTCCGGCTGACCCGCCGCCTGCACCGGATCCACAAGCGCCAGCTGGAGCCGCTCGGCATCACCCCGGCGCAGTCCCGGCTGCTGCGCACGGTCGCGCACTACGACCGGCCGCCGCGGATGGCCGATCTGGCGGAGCGGCTGGAGGTCGTCCCGCGTGCCGTGACCAGTCTGGTCGACGCGCTGGAGGCGAGCGACTGCGTGCGCCGGGTGCCCGACCCGGACAACCGCAGGGTGACAAGGATCGAGCTCACCGACACCGGCCTGGCCACGCTGGGCCGGCTGCGCAGCGCGCGCCGGGCCGCGGCGGAGGACATCCTTGCCCCGCTGACGGCGGCTCAGCGCGAGGTGCTCGGCGGACTGCTGTCCACGCTGGTCGACGGGCCGGGCGGGCGCTGCTGACCTTCTGCCGTCCGCTGCCTGAACGGGCAGAACCGGTTCCGTGAGCCTACGGTGGTCCGAGAACACCCTCGGGTGGTCCAGAGCACCATCGAGCAGAGCCGGGGCCTGAAGGAGGCCGTGATGGAGGAGCAATTCGTCTGGATGACGACGCGCCGCATCGCACCGGGCGTGCTGGAGGACTTCGAACGGGCATGGCGCCCGGACTCCCATCCACCGGGTATGACCCGCGCCTTCGCGTACTGGTCGCAGGACGGCCTGGAGGTCATCGGGGTCTCGTTCTGGGAGTCGCGGGACGCGTGCGACGCCTGGCGTGGCTCCGAGGCGGAGTCGCGGCGCCGTGAGGCGATGGCTCCGTACATCGCCGAGGAGCGGGAGGCGTTCTACCGGGGCCGCGAGCTCGTCGTTCCGGCGGGATAGCCGGGACGGACGCGACAGACCAGCGGGGGGGGGGGGGGGGGGGGGGGGGGGGGGGGGGGGGGGGGGGGGGGGGGGGGGGGGGGGGGGGGGGGGGGG
>NZ_JBSOPZ010000008.1:0-217642 GCF_053763515.1 Streptomyces mabaensis
TGTCAAGGGCGCTCCCTGCGGTCGCGTCGCTGCGCGATGGCCTTCGGCCACCCTGGACTCCCGTCCCTCCACCGCTATTGCTTGTTGAGGGGGCGGCCCCCGGAGCGGGGTCCCGGGGCTGCTGGTGCCCCGCTTGCGGTCCGCCCCCGGCCGCAGGCCGGTGGGCAGGGCGCCATCCCCTCGCGGTGGCTCCGGCTCAGCGGCCGCAGGCCGGTGGGTGATTGCCGCGTGCGGCAGGCCGGGATGGACCTGGGCCCGGCTATTCGGCTGTCAGGCCGGTCTGGTCGAGGTGTGGCTACATCAGTCCGCGTGAGGGGTCCGCAGGACCTCAATCCTGTCCGGTTTGCCGGGGTTTATGGCCTGCCTGCGGGCCCCCTCGGCCGCCTCATGTCGCCTCACCTCGGATTGGGCGTTGTCCCGGTGCAACAGACGGCCGACGGTCGCTTAGCCGAGCCGCGCAGCCCTCGAAGTGGCCGCGTGTCTTGCCCCGCCTACCGGGCTGAGGTCACCGACGAGAGCGCAGCCAGCGTCCCGGCTCAGGTGGGGCCCCGCTCCCCGGGGCCGCCCGACACTCATCTGCACCAGCGGGACGGGACGGACGGTCAAGGGGGGCCGGAGGCCATCGCGCAGCGACGCGACGTAGGAGCGCCCTTGAGGGTCCGGTCCGGCCCGCCATACTCAGCAAGCGGGCGGCCCCGGGTTTCCCGTCCACCTCTCGCTCCTGGTGAGCGCACGCGCCCGCGCGGCCCTTGTTACTTCACGCGCAGGTCCAGGATTCGGTCGTCCGTCTCGGTCGGGGATCCGCGGCCGTCCGTCTCGCTCGTCACCAGCCAGAGCTTGTTGTCGCCGGCGGCTTCCACCGTGCGCAGCCGGCCATAGTCCCCTTCGAGGAACGGCTGGGGGTCGGCCAGAGCCTTCTCGCCGTCCAGGGGGATGCGCCACAGGCGCTGGCCTCTCAGGCCCGCCATCCAGATGGAGCCCTCCGCCCAGGCGATCCCGCTGGGGGACGCCTCCTCCGTCGTCCACTGCGCCACGGGGTCGACGAACCCCGCCTTGCCCGCCTTGCCCTCGGCCTCCGGCCAGCCGTAGTTCTTGCCCGGCCGGATCAGATTGAGCTCGTCGTAGGTGTTCTGCCCGAACTCGGCCGCCCACAGCCGCTTCTCCGCGTCCCAGGCCAGCCCCTGCACATTGCGGTGCCCGTACGAATAGACCACCGAGTCCGGTTCCGGATTGCCGTGGGCCGGTTCGCCGTCCGGGGTCATCCGCAGGATCTTGCCGCCCAGCGACTTCTTGTCCTGGGCCAGCCCGGTGTCGCCCGTCTCGCCCGTGCCCGCGTACAGCATCTTGTCCGGGCCGAACGCGATCCGGCCGCCGTTGTGGATGAAGCCCTTGGGGATGCCCTTGAACACCGTGTCTGGAGCGCCCAGTTGCTGTCCGGCGGGCTTCCGCTCGTCGTACAGCATGCGCGCGATGCGGTTGTCGGACTCGGTGGTGAAATACGCGTAGACCATGCGGTCCGAGGCGTACGACGGAGAGAGCGCCAGGCCCATCAGGCCGCCCTCGCCGGCGGGCGCCACCCCGGACACCGAGCCGATCACGGTCTTCTTTCCGGTCTGCGCGTCCACCCGGGTGATCGTCCCCTCGTCGCGCGAGGAGGTCAGCAGATCGCCGTCCGGCAGCGGTGCCAGGCCCCACGGTGAGGCGAGACCGGTGGCGACCTCGCGGGCCACGGTCACCGAGCCCTTCGCCGGGGGCAGGGACGCGGAGCCACGCGCTCCGCCGGTGGCAGGTGGCGGCTGGGCCGCCGAGGTCGTCGGTTTCTCCGGGCTGCCCTGCGGCCCGGAGCAGCCCACAGAGAGCAGCAGCACGGTCGTGGCCATCATGGCCGTCACAGCAGAACGTCGCACGGTCAGTCCCTCTCGTCCGCCTGCCTTCAGCACATCACACGTACAAGTACACCGCTCGTGCCCCGGAGGTTCCCGTCGTTGTTCAGTCCCAGGACCCCATGGCCGACGGCAGGCCGGATATCTCCGCGAGATCCGCCGCCGTCAGCCGCACCGAGTCCGCGCCGGCGTTCTCCACCGCCCACCGCTCCCGCTTGGCGCCGGGGATCGGCACCACGTGCCGGCCCTGCCCCAGGACCCACGCCAGCGCGACCTGCGCCGGGGTCGTGCCGGAGCCGTGCCGCTCGGCGATCCGCCGCAGCCCGGCCACCACCGGCTGGTTCGCCGCCATCATCTCGGCGGTGAACCGGGGATGCCTGGCCCGTACGTCCTCCGGCTCGAACCCCTGCCCGGGCGTCAGCGTCCCGGTCAGAAACCCGTTGCCCAGCGGCATCGCGGCCAGGAAGCCCACCCCCCGCGCCTCGCACCACGGCAGCAGCGCGTCCAGCGCCTCCGGCGACCACACCGACAGCTCCGCCTCCACCGCGCTCACCGGGAAGACCTGCTGCACCCGCTCCAGCTGCCGGATCGTTCCGTCATGCATCCGCGCCCCGGGGCGCCGGGAAGCCCGCGCCCCGACCGCGCACACCCCGAGCGCCCGTACCTTCCCGGCGGTCACCAGCTCCGCCATCGCACCCCAGGTCTCCTCGACCGGCACCTCGGGATCGGCGCGGTGGAGTTGGTAGAGGTCGATGACATCGGTCTGCAGCCGGCGCAGCGAGGCGTCGCAGGCCCGCTTCACATAGCCCGGGCGGCCGTTGGCCACGATGTGCTGGTCACCCACCAGCAGCCCGCACTTGGTGGACACGAATGCCTCGGACCGCCGCTCCCTGAGCACGTGGCCGAGCAGCAGTTCATTGGTGAAGGGGCCGTACATGTCCGCCGTATCGAGCAGTGTCGAACCCCGGTCGAGCGCGGCGTGCACGGTGCGCAACGCACGCTCGCCGTGCTGCTGAGAGGCGGTGTAGGCCCAGTTCATCGGCATGCAGCCGAGCCCGACGGCGCCCACTTCGAGCGCTGCCGCCCCGATCGTCCTGCGCTCCACCTGCCCGTACCCCTCCCTCTGCCGCCCCCAAAACTAACCTCTGAGGTCCTGGCCGCTTCGCATAGCCTCCTGACCATGACTTCTGATGTGTGGCTGCCGATTCCCGCCGATGAGATCGAGGGGCTCCCCGAGGGCTTCGACTACCGTTTCTGGGACGGCGGCGCGGACTTCCCCGCCGATCCCGCGGACTGCGTGTTCTACGTGGTGCCGTACATGAAGGGGCCCGAGATCGCGGTCCGTCCGATGGCCGGGATGGCGTCCGTACGTGTAGTGCAGACGCTCTCGGCCGGAATAGACCATGTGGAGCCCGGGCTTCCCGAACTCGCCGCGGGGGTACGCCTGTGCAACGCCCGCGGCGTTCACGAGGCCAGCACGGCCGAGCTCACCCTTGCCCTGGTCCTCGCCTCGCTGCGGGGCATCCCCGGCTTCGTACACGGCCAGGACAGGGAGGAGTGGCGGGCCGGCTTCTATCCCGCGCTCGCCGACAAGTCCGTGCTGATCGTCGGCTACGGATCCATCGGCGCCGCCATCGAGGACCGGCTCGCACCGTTCGAGTGCGCGCGGGTGGCGCGCGTCGCGCGCTCTGCCCGCACCACAGAGCGCGGCCCGGTGCATGCCCTCTCCGAACTCCCCGCGCTGCTTCCCGAAGCCGACGTGGTGATCCTTTCCACCCCGCTCACCGAGCAGACGAAAGGCCTGGCGGGAGCCGACTTCCTGGCCCGGATGAAGGACGGCGCCCTGCTGGTGAACGTCGCCCGCGGCCCCGTGGCGGACACCAAGGCGCTGCTGGCCGAACTGGAGTCGGGCCGGCTGCGGGCCGCCCTCGACGTGACCGACCCGGAACCGCTTCCGGCGGGCCATCCGCTCTGGCACGCTCCGAATGTCCTCATCAGTCCCCACGTCGGCGGCAGCACTTCGGCGTTCATGCCGCGGGCGAAGCGTCTGCTCGCCGCTCAGCTGACGCGGTTCGCGGCGGGGGAGCCGGTGGAGAACGTCGTACTCGTCACTGAGTAGCGGGACTGAGGAGCGCGACTGAGTAGTGGGCGGCGGCAGCCACGCTCCGCAGCCACCCGTTCGCACCGCGTGTCCCCAACTCCCGCATTGGTCACGCAGAGTAGAGAAACTATGTCCCTGAGTGACGAAAGTGGTGTATCGTCCCGAGCAAGGGGCTGCGCCACGGTTTGTACGGCGCTGGGGTGTTGATCGGACTGCAAGGGGGGCGACGGGCGATGCACGGCCAATGGACGAACGATCCGACGCGGCAGGGCCGCCGACGCCGGCGTGCGCCGACCCACAGGCACAAGCCCCCGGCGGTGCCCGTCGGGGCGGCCCGGTGAGCGCCCCCGGGGCGCTGCTGAGCCGGCGTCCGGTCTCCGGCGGCGGGAAGAGTCTCCTCGCCCAGCTCCTGCTCGCGCTGGTGTGCGGCGGCTATGCCGCCGGGGCCGCGCTCGGCTGGGGTTCTCCGCAACTCGCGCTGGTCATGGGGGACTTCGGACTGAGCGCCGCCGCGCTGCTCGCCGCCGTCTCCTGCTATCTCTACGCGCGGACCAACGAGAGCCGCTTCCGGCCCGCCTGGCTGCTGTTCGCGTTCTCCTCCATGATGGCGGCCGCCGGCAACGCTGTCTGGGGATGGTACGAGGTGGTGCTCGGGCGCGAGATGCCCAGCCCCTCGCCGGCCGATCTCTTCTTCCTCTGTTTCGCGCCGCCGGCCATCGTCGGACTGCTGGTGCTCGCCAAGCGGCCCGTCACCAGGGCCGGCTGGGTCTGTCTCGCGCTCGACTCCTGGCTCATCGGCGGCTCGCTGCTGACCCTCTCCTGGAGCCTCGCCCTCGCGCACACCGCGCAGTCCGAGGGGGGCGAGAGCGTCGCGCACACCGCGCTCTCGCTCGCGTATCCGCTGCTGGACATCGTGCTGGTGTCGATGGTCCTCGCCCTGCACTTCCGCAGGTCGAACGCCAACCGTTCGGCGATCAACACCGCCATCGCCGCACTCGCCCTCACCGTGCTCTGCGACGCGCTGTTCACCTCGCCGCTGCTCCGCGAGAACTACCGCTCGGGCCAGCTCCTCGACGCGGGCTGGTTCGCCGGCTCGCTGCTCCTCGCGTACGCCCCGTGGGGCGCCCGCCGTGCGCGGCACGGAGGGGACGGCGCCGGATACAACGTCCGCGGCACCCGCCCGCACAGCCGTCCGATCACCGGCTCACTGCCCGCCCTCACGCCGTACCTCGCGGCCGCCGTGTGCACGCTGGGCATTCTCTACAACGTCATCGACGGCCGCCGGGTGGACCGGGTGGTGGTCTTCACCGCCTGCACGGTCGTCCTGGCCCTCGTGGTCCGTCAGGGCATCATGCTGGTCGACAACATCGCCCTTACCCAGGAGCTGGCCCAGAAGGAGAACCACTTCCGCTCGCTCGTCCAGGGCTCCAGCGACGTGATCATGATCGCCGCGCCCACCGGCATGCTGCGGTACGTCAGCCCGGCCGCCACCGGGGTGTACGGGCGCGAGGCGGAGGAACTGGTCGGCTCCGAGCTCTCGATGCTCATCCACCCCGAGGACCTGGGCCGGGTCGTCCACGAGGTCCGGCGGTTTCTGGCCGCCCCACCCGCGCAGGAGCCCACCACGCGCATCGAGTGCCGCTTCAAGTCCGGCACCGGGGAATGGCTCAATGTCGAGTCCACGGTCAACCGCCACCAGGGCGGCCTGATCCTCAACAGCCGCGACGTCACCGAACGGGTCCGTCTCCAGGCCCAGTTGCAGCACAACGCCGAACACGACCCGCTCACCGACCTGCCCAACCGCGCCCTGTTCACCCAGCGGGTCCGCCAGGCCCTGTCCGGCCGCAGAGCCACCGACCCCGGCACCGCCGTCCTCTTCATCGATCTCGACGGCTTCAAGGCGGTGAACGACAGCATCGGCCACCAAGCCGGCGACGAGCTGCTGATCCAGGCAGCCCGCCGCCTCCAGGACTCGGTTCGGGCGGGGGACACCGCGGCCCGGCTCGGCGGTGACGAGTTCGCGGCGCTCATCCTCGGCGACGGCGGCGGCGACCGCAGCGCCCGGGAGTACCAGGTGCAGGAGATCGCCGACCGGCTACGCACCACGCTCTCCAAGCCTTACCGGATCGAGGGCAGGGACGTCCGGGTCGCGGCCAGCATCGGCGTCGCCTTCGCGGACGAGGGCATCACCCCGACCGATCTGATGCGCAACGCCGACCTGGCGATGTACCGGGCCAAGGCGGGCGGCAAGGACCGGGTCGAGCTGTACGCGCCGCAGATGCAGGCCGATGTCGTACGGCGGGCCGAACTGGCCACCCGGCTGCGCACCGCGCTGCACGAGGGCGAGTTCGCGCTCCTCCACCAGCCCGTGGTCTCCCTGGCGGACGGCCGGATCGCCGCGGTCGCCGCCCAGGCGCGCTGGAGATCCGCCCAGGGCATTCTGCTCACCCCGGCCGAAATCCTGCGGGTCGCCGACAGCACGGAGGCCGCCGAGGGCTCCCGCACCGCCCAGCTGGGCCGCCGGCTGCTGGAGGAGGCCGTGGAGCAGGCCGCCGAGCGCCACCGCGCCGGTCACGAGGCTCCCGTGTACGTCCGGATGTCCGCCCAGCGGCTGCTGGACCGGGCCACGCCCTATGGCTCCGTCGAAGCCCTCCTCACCCGGCACGGCCTGCCCTCCGGTGCTCTGGTGATCGAGCTGGCGGACAGCGACCCGCGCGTGCCGTTCGACGAGCTGGAGCGGCGTCTGGTCGCCCTGCGCAGACTGGGCGTACGGATCGCGCTGGACGGCTTCGGCAGCGGCTACGCGGCCATCAGCGCCCTGCGCAGGCTCCCCGTCGACGTCCTGAAACTGGACCGCGGGCTGGTCGAGGGGGTGGTGGAATCAGCCAGACTTCACAAGATCACCTCGGGTCTCCTGCGCATCGCGAACGATCTGGGCATGCAGTCCGTGGCCGACGGCGTCGACGTGCCGGAGCAGGTCCTCGTGCTGCGCGGGATGGGCTGCACGCACGGCCAGGGGATGGCCTTCTCCGGGCCGCTCGACGAGTACCGGCTACGACGCGCCCTGGTCCGGGCCGAGTTTCCGGTGCCCGGCGTGGCCGCTCTGCCGGCGCTGGCCGGCGGCTCCCTGCCCGTACGCCATGGCTCAAATAATGAGACGCGCGTCCCACCCACTTGACATCCCCCGCGCGCCGGGGGGAAGGTCAGTGCCATGCGCACCCGAATTCTCGTACTTGGAAAGCGCGTCGGCTGAGCAGGGCCACATGAAAACCCTGCGGACCCCTCCCGACGCGCTCCCCTCGCTTGCCTCACGGCACGAGGGGTTTTTTGTTGCACTGGTACTACTGCCAAACCGATAGAACTCCTCGCAAAAACCCTCAGCTTCGAGAAGAGAATGCCGATGACCGAGCAGGCCACCGGGGCCCACCATCCGCAGCCGCGGGCCCGTACCGGCGGACACCAGATCGCTGCAGTTGAGCACGTCACGGGCGCGCAGTCCCTCATCCGCTCTCTCGAGGAAGTGGGGTGCGACACCGTCTTCGGCATTCCGGGTGGCGCGATCCTCCCGGCCTACGACCCGATGATGGACTCCAAGCGGGTCCGGCACATCCTCGTCCGCCACGAGCAGGGCGCCGGGCACGCCGCCACCGGCTACGCCCAGGCCACCGGCAAGGTCGGCGTCTGCATGGCCACCTCCGGCCCCGGCGCGACCAACCTGGTCACCCCGATCGCCGACGCCCACATGGACTCCGTCCCGCTGGTCGCGATCACCGGCCAGGTCTCCTCCAAGGCGATCGGCACGGACGCCTTCCAGGAGGCGGACATCGTCGGCATCACCATGCCGATCACCAAGCACAACTTCCTGGTCACCAAGGCCGAGGACATCCCGCGGACCATCGCCGAGGCGTTCCACATCGCCTCGACCGGCCGTCCCGGCCCGGTCCTCGTCGACATCGCCAAGGACGCCCTCCAGGCGCAGACGACCTTCAGCTGGCCGCCGTCCCAGGACCTGCCTGGCTACCGGCCGGTCACCAAGCCGCACGCCAAGCAGATCCGCGAGGCCGCCAAGCTGATCGTCCAGGCCAAGCGGCCCGTGCTGTACGTCGGCGGCGGCGTCATGAAGGCCGGCGCCACCGCCGAGCTGAAGGTGCTGGCCGAGCTCACCGGAGCGCCCGTCACCACCACCCTGATGGCGCTCGGCTCCTTCCCCGACAGCCACCCGCTGCACGTGGGAATGCCCGGCATGCACGGTGCGGTCACAGCCGTCACCGCGCTGCAGAAGTCCGACCTGCTGATCGCCCTCGGTACCCGCTTCGACGACCGGGTCACCGGCAAGCTGGACAGCTTCGCGCCCTTCGCGAAGATCATCCACGCTGACATCGACCCGGCCGAGATCGGTAAGAACCGCGCGGTCGACGTCCCGATCGTCGGCGACGCCCGCGAGGTCATCGCCGACCTGGTCCAGGCCGTCCAGGCCGAGCACACCGAGGGCAACGCCGGCGACTACACCGCCTGGTGGAAGGACCTCAACCGCTGGCGCGACACCTACCCGCTGGGCTACGACCTGCCGGACGACGGCAGCCTCTCCCCGCAGCAGGTCATCGAGCGCATCGGCAAGCTCGCCCCCGAGGGCACCATCTACGCGGCCGGCGTCGGCCAGCACCAGATGTGGGCCTCGCACTTCATCCAGTACGAGCAGCCCGCCACCTGGCTGAACTCCGGCGGCGCCGGAACGATGGGCTACGCGGTGCCGGCCGCCATGGGCGCCAAGGCCGGCATGCCGGACCGCACGGTCTGGGCGATCGACGGCGACGGCTGCTTCCAGATGACCAACCAGGAACTGGTCACCTGCGCGCTGAACAACATCCCGATCAAGGTCGCGATCATCAACAACGGCGCCCTCGGGATGGTCCGCCAGTGGCAGACCCTCTTCTACAACCAGCGCTACTCCAACACCGTGCTGCACTCCGGCCCGGAGGCGAGCGGCCGGGAGCCCAGCGCCGGCACCCGCGTCCCGGACTTCGTCAAGCTGTCCGAGGCCATGGGCTGCGTCGCGATGCGCTGTGAGGACCCGGCGGACCTGGACAAGGTCATCGCCGAGGCCAACGCGATCAACGACCGGCCGGTCGTGATCGACTTCATCGTCCACGAGGACGCCATGGTGTGGCCGATGGTCGCCGCCGGCACCTCGAACGACGAGGTCATGGCGGCCCGGGGCGTCCGCCCCGACTTCGGCGACAACGAAGACGACTGAGAAGTCCGAGAGAGAAGACCGAGAGAGACCGACACCATGTCCAAGCACACGCTCTCCGTCCTGGTCGAGAACACACCGGGCATCCTGGCGAGGATCGCCGCCCTGTTCTCCCGCCGCGGCTTCAACATCGACTCGCTCGCCGTCGGCGTCACCGAGCACCCCGACATCTCCCGCATCACCATCGTGGTCAATGTCGAGGACCTGCCGCTGGAGCAGGTGACCAAGCAGCTCAACAAGCTGGTCAACGTCCTGAAGATCGTCGAACTCGAGCCGGGCGCTGCGATCCAGCGCGAGCTCGTTCTGGTGAAGGTGCGCGCCGACAACGAAACGCGCTCCCAGATCGTCGAGATCGTCCAGCTCTTCCGCGCCAAGACCGTGGACGTCTCCCCGGATGCCGTCACCATCGAGGCCACGGGCGGGGCCGACAAGCTCGAGGCCATGCTCAAGATGCTGGAGCCGTACGGGATCAAGGAGCTCGTCCAGTCCGGCACGATCGCCATAGGGCGGGGCGGCCGCTCCATCACGGACCGCAGCCTCCGGGCGCTCGACCGGTCCGCCTGACACGCTGCTCGCGCAGCGCTGAGACACGTGCTCGCATAGCGAGACCGGAAAGCTTCCTCACCCATCCCCGCCGTACGGTGGAAAGCAAGCTGCATCACTTTCACCAAGTGCACACCAAGGAGAAGAACCAGTGGCCGAGCTGTTCTACGACGCCGACGCCGACCTGTCCATCATCCAGGGCCGCAAGGTCGCGGTCATCGGCTACGGCAGTCAGGGCCACGCCCACGCGCTGTCGCTCCGTGACTCGGGTGTCGATGTGCGCGTCGGTCTGCACGAGGGCTCCAAGTCCAAGGCCAAGGCCGAGGAGCAGGGCCTGCGTGTGGTGACTCCGGCCGAGGCGGCCGCCGAGGCCGACGTCATCATGGTCCTCATCCCGGACCCGATCCAGGCCAAGGTCTACGAGGAGTCCATCAAGGACAACCTCAAGGACGGCGACGCGCTGTTCTTCGCCCACGGCTTCAACATCCGCTTCGGCTTCATCAAGCCCCCGGCCGGCGTCGACGTCGCGCTGGTCGCCCCCAAGGGCCCGGGCCACCTGGTCCGCCGCCAGTACGAGGAAGGCCGCGGAGTTCCCGCGATCGCCGCCGTCGAGCAGGACGCGACCGGCAACGCCTTCCCGCTCGCGCTCTCGTACGCCAAGGCCATCGGCGGCACCCGGGCGGGCGTCATCAAGACGACCTTCACCGAGGAGACCGAGACCGACCTCTTCGGTGAGCAGGCCGTCCTCTGCGGTGGCGCCTCGGCGCTCGTGAAGGCGGGCTTCGAGACCCTCGTCGAGGCCGGCTACCAGCCCGAGATCGCGTACTTCGAGTGCCTCCACGAGCTGAAGCTGATCGTGGACCTCATGTACGAGGGCGGCCTGGAGAAGATGCGCTGGTCGGTCTCCGAGACCGCCGAGTGGGGCGACTACGTCACCGGTCCCCGCGTCATCACGGACCAGACCAAGGCCGAGATGAAGAAGGTCCTCGCCGAGATCCAGGACGGCACCTTCGCCAAGAACTGGATGGCCGAGTACCACAACGGTCTGCCCAAGTACAACGAGTACAAGAAGGCGGACAGCGACCACCTGCTGGAGACCACCGGCAAGGAGCTCCGCAAGCTCATGAGCTGGGTCGACAACGACGACGCGTAAGTAGTACGGACGGGGGGCCGCGGCACTGAAGCCGCGGCCCCTTGTCCACACCGGCCAACCACGGACGGGTGATCCTTCCGCGAGGGCGGAAAACATGGACCGTACCGCCACTAGACTGCTACCCATACGCGTCAGGCCCACAGTGTCGTGCGTCTTCCACGCGGCTAGCCCCTCCACCGCCTGCGGCCGTCGGGACGGCCGTCCGCACTGGACTTGTGAGGACTCACGTGAGCTCGAAACCTGTCGTACTCATCGCTGAAGAGCTGTCGCCCGCCACCGTCGACGCCCTGGGCCCGGACTTCGAGATCCGGCACTGCAACGGCGCCGACCGTGCGGAGCTGCTGCCCGCCATCGTCGATGTCGACGCGATTCTCGTACGCAGCGCCACCAAGGTCGACGCGGAGGCCATCGCCGCCGCGAAGAAGCTGCGGGTCGTCGCCCGCGCGGGTGTCGGCCTGGACAACGTCGACGTCTCCGCCGCCACCAAGGCCGGCGTGATGGTCGTGAACGCCCCGACCTCCAACATCGTCACCGCCGCCGAGCTGGCCTGCGGTCTGCTGGTCGCCACCGCGCGCAACATCCCGCAGGCCAACACCGCCCTCAAGAACGGCGAGTGGAAGCGCTCGAAGTACACCGGTGTCGAGCTGAGCGAGAAGACCCTCGGCGTCGTCGGCCTCGGCCGGATCGGTGTCCTGGTCGCGCAGCGCATGTCGGCCTTCGGGATGAAGATCGTCGCGTACGACCCCTACGTACAGCCGGCGCGCGCCGCCCAGATGGGCGTCAAGCTGCTCGCGCTCGACGAGCTGCTCGAGGTCTCCGACTTCATCACCGTCCACCTGCCGAAGACGCCCGAGACGCTCGGACTGATCGGCCACGAGGCGCTGCACAAGGTCAAGCCGTCGGTCCGCATCGTCAACGCCGCGCGTGGCGGGATCGTCGACGAGGAGGCGCTGGCCAGCGCGCTCAAGGAGGGCCGGGTCGCCGGCGCGGGCCTCGACGTGTACGCGAAGGAGCCGTGCACCGACTCCCCGCTCTTCGAGTTCGACCAGGTCGTCTGCACCCCGCACCTCGGCGCGTCCACCGACGAGGCCCAGGAGAAGGCGGGCATCTCGGTCGCCCGTTCCGTGCGCCTGGCGCTTGCCGGCGAGCTCGTGCCCGACGCGGTCAACGTCCAGGGCGGGGTCATCGCCGAGGACGTACGCCCGGGCCTGCCGCTCGCCGAGAAGCTCGGCCGGATCTTCACCGCACTCGCGGGCGAGGTCGCGGTCCGCCTCGATGTCGAGGTGTACGGCGAGATCACCCAGCACGACGTCAAGGTGCTGGAGCTCTCCGCGCTCAAGGGCGTCTTCGAGGACGTCGTCGACGAGACCGTGTCGTACGTCAACGCTCCGCTCTTCGCGCAGGAGCGCGGCGTGGAGGTCCGCCTCACCACCAGCTCGGAGTCCCCGGACCACCGCAACGTGGTCACCGTCCGCGGCACCCTGTCCGGCGGCGAGGAGGTCGCGGTCTCCGGCACGCTGGCCGGTCCCAAGCACCTGCAGAAGATCGTCGCGGTCGGCGACTACGACGTGGACCTGGCGCTCGCCGACCACATGGTGGTCCTGCGCTACAGCGACCGCCCGGGCGTGGTCGGCACCGTAGGCCGGATCCTCGGCGAGGCCGGTCTGAACATCGCCGGCATGCAGGTCTCGCGCGCGGAGGAGGGCGGCGAGGCGCTCGTCGTGCTCACCGTCGACGACACCGTGCCGCCGAACGTGCTGGCGGAGATCGCCGAGGAGATCGGCGCGACCTCGGCCCGGACGGTCAACCTCACCGACTGACCTGCGCGTCCCGCCGTACGTACGCCGAAAGGGCCCGGGAGACCGGGCCCTTTCGGCGTACTCACAGTGGATCAGCGCTCCGGACACCTCACGGGAACAGAAGTGAAGCCGCGCAGCCCCCCGAGACGGTGAACCGGGGGCGCCGCCAGTTCCAGACCCGGAACGCGCCGCCGGAGCCGGCACAGCACCATCGACATCTCCGCGTACACCAGTTCCGCGCCGAGGCTGTGGTGTGCGTCCGCGCCGAAGCTCAGATGACGCGCCGCCTCGCGGCCGGGAGAGAACTCGTCCGGCTGGGAGAAGGTGCCGGGATCCCGGTTGGCGGCGCCCAGCAGCGGCCACACCTGAGCCCCCGCCGGTACCGGCACGCCGCCGAGGAGCACCGCACGCGTGGAGATGCGGGGGACGGGGGGAAACTGGACGGGAGCGTCGTAGCGGAGTACCTCGTCCACGAACATCCGGGCGGTGGCGGGGCAGTTCAGATAGACCGTCTGGTGCGGGTGCCGGACCATCAGCACCACACCCGTCTCGATACCAGCGGTGACCTGCGGATACCCGGCGACCATGAACCCCGTGAGCATGCTGATGAGTTCGTCGTGCGGCAGGACCTCCGGACGGTGGGTGTGCGCCTGGACGAGTTCCGACATCAGATCATCGCCGGGCGTGTGACGCCGGCGAGCCACCTCGGCCCGCAGGTAGTCGGTCAGCTGTCGCATCGCCGCGGCGCCGCCGGATTCCTGCCCGGGCATCGGTCCCGAGGCGGGGAAGATCGCGGCGATGAGCGCCGACACGAGATCCCGGTCGCCGCGGGGCAGCCCGAGCAGATGCATGAGTGCGTCTCGGGGGAAGGCCTCGGCGAGGCCGGTGATGTCGACGACGCCACCGCTGCGCAGGGACTCCACCACAGGGTCGAGCAGCTGGTCGCAGCGGGCGGCGATCCACGGCTCCTGACGGCGCACATGCCGGCGGAACCGCCGGGCCACCGCGGTTCGCATGCGCGCGTGCCGGCGTGGATCCTGTGCGTTCTCGGCGCTGCCGGCGTTCTCGGCGCGGGCCGGCCCCGCGGCCGGGAAGGACGCGCGTGCGGTCAGCACGCGCAGGCAGTCGGGGTACCGGGTCAGCAGATAGGCCCCGCTCCGGGTCCGGTACGCGGGCTCGCTCCGGCGCAGCCGTTCGTAGACGGGGTACGGGTCGCCGGTGTGGATGTCCGCCGGCGCATCAGGGGCGTCAACGGCCGCCATCGCACTCGCCCCTCTCGGTGATCCGGGATCGTGGCGTCAGGAACTCCACACCGACATTCACCCCTCCGGACGGACGACGTGCGACTCGGCACCCCACCGCGTTGCGCCGAACGGGTGGACGGCGGGCCGGGCGCGCATGCTGCGTGCGCGTGCGCATGCTCGGCGGACTACAGCCGGGCCGCCTTCAGGGCCATGTGCAGCAGCAGCCGGTCCTCGCCCTCGTCCAGGTCCAGGTCCGTCACCTGTTCCACCCGCGAGAGCCGGTAGTACAGCGTCTGCCGGTGGATGCCCAGCGCCGCCGCCGCGCGGCCCGCCTGGCCCGCGTGGTCCAGGAACACCTCGGCGGTGCGTGCCAGTTCGGCATGGGCCGGGAGCAGCAGGGTGCGTACGGCGCGGTCGTGCGCGGGGTTGCGGGGGAGTGCCGTCAGCATCCGGTACGGGCCGATCGCCCCCCACTCCGCGACCGGGCCCAGCCGTGGCTGCGCCGCCGCCGCGCGGGCGGCGGCCGTTGCCTCCTGCCAGGCGGCGCCCAGGTCGGTGAGCCCGCGCCGGGGATCGGCGACCCCGGCGGTGGCCGGCCCGCCCGCGGTGCCGAGCAGGCGGGTCGCGGCCGTGTGCGCCGGGGCCGGCACGTCCGCCGAGCGCAGGCGCACCAGTACGGCCAGCGCCCGGGCCGCCCCGGGCGCGTCCGTACCCGCGATGTCGCCCGCGCCACCCGCGCTATCGCCCGCGCCGGCAGCGGAGCCGCCGCCCTGGCCGGGCACGCTCCACGGCGCCACGCACACCGCCGCCGCACCCGGTACCCCGCCCACGCCCTGCGGATCCTCGCCCCGCCACGGGGCCACGCACATCACCGCGTGCAGCCCGTCCGCGTTCGGGCCCAGGGCCGCCCGCAGGGACGCCACCGCCATGTCGCGCTGCCAGCCGCGCCCCGCGGTCAGCACGGCCCGGAACTCCCGGGACAGATCCGCGCCCGCCTTCGCCTCGTCGGCCAGCAGCGCCCCGATACGGGCCGCGACGTCCATGGCCGCGGCGAGCCGGTCCGGGGTCGGTCCCGGGTCGGCGTCCAGCAGCCATACGTAACCGTGGACGATCCCCCGGTGGCGTACGGGCAGGCAGATCCGGCCCCGGAACACCCCGGCGTCCGGCGCCGCCGGGATCCGTACCGGGCCGGTCGCGCGGGCGATCCCGAAGCCTTCGAACCAGGCCCGCACCGCCGCCGTCGACTGCCGGGTGAGGATCGAGCGGGTCCGCACCGGGTCCATGGCGAGGTCGTCCTCGCTGTCGTGCGCGCCGAAGGCGATCAGCCGGAAGTCCCGGTTCTCCAAGGTCGCGGGAGCCCCGAGCAGCGCTGAGATCTCGTCGACCAGTTCCTGGTAGTCACCCTGCACGCGGCCATTCTCGCACCCCCTTCAGACATATGTCTGAGATCCCGGTCATGGATGCGTGACAGCTGTCGATGGCAGACGATCGGAGCGATCCTTAGGTTTCACGGTGGTTATCCGTGCCGTACCGGTTCTGTTGTGATCCGTTCCGAATGCGGCCTTCTCTGTACTCTCCGTGGAGGTCCCCGTGCTGGGTCCCGTGATCCTCGCCGCGTCGCGCAGCGACAAGATGCGCCGCATCGTCTCGGCCGCTCCGGTCACCAAGCCCGTGGTGAACCGGTTCATCGCCGGCGAGACGGTCGAGGAGACGGTCCCGGTCGTCCAGGCCATGGCCGACCGCGGCCTGGAGGTCACGCTGGACGTCCTCGGCGAGGACATCACCGACCCGGCCGAGGCGATGCGCGCCCGTGACGCGTACCTGGAGCTGGTCGAATCGCTGGCCCCGCTCGGCCTCGGCGCCCGCGCGGAGATGTCGGTCAAGCTCTCCTCCTTCGGGCAGGCGCTCGCCGGCGGCCACGACCTGGCGCTGAAGAACGTCACCGCGGTCGTCGAGGCCGCCGCCGAGATCGGCACCACGGTCACCCTCGACATGGAGGACCACACCACGGTCGACTCCACGCTCGCGATCCACGCCGAGCTGCGTGAGCGCTTCCCGCAGACCGGCGCCGTCGTCCAGTCGTACCTGTTCCGAACCGAGGACGACTGCCGGGCGCTCGCCGCGGCCGGCTCCCGGGTGCGGCTGGTCAAGGGCGCGTACAAGGAGCCCGCCTCGGTCGCGTTCCAGGACAAGGCCGAGGTCGACAAGGCATACATCCGCTGCCTGAAGATTCTGATGGAGGGCGAGGGGTACCCGATGATCGGGTCCCACGACCCGCGGATCATCGCCATCACCCAGGAGCTCGCACGCAAGGCCGGCCGCAAGCTCGACGAGTACGAGTTCCAGATGCTGTACGGCATCCGGCAGGACGAGCACGACCGCCTCGCCGCGGAGGGCCACCGGATGCGCGTGTACATCGCCTACGGAACCGACTGGTACGGATACTTCATGCGCCGCCTCGCGGAGCGCCCGGCCAACCTCGCCTTCTTCATCCGCTCGCTCGTCAGCCGCGGCTGAACCCCGCTATCACTTAAGGAGATTCGGCACTCATGGACGCTGTGACCCAGGTCCCCGCGCCGGTCAACGAGCCGGTGCACAGCTACGCGCCCGGTTCCGCCGAGCGCATCCGCCTCGAGACCAAGCTCAAGGAGCTGGCCGAGAACCCCATCGACCTCCCGATGACCATCGGCGGCGTCCGGCGGATGGGCGGCGGCGAGCGTTTCGACGTCGTACAGCCGCACGACCACAAGGCCGTCCTCGGTACGTACGGCAACGCCACCACCCAGGACGCCCAGGACGCGATCGACGCCGCGCTCGCCGCCGCGCCGGCCTGGCGTGCGATGGCCTTCGACGACCGCGCCGCGATCATCCTGCGCGCCGCCGAGCTGCTGTCGACCACCTGGCGCGAGACGCTGGCCGCGTCCACCATGCTCGGCCAGTCGAAGACCGCCCAGCAGGCCGAGATCGACACCCCCTGCGAGCTCATCGACTTCTGGCGTTTCAACGTGCACTTCGCGCGCCAGATCCTCGCCGAGCAGCCGGTCGCCAACTCCACCGGTGTGTGGAACCGCAGCGACCACCGGCCGCTGGAGGGCTTCGTCTACGCGATCACGCCCTTCAACTTCACGGCGATCGCCGGCAACCTGCCCACCGCCCCCGCCCTGATGGGCAACGTGGTGGTCTGGAAGCCGTCCCCGACCCAGACGCACGCCGCGGTCCTGCTCATGCAGCTCCTCGAAGAGGCCGGCCTGCCCAAGGGCGTGATCAACCTCGTCACGGGTGACGGCCTGGCCGTCTCCGAGGTGGCCCTGGAGCACCCGGAACTCGCCGGTATCCACTTCACCGGCTCGACGAAGACCTTCCAGTACCTGTGGAAGACCGTCGGCAACAACATCGAGAAGTACAAGGGCTACCCGCGCCTCGTCGGCGAGACGGGCGGCAAGGACTTCGTCGTCGCGCACCCGTCCGCGGACCGCGGGATCCTGAAGACCGCCCTGACCCGCGGCTCGTTCGAGTTCCAGGGCCAGAAGTGCTCGGCGTCCTCGCGGGCGTACATCCCCGCCTCCATCTGGAACTCCGGTTTCAAGGAGGAGTTCGCGGCCGAGGTCGACGGCATCACCATGGGTGACGTCACCGACCTGACGCACTTCATGGGCGCCGTCATCGACGAGCGCTCGTTCGCGAAGAACAAGGCCGCGATCGACCGTGCGGCCGAGGACCCGACCTGCACGATCGTCGCGGGCGGCACGTACGACGACTCGGTCGGCTACTTCGTACGCCCGACCGTCATCGAGTGCACGGACCCGGAGAACGAGGTCTTCACGACCGAGTACTTCGGCCCGATCCTCGCCGTGCACGTCTACGAGGACGACCGGTTCGACGCGATGCTGGCCCAGATGGAGGCGGTCTCGGCGTACGCCCTGACCGGCGCCGTCATCGCCCAGGACCGGGCGGCGGCCGCCGACGCGATGAACAAGCTCCGCTTCGCCGCGGGCAACTTCTACATCAACGACAAGTCGACCGGTGCCGTGGTCGGCCAGCAGCCGTTCGGCGGCGGCCGCGCCTCGGGCACCAACGACAAGGCCGGCTCCGCGTCGAACCTGATGCGCTGGACCTCGACCCGCTCCATCAAGGAGACCCTGGTCCCGCCGACCGACTACCACTACCCGCACATGGGCTGACCGGCCCACCTGTGACTCCGCCCCCGCTCCGGCCACCCCCGTGCCGGACCGGGGGCGGCTCACGTCGGGGCCCGGACAGGCCCTGGGTTCGTCAGACCTTGCGCCAGCGGGCCATCGCGAACGAGAAGGCGCCGAACAGCGCCAGGCCCACCGCTACTGCGACCAGCAGCCAGGGGCCGGCCGGGGTGTCGGCGAAGGAGCGGAGGGTGTCGTCGAGGCCCTTGGCCTTGTCCGGCTCGTAGTCGACCGCTGCCCGGACCGCGAACGCGCCCAGCGCCGCGAAGACGAGGCCGCGGGCGACCCCGCCCGCGACACCGGTGACGTCCACGGCCTGCCGGGCCCGCCGAGACATCTCGCCGAGCTTCAGGTGCTTGTGGTACTTGCGCAGCGCCGCGCGTATGCCGATCCAGATCCCGGCGATCGCGATGCCCAGCCCGGCGAGGCCCACCAGCCACTGGCCGGCGGGCATTTCGAGCACCTTGGACGTCGCGTCCTGCGACTGCTGGTCGCTCGATCCGCTGCCCTGGTCGCCCGCGGCGAAGGCGAGCACGGAGTAGGACACCACGGCGTAGAAGAGGAAGCGCCCCGCCGACAGCAGCCGTTTGCCCGGCTTGTGGCCGTCCGGGCCGGCCGCGCCGAAGAGGGCCTCGGAGAGCCGCCACAGCGCCATCCCGACGAGTCCGATCCCCACCGCCCACAGGGCGACCGCCCCCATCGGCTTCCCGGACAGCTCGGTGAGCGCACCGCCCCGGTCGGCCTCGTTCCCGCCCTGCCCGAAGGCGATCTGCAGGGCGAGCAGTCCGATGAGCAGATAGATCAGCCCGCGGGCGACAAAGCCCCACCGGGCGGCGGCTTCCATGGCCGAACTGTTGGCGGCCCGCCGGGCCGTGAGTGTGGTCATAGGGGCCGTGTGCCCCGTCAGGCCGCGGCGAACTCGGCCAGCGTGCGTAGGTAGTGTCCGCCGAAGTCGATACGGGTGAGGTGCTTGAAGCGGTATGTCGACGGGGTGGGCGACCAGCGGGCCTCCGGGTCGACTTCCAGCACGCCGCAGGACTTCGCGCGGTAGCCGACCGGACGGCCGACCCAGCAGACGTCGGGGTCGCGCGTCTCCTCGTGGAAGGCGAGGAGGGGGTGGTGGGCCGCCGCGTCCCGGACGAGACCCGGGGACGTGCTCAGGTCGAGCGCGGGATGAACCGGCCACTGACCCCTGCGGCGCAGCACCCGCAAGGTCAGGGAGTCCTCGTCACCCAGGCGCCGGACCCGGGTGATGTCTGGTGTCCGTACGGCGGTGAAGCCGTCCGGGCGCAGGTCCTCGCAGACGGCGAGGAGGGTCCAGGCGGGGGATGTCCCCAGGACGAGACCGTCGAGGCGGTCCGCGCCACGGATCGAGCGGTGGACACGGACCAGGCGTGGCGCGCCGACGGCGCGGGCGAGTCTGGCGGCCGTCTTCCGGGCGCTCTCCTCGGGGGTCTTGGACATACGGGGATTGTCGCAACCGCACCCCGCGCCCGGCACCCGGATTTCCACCCCGGAACCGGAACCGGCCGGCGCGACGTCGTGATCGGCATGACTGCTGCTGGTACCGAACGCCACCTCGACTGGGACGGCTGCTTCAACGTCCGCGACCTGGGCGGGCTGGGGAGCGTGAAGCCGGGCGCGGTGGTCCGGGCCGACCGGATGGAGTCGCTCACCGCCCGGGGCTGGGCAGCCGTCCACGCGTACGGCATACGCACCGTCATCGACCTCCGGAACGACGACGAACGGGGCGACGACACCGCGCCCCGACCGGCCGGGATCACGACGGTCCGGCTGCCGCTCGACGGCATCGAGCACCGGGACTTCTGGGACGAGTGGTGGGGGACCCCGGACTTCGGTACGCCGCTGTACTTCCGGCCGTTCATGGAACGCTTCCCCGACCGGGTGGCGGCCGTGGGCTCATCTCGCTGGTGCTGCTCCGGCTCATGGGCGTGGCGGCTCCGGACGTGGCCGCCGACCACGGCCTCAGCGCGCCCCGGATGAAGGCGATGTACGCGGCTCGCGGCATGGAGGACGATCAGCCGGCGATCGAGGCGTATGTCGCGGGGCGCGACACCACCGTGTACGACCTCGCGCTGGAGGCGGCCGCATGGCTGGACGCGGAGGCGTACCTGTGTTCGGCCGGGGTCGCCATGGCTGATCTGGCCGGGGTCCGGGCGCGGATGGGAGTGGGATGGTGGGGGTGAACAACAGTTCCCGTTTCTTTCAGTGGATATCCAGTATTCTCAGTGAATAGCGTGACGTCGTGAAGCTTTCCGAGTGGGCGGCGCGCAACGGCGTGCACTACCAGACCGCGTGGACCTGGGCGAAAGAGGGCCGTATGCCGGTCCCGGTCGTCCAGACGCCGTCGGGTACATGGCTCGTGACCGAGTCCGTCTCGCAGGCTGCGGGGCGGGTCGTGGCGTACTGCCGTGTCTCGTCCGGTGACCAGAGAGAGGACCTGGAGCGCCAGGTCGCCCGGACCGTTCAGGGCGCAACGTCCCGGGGTCTCGCGGTCGCTGACGTGGTGACGGAGGTCGGCTCCGGCTTGAACGGGCGCCGGCGCAAGCTGCACCGGCTGCTCGCCGACCCGGGTGTGGGGACGATCGTGGTCGAGCACCGCGACAGCCTCGCCCGGTTCGGCGTCGAGCACCTGGAAGCGGCCCTCTCGGCCTCGGGGCGGCGCCTGCTCGTCCTTGACCCGGCGGAGACGGCCGACGACCTCGTACGGGATATCACCGAGGCCCTGACCTTGATGTGCGCACGCCTGTACGGCCGGCGCTCCGCGAAGAATCGCGCCGCCCGGGCCGTCGCCGTCGCCACCGGCCCGGAGGTGGCCGGATGAAGAAGTTCAAGCCACAGCCGGGTTTCACCGTCCTCGCGCACAAGCTCGCGCTGGACCCGAACGCCACGGCCGACCGCCACTTGCACTCGCACGCAGGTGCCGCGCGGGCCGCGTACAACTGGGCGGTCGCGTACATCACCGCCGTGTGGTGGCAGCGCAGGGCCGAGCAGTCGTACGGCATCCCCGAGGACGAGCTGACTCCGTGGCGGTCGTGGTCGCTGCCCTCGCTGCGGAAGGCGTTCAACGAGGACAAGCGCACCAACCCGCGCTTCGCCGACTGGTGGGAGGAGAACTCCAAGGAGGCATACAACACCGGACTGGCAGGCGCGTCCGCGGCGTTCGACAACTACGCGAAGTCCAAGAGCGGCAAGCGCAAGGGCCTAAAGATGGGCATCCCCCGCTTCAAGTCGAAACACAAAGCGCGCCTGACCTGCCGGTTCACCACCGGCACGATCCGCATCGAGCCTGACGGCAGACACGTCACCCTGCCCAGGATCGGCACCGTCCGCCTCCACGAGAACCGAGCTGACCTGCGAGCCCTCATCGACGCGGGGAACATGCGGATTCTGTCCGCGACCGCCTGCCTGGACCGGGGCCGCTGGTTCGTGTCGTTCCAGGTCGAGCAGAAGCACCAGCTGGTGAAA
Organism: Streptomyces mabaensis; assembly: GCF_053763515.1. Classification (NCBI taxonomy): domain Bacteria; kingdom Bacillati; phylum Actinomycetota; class Actinomycetes; order Kitasatosporales; family Streptomycetaceae; genus Streptomyces; species Streptomyces mabaensis. The sequence continues at coordinate 21,660 of NZ_JBSOPZ010000008.1, forward strand.
GTGGCCCGCCCGGACGCGGCGGTCGGTATCGACCTCGGCATCAAGACCCTCGCGGTCCTCGCGGACAGCGACGGTGTTCTCGGCGAGGAACCCAGCCCACGCCACCTCGACCGCGCGCAGAAGCAGCTGCGCCGCGCCAGCCGGATCGTCTCCCGCCGCCAGGGCCCCGACCGGCGCACCGGGCAACGGCCCTCCCGCCGCTGGGAGAAGGCCAACCAGGTGCGGAACAAGATCCATCACCGGGTCGCGAACCTTCGCGAGGACACCCTCCACAAGATGACGACCCGTCTCGCCTCCGAGTACGGCACGATCGTTGTGGAAGACCTCAACGCCGCCGGCATGGGCCGCAACCGGCGCCTGTCCCGCCGCGTCGCGGATGCCGCCTTCGGCGAGATCCGACGCCAGCTCACCTACAAGACCCGTCGGCGCGGCACGCGACTCGTCGTCGCCGACCGCTGGTTCCCCTCCTCGAAGACCTGCTCCCGCTGCGGTGTGGTGAAAGCCAAGCTGCCCCTCAGCGTGCGTGTCTTCGAGTGCGACAACTGCGGCTTCGTCCTCGGCAGGGACGCCAACGCCGGACACAACCTGGTCGCCCTCGCGGCCCGCACGACAGGTACCGGAGTGGCCGGAGACCTGGACCCCGCCGTCAAGGCGGAGTCGAAGCCCCGTGGAGCCGACCGGAAGACCCGCACCACCCGCCCGCGCCGCAAGGCCGGGACGGGGCGGGCAGGTGGCACAATCCCCAGCCCCCGGGCAGGGAAGGAAACGGGAGACCGTCAACAGGACACCGGCGGCGCAACTCGCGCTCTGGTGAGACCGTTACGGACCATTCCAGCGGAAACGCCGGGAGTGCTGGGATCACTTGATGATCAAAGCAACGGATGACCGAGGTACTGACGAGCCGTTGCGGACCGCGCACACCTTCGAGCTCGCACCGACGACCCGTCAGGAGATCCACGCTCTGCTGGTTGCCGCCTTCGAGGGCGACTTCAGTGACCAGGACTGGGACCACGGGCTGGGCGGCGTCCACGCGTGGATACGGGACGGGCGCGGGCTCGCCGCGCACGGCAGTGTGATCCAGCGCCGGGTGCTGCACGGGGGCCGGTCGTACCGCGTCGGGTACGTCGAAGCGGTCGCGGTGCGTGCCGACCGGCGCCGGGAGGGGCTGGGCGGGCGGGTCATGGACGCGCTGGAGCGGGTGATCGACGGCGCGTACGCGCTGGGAGCGCTGTCCGCGTCCGACGACGGGGCCGCGCTCTACACCGCCCGGGGCTGGCAGTTGTGGCCCGGCCGCATCGCGGCGCTGGGACCGGACGGCGTCGTGCCGCTGCCGGACGAGGAGGACTCCACGTACCTGCGTCCGGCAGCGGGCGGCGCCCTGCCGGCCCCCGACTCTCAGCTGGTCTTCGACTGGCGGGACGGTGACCTGCTCTGAGCACCCCGCCGCGCGTCCGGCACGCGCGTCAGGCCCGCCGCGCGTCCTCGGCGATGCCCCGCTTCACCGCGTACCAGCCCAGCAGGCCGCCGATCGGGGCGGCGATCGCGGCGCCGGCCAGGATCGCGGTGACGTTCGCGCCCCGGTGCACGGCGTAGGCCGTGACCGCGGCGCACACCAGGACGGTCACCAGCATCGCCGTCAGCTGCCTGCGGTAGGCGCCGCTCAGGAAGAGCCACCGGCCGGGCGCGGCGGGCGGAGTCCCGATCGCCGCGGCGGGGCCCGCGCTCGCCGCCTTCGGGCGCTTGAAGTACTGGAAGTACAGCCACTGGCCGCAGACTTCCCAGCCCTCCGGTGCGAGGCCCGTCGCGACCACGTCGCGGTCCTTGACCTTCGTCACCTCGCGGCGGTACTCCCAGCGCATGGCGGCCCCCGGCTCGCGACGGCACACGAAGCGGCCGAGACGGTCGATGCGTTCGACCTCCCAGCCCTGGTCCCCGTACACGCCGAGGGCGTCGCGGTCGGCATGGATGTCGGCGGCCCACTTCCAGGTCTCCGCCCCGGCGGCCGGCTCTTCGGCCGGCGCGGCGCCGGTCAGCTGTGCCGCGAACTCCTCGGCCGGACCGAACTCCTCCCGCGCGTCCGCCCCGGTCTCGGCGAGATACCCGCTGAGCTCGGCGATGGTGGCCGCCACCGCCGGCCCCTCCATACCGGCCCGCCGCAGCGCGCCGGCGAGTGCGTCGAAGTAGTCGGTGGTCTCGGTCATGACGTTCCCCCTGTGGTCAGCATGGACGTGACGGCCGTGTGGAAGTCCAGCCACGCCGCCCCCTGTTCGGACAGTGCCCGGTGCCCTTCGTCGGTCAGCCGGTAGTAGCGGCGCCCGGGGCCGCGCTCGGCGGCCCGGAACTCCCCGACGACCAGCCCCGCCTCTTCGAGCCGGTTGAGCACGGGATAGAGCGTCCCGCCCTTGATGTCGCCGAGGCCGGCGGCGGCCAGCGCCTTGGAGATCTCGTAGCCGTAGCTCTCGCCTCCGGTGAGGCAGGAGAGGACGAGGAGGTCAAGGACGCCCTTGAGCCAGCTGGATCTGCGGTCTGCGGCCATGCGTGTATTCCAGCACCACCTAGATAGGAATGCAACCTAGCTGGCGATGTGGACTCCATGCCCCCCGTCTCAGATAGTAGGAAGTCCGAGTAATTGTGGAGACAGACAGCCGGGACTGGCTTAGCTTGGAAGAAGCCGAACGTCTCGCTCGATCCAGCGAATGGCGGTCGTGAGCCCGTGCCCGCGAGCAGGCAACCCCTGCGGCACGCTCCCCGCCCCTTCCGGCACCTCGAAATCATCTTCGTGATCTCCAGGAGTCGATCACCATGCCCGAGACGACCGTCCGCCGCCGCGTCCGTCACACCCCCCGCATCAGCGAGACCGAGCGCAAGAACGCCGCCGCCGCCCTGCAGCGAGCCCTCGACCGCAGGGACAACGGCGGTTCCACCGGTCACTGAGCCGGCCTACTGCCCCCGCTGCCCCCGCTCCACCTCGAAGTAGTCGATGCGCTCGCCATTCTCGGCGAGCGCGGACACCTTCAGCTTCGGTGCCGCGCCGGCCTCCGCCTCCACCGCGAGGAACGAGAAGCCGGTGTACCGGACGCGCGACCATTCGACGACGTCCGGGTCGGGCAGTCGAGCCTTCGTCCAGTGGAACGTCACGATGTGGTCGTGATCATGGACGTGGCCCTCGTAGCTGTCCCTCACTCCGGGCCCGAAGCTGTACAGATCCTTCCCGGCCCCGCCCGCCGTGACGTACACGATGCCGTCGCGCGTCGGGTCGGTGGAGCCGCCCACCGGGACGGGCCTGCCTACCTCGCCGTTCCTGATGGCGTCGGTCCGCTCGTACACATGGTTGTGGCCGTTGATCACCAGATCGACCTGATGTTTCGTGAACAGCGGCAGCCAGGCGTCGCGCACTCCGCCGTCCGAGGCGTGCGTGGACGTCGAGTACATGCAGTGGTGGAAGAAGACCACCACGAAGTCCACCCCGGGCTGCCGGCGCAGCTCGCCCAGCCGCCGGTCGAGGCAGGCGGTCTGCGCGCCGCCGGTGAAGCCCCGGTTGGCCGGGATCTCGTACGACACGTCGTTCGCGTCCAGCGCGACGACGCCCACGTTGCCGTACACGAACGAGTACACGCCCGGCGCCTGCCGCGCGTCCGGGCCGTTCTCCGGGAGCGACCAGCGTGCGGACTGGCCGCCGTAGCCGTTCGGCGAGTACCACGCCTCCATGTCGTGGTTGCCGGTGGTCACCATCCACGGCACCCGCGACGCCACGCTCTCCGTCTGCGCCAGGAACTGGTCCCACACCCGCGCGTCGTACGTGTCCGACTCCCTGCCCAGCCCGCTGCTGTCCGCGTAGCAGATGTCGCCCGCGTGCAGATGGAAGGACGGGTTCTGCCCCAGGATCAACTGGTCGTTGGCGAGGGCGTGGTAGCTGACGCCCTGGTCGCCGAAGGCCGTGAAGACGAACGTCTCCGGGCGCGCGGGCGCGGTGCGGAACGAGCCGACGGTGCCGAGGCGCGAGGCGTCCGCCGGGTCGAAGCCGTCGTGGCCGACGCCGTAGTAGTACGTCGTGCCCGGCCGTAGTCCGTCGAGCGCGACATGCAGGTAGTACTGGTCGACCGCGGGCAGCTTCCGCGACAGCGAGGGCGTGTGCAGCGTCCGCACCTCGGCCTCGATCTTCCGGCTCAGCTCCCAGGGCTTCAGGCCCACCCGTACGTACGGCCGCCGCACCGCCAGCGGTACCTGCCAGGAGATCCGCATCTGGGTCCGCGGGTCGGCGCCGAAGGCGAGATGGCGGCCGAAGGGCGCGACGAGCGAGCCGTCGACGCCGGCGGTCGCGGCGGCCGTCAGCAGGGTGGGCGTCGCGGCGCGGGCGGTCGGTGCGCCGTCGAGCAGCAGGCCGCCGCTCGCTGCCGTGCCGGCCGCGGCGCCGGCCAGCACGCGCCGGCGGGAGAGCTTCGTCCGCAGGTACTCGTGCTGCTCCGGCATGCTCATCCGGCCGGCGAGCTGTTCGGGGATGCCAACGCGTGGGGTATCGGTCATGGCGACCGAACTTGCCAGTAACTTCCAACTCGGCGCCATACGCGGGATGAACGAAATCCAAAAAATCCCAGGGGAATCCCGTGTCCGAATGGCGGACTGCGCATGTCATGCAATGGGACGCGGGAGTAGGGTGCCGACATGTCTCGCAGCCTCAATCTCGCAGTGATCCCCGGTGACGGCATCGGCCAGGAGGTCGTGGCTCAGGGCCTGAAGGTCCTGGCCGCGGTGCTCCCGCAGGATGTGAAGCTGGAGACCAAGGAGTACGACCTCGGCGCCCAGCGCTGGCACCGCACCGGAGAGACCCTCCCGGACGCGGAGCTCGCCGCCCTCAAGCAGCACGACGCGATCCTGCTCGGCGCGATCGGCGACCCGTCGGTCCCGTCCGGTGTCCTCGAGCGCGGGCTGCTGCTGAAGCTGCGCTTCGCCTTCGACCACTTCATCAACCTGCGCCCGTCGAAGCTGTTCCCCAGCACGGCCACCCCGCTGGCCGGCCGCCCCGACATCGACTTCGTCGTCGTCCGCGAGGGCACCGAGGGTCCGTACACGGGCAACGGCGGCTCGCTGCGCACCGGCACGCCCGCCGAGGTCGCCACCGAGGTCAGTGTCAACACCGCGTACGGCGTGGAGCGAGTGGTGCGCGACGCGTACGAACGGGCCAACGCGCGCCCCCGCAAGAAGCTGACGCTCGTCCACAAGAACAACGTGCTCGTGTACGCGGGCCACCTGTGGAAGAGCATCTTCGACCGGGTCGGCCAGGAGTACCCCGAGGTCACCACCGACTACCTGCACGTCGACGCCGCGACGATCTTCTTCGTCACCCAGCCCGAGCGTTTCGACGTCATCGTCACCGACAACCTCTTCGGCGACATCCTCACCGACCTCGCCGCCGCCGTCACCGGTGGCATCGGGCTCGCGGCCTCCGGCAACATCAACCCGACGGGCGCCTTCCCGTCGATGTTCGAGCCCGTCCACGGCTCCGCGCCCGACATCGCGGGCCAGGGCAAGGCCGACCCCACCGCGACCGTGCTGTCCGTCGCGCTCCTGCTGCGCCACGTCGGGTACGAGGCCGAGGCCGCCCGGATCGAGGCCGCGGTCGCCGCGGACCTCGCCGAGCGCCAGGGCTCCCGTACGACCGACGAGATCGGCGACGCGCTCGCGGTACGCGTAGCGAGCTGACCCGCGCGCACTCCCTCAGCCGCCGGGTCATCGAACCCGGCGGCTGTGTTTTGCGGCCGCCGGGTGCCACCATCATCCTCGGGCCGCGGATTCGCCGTTTCTCCCCCCGGACTCCATCCGGGGGCATCCCCCGGCCCCACAGGCGCGATAATCGAACGTGGGCCGCGACATGCGGGAGAAAGCTCGGACGTCCTAGTAGGCGTGAGCGCGGTCCGTCACACACAACCGGTGAAGGACAAAGCACTCATGACGACGCCCACGATCGAGCTCAAGCCCTCCTCGCACCCGCTGTCCGACGCGGAGCGCGAGGCGATCCTGGTCAGCCCCGGATTCGGCCGCCACTTCACCGACCACATGGTCACGGTCAAGTGGACCGAGGGCCGGGGGTGGCACGACGCCCAGCTCGTCCCGTACGCGCCGCTCTCCATCGACCCGGCGAACATGACGCTGCACTACGCGCAGACGATCTTCGAGGGCCTGAAGGCCTACCGCCAGCCCGACGGCACCGTGGCCACCTTCCGGCCCGACGCGAACGCCGAGCGCTTCCAGCGGTCGGCCCGCCGCCTCGCGATGCCCGAGCTTCCCGTGGAGCTCTTCATCGAGGCGTGTGACGCGCTCGTCAACCAGGACAAGGCGTGGGTCCCCAGTTCGGGTGAGGCCTCGCTGTACCTTCGGCCGTTCATGTTCGCGAGCGAGGTCGGGCTCGGCGTGAAGCCGGCCAACGAGTACCTCTTCATCGTGATCGCCTCGCCCGCCGGCGCGTACTTCCCGGGCGGCGTGAAGCCGGTCTCCGTGTGGCTCTCCGAGGAGTACGTCCGCGCGGTCAAGGGCGGTACGGGCGCAGCCAAGACCGGCGGCAACTACGCGGCCTCGCTGGTCGCGCAGGCGCAGGCGGCGGAGCACGGCTGCGACCAGGTGGTGTGGCTGGACGCCGTCGAGCACCGCTGGATCGAGGAGATGGGCGGCATGAACCTGTACTTCGTGTACGGGGACAAGATCGTCACTCCGGAGCTGACGGGCTCCCTCCTCCCCGGCATCACCCGTGACTCTCTCCTGAAGATCGCCAAGGACCTCGGGTACGAGGCGGCCGAGGGCCGGATCTCCACCGAGGACTGGAAGCGCGACAACGAGAACGGCACCCTGACCGAGGTCTTCGCCTGCGGCACCGCCGCGGTCATCACGCCGGTCGGCTCGGTGAAGTCGGCCCGCGCGAACTGGACCCAGGCGGACGGACAGCCCGGCAAGGTCACGATGGAACTCCGCAAGGCGCTGCTCGACCTCCAGACGGGCGCGGCCGAGGACACCCACGGCTGGATGCACAAGCTCGGCTGATCCTGGCCGCATGCATACGTGAGGCCCGCGCCCCGGCCGGGGCGCGGGCCTTCGCGTTGGCTAGACCTCGGCCGCGGCCGGCTGGGCGGGGGCCGTGGCCCCGCGGAGGGTCAGGGCCGCGTACGCCAGGCCGCCGGCCGCGCCCGAGAGGATGAAGCTGCAGTCCACGCCGCCGGTGAGGGCCAGCAGGGGGCCTTCGTACAGCGGGGTCGAGACGGCGGCCAGGCCGACCGCCGCGCCCAGCGTCCAGGACACCGTGGCGCTCGGGTTCCAGCCCGCGCGGAACCAGTAGACGCCGCCCTTCGCGCGGCGGTTGTACACCTGGAGCGCCTCCGCGTCGTACGTGCCGCCGCAGCGGACGTAACCGATCAGCGTGATCACCGCCCACGGCGTGCCGATCGCGGTCAGCAGCAGGACGAACGACGTCATCGCGGACTGTGCGTCCCACAGGAAGTGGCCGAGGAAGACGAACGCCGTCGCGACCACCGCGACGACCAGCGTCGCCCGGGCCCGGGTGGCACGCGGCAGGATCGCGTCCAGGTCCAGGCCCATGGAGTACAGCATCAGGCCCGCGTTGCCGACCGAGCCGGCCGAGGCGGCCAGCACCAGCGGCAGGAGGTACCAGGCGGGGGCGGCGTCGACCAGCGGGCCCGCGTAGTCGGTGGCTGCGCCGGCCGCGAGGGCGGTGAAGGTGCCGAAGAGCTGGGGGATCAGCAGGCCGAGGAACAGGCCGAGGCAGGTGGCGCGCAGCACCGCGCGGGAGCTGTGGCGGTGCGGCGAGATGTAGCGGGTGTAGTCGCCGAGGAGCGTGATGAAGGCGATCGGGCCGCTGAGCCCGGCGGCGACGGCGGACAGCAGCCAGGTCGGCCAGAAACCGCCGAGCAGGTACGGCGTGTCGGCGGGCGGGGCGGTGGTGAAGTCGCCGGAGTAGGCGAGTACGCCGAGGAGCAGCAGGACGGTCATGGCGACGGCGAGCACCCGGCTGAGCCTGAGCAGCAGGCGGTAGCCGTACACCGCGGCGAAGACCGTACACGCGGCCAGCAGCGTGTAGACGGCCACGACGGCGGGCGCGTCGGTGGAGGTGCCGAAGAGGCGGGCGAGCGTGCCGACGATGACGTCGCCGCCGATCCACAGCGTCAGCGCGGTGTACCCGAGCGAGAGCAGCAGGCCGACGACCGACCCGATGAGCCGGCCGCGTACGCCGAACTGCGCGCCGCTGGAGGTGGAGAGGTTGGTGCCGGTACGCAGCGAGACCAGCGCCAGCGGGGCGGTCAGCAGGGTGCCGACGACCGTGCCCGCGACGACCGAGGTCAGGGCGGGCCACAGGCCCAGCCCGAAGGAGACCGGCAGCCAGCCGAAGATGATCACGCCGAGGCACAGGTTCGAGCCCAGCAGGATCGAGACGAGGTCGCGCGGACCGCTGGTCCGCTCCTCGTCGGGGATGGTGTCGACTCCGCGCTGTTCGATCGGCATGCGGGGCTCCCTGCTTCGGCCGGCGTCTGTTTGAGTGACGTTCAATGTGACCTATGGCAAGGTGGCAGGTCAATCTTTCGCTGGCATTAATCAAAAGGTTAGAGTGTTGTTCTAAACACCAGGGAGGTGGAACGGCGTGCGGCTGACCCCTACGGAACGCGACCGGCTTCTGCTGTTCGGAGCCGCGGAACTGGCGCGGGCGCGCCGGGCCCGCGGGCTGAGGCTCAATGTGCCGGAGGCCACTGCGCTGATCGCCGACACCGTCTGCGAGGCGGCCCGCGACGGGCGGCGCCTGGCGGAGGCGATCGAGGCGGCGCGCAATGTCCTCGGCCCCGACGATGTCCTGCCGGGCGTCGCGGACGTCGTCACCGAGGTGCACGTGGAGGCCGTCTTCGACGACGGCTCGCGGCTCGCGGTCGTCTCGGCGCCCATCCGCGGTGGCGGGCTCGGCGAGGACGCGCCCGGCGCGGTGCTGCCCGCCCCCGCGACGCCCGAGCCGCAGCCGGCGGTGCGCCTGACCGTACGGAACACCGCGGCCGTGCCGGTCAGCGTGACCTCGCACTTCCACTTCTTCGAGGCCAATCCGCGCCTCGACTTCGACCGCTCCGCGGCCTACGGCATGCGGCTGAACGTGCCCGCCGGTGCCTCTTTCCGCTTCGACCCGGGCGGCGAGGCCGAGGTCGGCCTGGTGCCGATCGGCGGCGCCCGGATCGCGATCGGTTTCGCGGGCCTGGTGGACGGAGAGCTGGACGCGCCGGGCGCGAAGGAAGAAGCCCTGCGCAGGGCCGTGGCCTGCGGATACCTGGGAGCGAACCGATGAGCAAGCCGAGCAACCACAGCCATCACGCGGAGCACCCCGGCGGGAGCATCGATCCGTACGAGTACGCCGCCGTGCACGGCCCCCGCGCCGGTGACCGGGTCAAGCTCGGCGACTCCGGGCTGACCGTCCGCGTCGAGTCCGACGCCCAGAAGCCCGGTGACGAGTTCCTGGCCGGCTTCGGCAAGACCGCCCGCGACGGACTGCACCTGAAGGCCGCGGCCGTCCGGGACACCTGCGACGTCGTCATCAGCAACGTGCTGGTCATCGACGCCGTACAGGGCATCCGCAAGGTCTCGATCGGCATCCGCGAGGGCCGGATCCACGCCATCGGCCGGGCCGGCAACCCGGACACCCTCGACGGCGTGGACGTCGTGGTCGGCACCGGCACGAGCATCGTCTCCGGCGAGGGCCTGATCGCGACCGCCGGGGCCGTCGACACCCATGTCCACCTGCTGTCGCCGCGGATCATGGAGGCGTCGCTCGCCTCCGGCGTCACCACCATCATCGGCCAGGAGTTCGGCCCGGTCTGGGGCGTCGGCGTCAACTCGCCGTGGGCCCTGCGCCACGCCTTCAACGCCTTCGACGCCTGGCCGGTCAACATCGGCTTCCTGGCGCGCGGTTCGTCCTCGGACGCCGCTCCGCTGGTCGAGGCGCTGGCCGAGGGCGGCGCGTCCGGCTTCAAGGTGCACGAGGACATGGGCGCGCACACCCGCGCCCTGGACACCGCGCTGCGGGTCGCCGAGGAGCACGACGTCCAGGTCGCGCTGCACAGCGACGGCCTGAACGAGTGCCTCTCCGTCGAGGACACCCTCAGGGTCCTGGAGGGCCGCACGATCCACGCCTTCCACATCGAGGGCTGCGGCGGCGGGCACGTCCCCAACGTCCTGAAGATGGCCGGCGTCCCGAACGTCATCGGCTCCTCCACCAACCCCACCCTGCCCTTCGGCCGGGACGCGGTCGCCGAGCACTACGGCATGATCGTCTCGGTCCACGACCTCAAGCCCGACCTGCCCGGTGACGCCGCCATGGCCCGCGACCGGATCCGGGCCGGCACGATGGGCGCCGAGGACGTCCTGCACGACCTGGGCGCGATCGGCATCACGTCCTCCGACGCGCAGGGCATGGGGCGCGCGGGCGAGACCGTACGCCGGACCTTCGCCATGGCCGGGAAGATGAAGGCCGAGCTGGGCCCGATGGAGGGCGACGGGCCGGCCGACGACAACGGGCGTGTGCTGCGCTACATGGCCAAGCTCACCATCAACCCGGCGATCGCCCACGGCCTCGCGCACGAGATCGGCTCCATCGAGGTGGGCAAGCTCGCCGACATCGTGCTGTGGCGGCCGCAGTTCTTCGGCGCCAAGCCGCAGCTCGTACTGAAGTCGGGCTTCCCTGCGTACGGCGTGACCGGCGACCCCAACGCGGCCACCGACACCTGCGAACCGCTGGTCCTGGGACCGCAGTTCGGCTCGTACGGCGCGACCGCCGCGGACATCTCCGTCGCGTTCGTCTCGGCCGCGGCCGCCGCCCTCGAATCCGACCTGATGCCCACGCGCAGGCGGCGCGTGGCCGTACGCGGCACCCGCGGCATCGGCCCGGCCGACCTCGTACTCAACTCCCGGCTCGGGGCGGTGGGCGTGGACGGGCGCAGCGGACTGGTCACCCTCGACGGTGATCCGGTCCGCTCCGAACCGGCCGACTCCGTCTCCCTCAACCGCCTCTACTTCCTGTGACCGTTGCTGTGACCGCGAAGGACGAATCCATGACCACTCCCGCCGCCGACGGCTTCCGTATGCCCCCCGAGTGGGCTCCGCACGAGCGCACCTGGATGGCCTGGCCCGGCCCCAACCCGACCTTCACCAACGACGAGGAACTCGCCGAGGCCCGCAGCGCCTGGGCGGCCGTCGCCCGAGCCGTGCGGCGCTTCGAGCCGGTCACCGTCGTCGTCGGCCCCGGCCAGAGCGAGGGCGCCCGCGAGCTCCTCGGCCCGGACATCGAGCTGGTCGAGCGGGAGCTCGACGACGCGTGGATGCGGGACATCGGCCCGACCTTCGTCACCGATGGAAACGGCCGGCTGGCCGCCGTCGACTGGACGTTCAACGGCTGGGGCGCCCAGGAGTGGGCCCGCTGGGAGCACGACTCCAAGATCGCCCGGTACGTCTCCGACCTGGCCGGCACCCGTACGTACAGCACGCCCCTGGTCAACGAGGGTGGCGCCATCCACACCGACGGCGAGGGCACGGTCCTTCTGACGGACACCGTCCAGCTCGGCGCGGGCCGCAACCCGGAGTGGACGCGCGAGCAGGTCGAGGCCGAGATCCACGCCCACCTGGGTACCGAGAAGGCGATCTGGCTGCCGCACGGTCTGTCCGGCGACTACGGGATGTACGGCACCCAGGGGCACGTCGACATCGTCGCGGCGTTCGCCAGGCCCGGCGTCGTGGTCGTGCACAGCCAGCAGGACCCGGCCCACCCCGACTACGAGCGGTCCAAGGAGTACGCGGCCCTGCTGCGCACCGCGACCGACGCCAAGGGCCGCCTGCTGGAGGTCGTGGAGGTACCCGCCCCGACCGTCCTCCAGGACGAGGACGGCCACTGGGTCGACTACTCCTACATCAACCACTACCTGTGCAACGGCGGCGTGGTGCTCTGCGCCTTCGACGACCTTCGGGACGAGATCGCCGCCGGTATATTCCGACGTCTGTTCCCCGAGCGGACCGTGACGCTGGTTGACGCCCGTACGATCTTTGCCGGGGGTGGCGGCATCCACTGCATCACCCAGCAGCAGCCGAAGGTGTGACCACGGATGTGACCGAAGGAGCAGACATGACGGCGGGTCCGGCCCGCGCGCGGAGGAACGCGCCGCCGCGCGAGGAACTGCTGGCCGCCGCCATGGCCACCATCGCCGAACGCGGCCTGGACGGGCTCACCATGGCCGGTCTGGGCCGCGCGGTGGGGATGAGCAGTGGCCACCTGCTCTACTACTTCCACTCCAAGGACGAGCTGCTCCTGCAGACCCTGGAGTGGAGCGAGGCCCAGCTCGGCGCGGAGCGGCGGGCCCTGCTGTCCCGGCCGGGCACGGTCCGCGAGCGGCTCGATGCGTATGTCGATCTCTACGTGCCCGACGGCCACCGCGATCCGCACTGGACGCTCTGGCTGGAGGTCTGGAACCGCTCGCAGAACGCCGACGCCGACGGGCGCGCCCGCCAGGCCGCGATCGAGGGTGCCTGGCACCGCGACCTGGTGGCGCTGCTCGCCGAAGGCGTCTCGCGCCGGGAGATCCGCGGCGTGGACGCCGAGCGTTTCGCGGCACGGATGCGGGCACTGCTCGACGGCTTCAGCATCCATGTGGCGATCGGCCTGCCGGGTCTGGACCGCGACGAGATCCTCGCGCACGTCCGCGAGTTCCTCGACGACTCGCTGGGGCCTGTCCACCCGTGACCGCATGGTGAGACCGCGCCCCGCCCGCCGCAGGCGATGTGGCAGACTGCCCGCGTGCTTGCGTTCGCCATGATTATGGGAAGCAGCGCGCCGGTCCGCAGTGACCGCTGAACCGTGGAAGACCCCCGCGGCAGCGGACATCGTGCCCCAGACCCGCGCGCAGACCTCTCGCACCCGCGAGAGGTTTTTTCGTTTTCCGGACCTCATCCCGGCCGGAGGCGGCAAGCGCGCGATGATGGGGGCAAGTGGTGCCAGCTATTGACGGAGCCACTCATCCGACAGGAGTCAGATCAGCATGACGACGACAGAGGCCACCGCGACCGACGACGGGTTCCATGTCTTCGACACCACGCTGCGCGACGGCGCCCAGCGTGAGGGCATCAACCTGACCGTCGCGGACAAGCTGACGATCGCACGGCACCTGGACGACTTCGGCGTGGGCTTCATCGAGGGCGGCTGGCCCGGCGCCAACCCGCGCGACACCGAGTTCTTCGCCCGCGCGCAGGCCGAGATCGACTTCAAGCACGCCCAGCTCGTCGCCTTCGGCGCCACCCGCCGCGCCGGTGGCAACGCCGCCGAGGACCCCCAGGTCCGAGCACTCCTGGAGTCCGGCGCTCCGGTGATCACGCTGGTCGCCAAGTCCCACGACCGCCACGTCGAACTCGCGCTCCGTACCACCCTCGACGAGAACCTGGAGATGGTCCGCGACACCGTCGCGTACCTGTGCGAGCAGGGGCGCCGGGTCTTCGTCGACTGCGAGCACTTCTTCGACGGCTACCGCGCCAACCCCGAGTACGCCAAGGCCGTCGTCCGCACCGCTTCCGAGGCCGGCGCCGACGTCGTCATCCTCTGCGACACCAACGGCGGGATGCTGCCCGCCCAGGTGCAGGCCGTCGTCGCCACCGTCCTCGCCGACACCGGCGCCCGGCTGGGCATCCACGCCCAGGACGACACCGGCTGCGCCGTCGCCAACACCCTCGCCGCCGTGGACGCGGGCGCGACCCATGTGCAGTGCACGGCCAACGGATACGGCGAGCGGGTCGGCAACGCGAACCTCTTCCCCGTCGTCGCCGCGCTGGAGATCAAGTACGGCAAGCGGGTGCTGCCCGAGGGCGCGCTCGCCGAGATGACCCGCATCTCGCACGCCATCGCCGAGGTCGTCAACCTCACGCCCTCGACCCACCAGCCGTACGTGGGCGTCTCCGCCTTCGCCCACAAGGCGGGCCTGCACGCCTCCGCGATCAAGGTCGACCCCGACCTCTACCAGCACATCGACCCCGAGCGTGTCGGCAACACCATGCGGATGCTCGTCTCCGACATGGCCGGCCGCGCCTCCATCGAACTCAAGGGCAAGGAACTCGGCGTCGACCTCGGCGACGACCGCGAGCTGGTCGGCCGGGTCGTCGAGCGGGTCAAGGAGCGCGAGCTCAAGGGCTACACGTACGAGGCGGCCGACGCCTCCTTCGAGCTGCTGCTGCGCGAGGAGGCCGAGGGCCGGGCCCGCCGCTACTTCCGTACCGAGTCCTGGCGCGCGATCACCGAGGACCGGCCCGACGGTTCGCACGCCAACGAGGCCACGGTGAAGCTGTGGGCCAAGGGCGAGCGCATCGTTGCCACCGCTGAGGGAAACGGCCCGGTCAACGCACTGGACCGGGCGCTGCGCGTCGGCCTGGAGCCGTTCTATCCGCAGCTGGCCAAGTTCGAGCTGGTCGACTACAAGGTCCGCATCCTGGAGGGCAAGCACGGAACCCAGTCCACGACCCGGGTCCTGATCGCCACGAGCGACGGCCGGGTCGAGTGGTCGACGGTCGGTGTCGCGGACAACGTCATCGCGGCGTCGTGGCAGGCGCTGGAGGACGCGTACACGTACGGCCTGCTCCGGGCCGGAGTCGAGCCCGCGGAGTAATTACCCCGGCCACTCTGTTTCGTCATATCTGTTCCGTAATACCGGCCATGTCCGAAAAGGAATCCTTTCCGGTAGCGTCGAAGTATGAAGAGCAGGGTGTTTTCCGCACTGTCCGGTCTGCTGCTTGCGTTCTCGGCGGCCGCCCTCGTGGCGGCGCCGGGCGCGCAGGCCGCCACCGGTCCCGAGACAGTGGCCGAGGCCCTCAAGGACGGTCCGGTCTACGTCGACCCGCGCGCCTCGGGGCAGTTGTCCCAGGCCGGCGCCGATGCCCTGGCGAAGAAGATCGAGCGGGCGGACAAGCCGGTCTTTGTCGCCGTACTGCCCGAGAGCGCCGAATTCCCGGCAGGCAGCGTGCTGAACACCCTGCGCACCGAGACCGGCATCACCGGGGTGTACGCCGTGCGGCTCGGCGACGGCTTCAACGCCGGGGCCGACCCCGTCGCGATGTCCGGCCGGGCCGTCGACAACGTCACCGACGCCGTGAAGGCGACCGGCCCGGTCGACGCCGAGACCCAGCTGAACAACTTCGTCGACCAGGTGCTGCCGCAGACCCGCGGCTCCGCACCCGCCTCGTGGGACACCGCCTCGCAGGACGGCGCCTCGCCCACCGCGCTGATCACCGCTGGCGTGATCGTGGCGGCGGGCGGCGCGGGCGCGTACACCCTCGTCCGCCGCAACCGGGCGAAGAAGGCCGAGCAGGAGCGTGCGGCCCTCGAAAAGCTGCGGGTGGTGGTCGACGAGGACATCACCGCCTTCGGTGAGGAGCTCGACCGGCTCGACTTCCACCCCGGCGAGCCCGGCGCCGACGACACGATGCGCGGGGACTACGAGCACTCCCTCGACTCGTACGAGAAGGCGAAGTCCCTGATGGCGTCGGCCCAGCGCCCCGACGACGTACGGGGCGTGACCGAAGCGCTGGAGGACGGCCGCTTCTCGCTGGCCGTCCTCGCGGCCCGCCGCGAGAACGCTCCCCTCCCCGAGCGCCGGGCCCCCTGCTTCTTCGACCCGCGGCACGGCCCGTCGGCGGAGGACGCGACGTGGGCCCCGGACGGTGGTACGGCCCGGACGGTCCCGGTCTGTGCGGCGGACGCGGTCCGGCTGCGGGAGGGCCACGACCCGATGACCCGGACGGTCGAGACGGCTGACGGCCGCCGCCCGTACTGGGAGGCGGGCCCGGTGTACGGCCCCTGGGCCGGCGGCTATTTCGGCGGCGGCATCCTGCCGGGTCTGCTGGTGGGCACGATGCTGGGGTCGATGATGGCGAGCCCGGCGTACGCGGCCGACCACGGCGGCTACGAGGGCGGCGACTACTCCGGCGGCGACTTCAACTCGTCGGACTTCGGCGGCGGCGGCTTCGGTGGCGGTGGCGGGTTCGACGGGGGCGGCGGCTTCTAGGGTTCCAGGGTCGGCGGCCTGAGGGTGGCCGGTCCGGGGCGAATGGGGGAGTGGGGTGCGGCTCGCTGCTGAAAGTGGGCGCGTTGTCACCGTAGGTCATCTCGCGGTGTGTTTGTCTCCTGCGCATGCCCAACCCGATGAGGATCTTCGCCCTCGCGACGGCCGTCGCCGCTGCCCTGCTGACGGCCGGTCCGCTGTCCGCTTCCGCCCAGTCCGCTCCCGTCCCCCCGCCGACCCGTTCCTTTGAGCCCGCGCCGCTGTACCGCTCGGCCAACGCCCTGCCCGGCCGCTACATCGTGAGCGTCAGCGCGACCGCCGACCCGGACGAGATGCTGGGCCGGCTCGGGGTGAAGTCGCAGTTCACCTACACGTCGGTGGTGCGCGGCTTCGCCGCCGCGCTCAGCCCCGCCCAGCTGCAGGCGATGAGATACACCCCGGGAGTGGTGGCCGTCGAGGAGGACGCCAAGGTCACCTCGCTGGAGTCCGGCGTTGGCCGCGGCCTCGCACCGGCCGCCACCTGGGGCCTGGACCGGATCGACCAGCGCGCCCTGCCGCTCGACAGCCAGTTCAACGTGAACAGCACCGGCCGGGGCGCCACCGCGTACATCATCGACACCGGCATCGACTACGCCCACGCCGAGTTCGGCGGGCGTGCCGTGCCCGGCTACGACGTGGTCGGGGACGGGCGGCGCGGGCAGGACTGCCAGGGCCACGGCACGCATGTCGCGGGCACGGTCGGCGGTGCGATCTACGGGGTGGCGCGCGAGGCCAGGCTGGTGAGCGTCCGCGTCCTGGACTGCCTGGGCGAGGGCACGTGGTCGGGGGTCATCGCCGGATTCGACTGGGTGGCCACCCACGCCGTGCAGCCCTCCGTGCTCAACGCTTCTCTCGGCGGCCCGCGCTCCGAGGCCATGAACAACGCCGCCAACGCGGTTGCGGACCGGGGCGTCCTGCCCGTCGTCGCGGCGGGCAACGAATCGGTGAACGCCTGCGACGTGTCACCGGCGTCGGCGCTGCGCGCGGTCACGGTCGGTGCGAGCGACGATCAGGACCGGCCGAGCGGCTTCTCGAACTACGGCGGCTGCCTGACGCTCTTCGCGCCCGGCACCGCCGTCGTCTCGGCCAAGCTCGGTGGGGGCAGCGTGGCGCACGACGGCACGTCCATGGCCGCCCCGCATGTGGCGGGGACCGCCCTGCTGTACAAGGCGGCCCACCCGGCGGCCGGCCCGATGGCGGTCGCGGACTGGCTGGGGAGCCTGGCCACCAAGGACGTGATGACCGGCGTCGACCGGGGTTCGCCGAACAGCCTCCTCTACGCCGGCGGACTCTGACCGCGCGTCCGTCCGCCGATCTGCCGACCGCCCGTCCGGACACCCGTCCCGGATGGGCGGTCGCGCTGCCGCCCCCCGGGCCCGGCCGTGCGTCACGCCTGCGGCGCGGTCGCCTTGATGGCCGAGATGTCGAACGTCAGCTTGACCTTGTCGCTGACCATCACGCCACCCGTCTCCAGGGCCGCGTTCCACGTCAGGCCCCAGTCCGAGCGCAGGATCTCGGTGCTGCCCTCGAAGCCGACGCGCTCGTTGCCGTAGACGTCCGTCGCCGAGCCGTTGAACTCCAGGTCGATGGAGAGGGGACGCGTCACGTCCTTGATGGTGAGGTCGCCACTGATCCGGTAGCGGTCGCCGCCCAGCTGCTCGGCCGCGTCGGACCGGAACGCCATCACCGGGAACTGCTCGGCGTCGAAGAAGTCGCCGCTGCGCAGGTGGCCGTCGCGGTCCGCGATGCCCGTGTCGATGCTGGCGATTCCGACCTCGATGGAGGCCGCCGAGCGGGACGGGTCGGAGCCGTCCAGGTTCAGCGTGCCCTGGAAGTCGCCGAAGCTGCCGCGCACGTTCGTGACCATCGCGTGACGCACGGTGAAGCCGATGCTGGAGTGGGCCGGATCGATCGCGTAGTCGCCGGTCAGAGCGGCCAGCGCCGGGTCCACGTCGAGGGTGGCCGTCGTGGCCGGTGCGGCGGTGCTGGTCTTGCGGTTGAACAGAGCCATGGCTCCTCCTCGGGGCGATGTCGGGCAAAGGTTGTTTAACCTTCAACTAGATTGACAGTAGACCGATGTAGTTCGGATTTCAAGTATCTTCCGGAACGGGGTCAGAGCGGGGGCTCAGAACGGCGGGGTGGCCGGCGCCGGGCCGAGGGTCGTCGTGCCGGGGGCCGCGCGGTGGCCCAGTCCCGTGCGGTACGCGTCGAGCGCCGCCTCGATCCGGCCCGTACGCCGCAGCAGATCGCCCAGCAGCCGGCACAGGTCGGCCAGGTCGCCCGACGCCCCGCTGCGTTCCAGCAGGCCGAGGGCCAGCACGTAGTGCTCCTCGGCGGACTCGGTCTCGCCCTTCTCCTCCGCGATCAGGCCGAGCAGCCGGTGCGCGCCGCCCGCGTGCACGGCCCCGTGCCGGTCGCCGAGTTCCAGCAGCGCCGAGAGGAGCCCGGCCGCCTCGTCGTACCGGCCGAGCCGTCGCAGGACGTCCGCGAGCTCGACCTCCACCTGGGCGGTGTAGAGCGCGGCGTGCTTGGCCGCCAGCATGTCCCGGGCGGTGCGCAACTCGTGCTCGGCGGAGTCGAGTTCGCCGTTCTGCGCCTGGACGTACCCGCGCATCCAGTGGCAGTGCGCCAGGTCGGTGTTCAGGCGCAGCTGCCGGTAGATCACCTGGGCCTTGGCCAGGGACGCGTCGGCGTCGGCCGTCCGCCCCTCCGCGAGGAAGGTACGGGCCACCTGCCGGTGCATGCCCGCGACCAGCGCGGGGTCACTGACCCGCGGCGCGAGGGCGAGGGCAAGCTCGGCGGCGTGCGCCGCGCGGGCGTGGGCGCCCATGTCGATGTACGGGCCGATGACGGCGGCGTACAGCAGGACCAGCGCCTCCGGGTCGGCCAGCCCGCTCGCGCCGAGCTCGTCGATGGTGGATTCGAGCAGGTAGCAGGCGTACCGCAGCTCCCCGGCGAGCAGGTGCGCGATGGCGCGGCCGCGGATCGCGCGGGCCCGGCGGGGGAGCGGTTCGCCGGACAGCAGGCGCTCGGCCGACGCGAAGTGGCGCTGCGCGTCGGCGAGTTCACCGCTCTCCAGGGCGCAGTCGCCCAGCCCGAGCAGCGCCTCGGCCCGCTCGGCGGCGAGGTCGAGATGTTCGGCGTCGGTGAGCAGCCGGCGGTAGCGGACCGCCGCGTCGTCGGCGGCGCCGGTGGCCAGCATCTGCTGGGCGTCGGTGAGGGCGAGCCGTAGTTCGGTGGCCAGGTGGGCGGGGCGTCCGGTGGCCAGTTCCTCGTACGACGTGCCGAGGCGCTCGGCCAGGAAGCGCAGCGCGGTCTCGGAGGGCCGCACCTTGCCGGACTCCAGCGTCGAGACATAGGCGGAGGTGTACGAGGGCTCCGCCAACTGCCGCTGGGTGAGGCCGCGTTCGGTACGCAGCCGCTGAACCCGGCGGCCGATCTCGGCCGGTTCGTCCATGGAAACCCCCTGGTCACTCAACTCCCCAGTATTCAGGGCCGAATGGCCATTGCGCACGTCCCGTGCACGCCCCTAATTTAAGCAACTCGTTCATCACGCTTATCCACGCACTTAACTTCCGCACTTCCGTCCAGGGGAGGATCCCGTGCGCTCAACCCTGCGCAGAGCCATGGCCGCGGCCGGTGTCGCGGCGGCCGTCACCGCCACGCTGGCCGCCGGACCGGGCACCGCGGCTGCCGGCCCTGTTCCGCCGGCCGGGCCGAGAACCGCCGGGGCCGAGACAGCCGAGGTCGAGATACCGGGGCCGGAGTACGGCGGAACCGCCGGATCCGGCCACACCCGCGTCCCGGCCGAGGGCCGGGACCGGCCCGCGCCCCGGCTCTCCGCCGACGAGGCGGCGGCCGACGGCGAGGTCACCAAGGTGATCGACAACGGCTCCACCGCCGACCGGCTGGACGTGGTCGTCGTCGGTGACGGCTACACCGCCGCCGAGCTGGCGCGGTTCCACACCGACGCCAAGGAGAAGTGGGCCGAGATCGCGGCCGTCGAGCCGTACACGACGTACCAGGGCCTCTTCAACGTCTGGACGGTCGACGCCGTCTCCCGCGACTCCGGCGTCTCCGGCGACCCCGACCGGGCCACCGTGCGGGACACCGCCCTCGGCTCGTACTTCTGGTGCGACGACATCGAGCGGCTGCTCTGCGTCGACCAGCCCAAGGTCGACTCGTACGTGGCCAGGGCCCCCGAGGCGGACCTCGTGATCGTCCTCGCCAACAGCACCAAGTACGGCGGCGCGGGCTACAACGAGCCCAGCCAGACCCTCGGTTACGAAGGCATCGCCACCGCGTCCGCCGGCAACGAGCGGTCCGGACAGGTCGCCATCCACGAGACCGGCCACTCGCTGGGCAAGCTCGCCGACGAGTACTTCTATCCCGGCTACCCGGGCTACGAGCAGTACACGGGCCCCGAACCGGCCGACGTCAACATCTCCACGCTGACCGCCGGCCGGATGGCCGCCGAGCGCGCCAAATGGCACCGCTGGCTCGGCGAGGAGTCGCCCGACGGCGGCACGGTGGGCGCGTACGAGGGCGGCGGCTACTTCGTGAGGGGCCTCCACCGGCCGACCGACAACTCGCTGATGCGCGTCCTCGGCAAGCCCTTCAACCTTCCCGGTGTCGAGGCGATGATCGCCGGCTTCTACCGCCACGCCGCCATCGCGTCCGCCGTCACCCCCACCGACCGCACCCTGCGCGCGCGCCACACCGCGAACGTCGCCGTGCCCCGGCTCGCGGGAGCGGACACGAGGCAGCCCACGGTCCGCTGGTCGCTGGACGGCCAGGAGATCAAGCGCCTCGCGGGCCGGACCGAGGTCGCCGTCCCCGAACTGGGGCTGCGACTGCTCGACCTCAAGAAGCACCGGCTGTCCGTCACCGTCACCGACCGGACCCCCTCGGTCCGCGACCCCCGCATCGCGAAGACGCTGGGCTCGACGCTCACCTGGACGGTCCGGCTCTGACGCCGGGTCCTGTCCGGCCACTTGGACTTCCGGGCAGCGGTTGTTGGACTGCCGCTGCCCGGAGCGCTCCACTTCGTTGACGGTGCCACGACAGGCAGGCTTACTCAGGCCCCATGTCGCTATCACTCTTTTCCGGCCGGGGGTCCGGGGGGCGTCCCCCGGGAATGAGCAGCCGAGCAGCGTGCGCTCTCGTCGCCGCCTCCTCAGCCGTATTCGCCCTGGCGGTACCGGCGTCGCCGGTCGCCGCCCAGCCCCGGGCCGGCGTCGCCGCCCCCGCCGACGCCGCCTCCGCCGTCATCGGCTCCCCGCAGCTCGCCGTCACCGTCGCCAAGGACTTCCCGCGCGTCCTCACATACACCGACCGGGCGAGCGGGTCGCGGCTCGCCGGCAGCACCGCGCCGGTCACCGCCGTCGTGCTGAACGGAAAGGCGTACGGCGTCCAGGTGAAGGGCGAACCGGCCATCGGCGGGTCGAGCGCCCGCTACACCCTCGCCTTCCCCGAGCTCGGCGGCGTCGAGCTGGACGCGACGCTCTCCGTGACGGGCCGCACGACCACCTTCAAGGTCACCGCCGTCCGGGACACCGATGCCTTCCGGGTGGGAACCATCGACATCCCCGGACACGACCTGGTGTCCGTCGGCAGTACGGACCCGGGCGCCGCGACCGCGTTCACCAGACTGGACGTCGACTCGACCCGGACCGCGGACGTCCTCGGCAAGGTGACCGCCGCGACCCCCGCGGACGCGTCGCCCGTCGGCGCCACGTACGCCATCGTCAACACCGGCGTCCTCGCCGCCGCCGTCGAGTCCAACTCCACGTACGACAAGCCCAGCGGCCCCACCAACGGCGACGACGCCCGCCTGTGGCACCAGGCCCGCAAGGCCGCCGACGGCTCGGTGCGCGTCGGGGTCTGGTCCGGACAGTGGACGTACCGGGGGACCGGCGCGCCGCGGCCGGAGAGCGGCGCGGGCCTGCCCTGGGCCAAGGTCGTCGTGACTCCCGACGCCAACGCCGACCAGAAGGTCGACTGGCAGGACGGCGCGCTGGCCTTCCGTACGATCGGGACCAGGGCGCCGGGCGCGGACGGGACCGCGGACCGGGTGGTCACCCACATCCCGTTCAACTTCGCCAGCCAGGCCTCCCACCCCTTCCTGCGCACCCTCGACGACGTCAAGCGGGTCTCGCTCGCGACGGACGGCCTCGGGCAGCTCGCGGTCCTCAAGGGGTACGGCTCCGAGGGCCACGACTCCGCGCACCCCGACTACGGCGGCAATTACAACAAGCGCGCCGGCGGCCTCACCGACCTCAACAAGCTGCTGAAGAGCGGCAAGAAGTGGGGCGCGACCTTCGGCGTGCACGTCAACGCCACCGAGTCGTACCCCGAGGCGAGGAACTTCAGCGAGACCCTCGTCGACAAGAACGCCCCCGGCTGGAACTGGCTGAACCAGAGCTACTACATCGACCAGCGCCGGGACATCAACAGCGGCGACCTCGCCAAACGCTTCCAGCAGTTGCGCGACGAGACCGACCGCAACCTCTCCTTCCTCTACATCGACGTCTACTACTCGCACGGCTGGATCGCCGACAAGACCCTCCAGGCCGTACAGAAACAGGGCTGGACCGTCGGTACCGAATGGTCCGACAAGTTCGAGCGGGCCTCGCTCTGGTCCCACTGGGCCAACGACCTGAACTACGGCGGCGTCACCAACAAGGGCCTCAACTCGCAGATCATCCGGTTCATCCGCAACGGCGAGAAGGACGTCTGGAACAACCACCCGGTCCTCGGCCAGACCGCCATCGAGGAGTTCGAGGGCTGGACGGGCGAGACCGACTGGAACGCCTTCACCGCCAACATCTGGCAGAAGAACCTGCCCGCCAAGTTCCTCCAGCAGGAGCGGATCACCCGCTGGGACGGCAACGACATCACCTTCACCGGCGGACTGCGCGGCACGGTCGAGGACGGAAAGCGGACCTTCTACGACCACGGCCGCAAGGTGCTCGACGGCACCGCCTATCTGCTGCCCTGGGACGGCGGCAAGAAGCTGTACCACTACAACAAGGCGGGCGGGACGACCAGTTGGGCCGTACCCGGTGACACGCCCTACACGGTCTACCAGCTCACCGACAACGGCCGGGTGAAGACCGGCACCGTCAGCCCCGCCGACGGCCACGTCACTCTCACGGCGGCCGCGGGCCAGGCGTACGTCCTCTACCCGGACCGCGCCCCGAAGCAGGCCGGCCCCGCCTGGGGCGAGGGCACCGCGGTCGAGGACCCCGGCTTCAACGACGACGGCCTCGCCGCCTGGCGCAAGACCGGCACGGTCGAGAACGACATCGACAGCCGGGGCCGCCGCAGCGCCGCCCTCTCCGGGGCCGGCACCGCCGCCGTCGAGCAGCGGATCGGCGGACTCCGGGCGGGCGAGCGCTACACCGCCTCCGTGTGGGTGGAGGTCGAGCCGGGCAAGGAGCGCCGTACGACGCTCTCCGTCGGCGGCCGCGAGGTCGTGGTCGAACGGTCCACCGCGAAGAACCACGTCGCCGCCGCCGACTGGCACGGTACGTACTTCCAGCGCGCCAAGGTGAACTTCACCGCGCCCGCGAGCGGGAGAGCGTCCCTCCGGATCGAGGCCGCGCAGGGCAGCCCGGCGACCGTCCGGCTCGACGACGTACGCGTGGTGGCCAACGCGCCCGCGGCCAGGGCGGGCACGCTCGTGCACGAGGACTTCGAAGCCGTCGACCAGGGCTGGGGCCCGTTCCTCAAGGGCGACGCGGGCGGCTCCACCGACCCCCGGACGCACATAGCGCAGAAGAACGCCCCGTACACGCAGGCGGGCTGGAACGGGAAGCTCGTCGACGACGTCCTCGGCGGCGCCGAGTCCCTCAAGGCGCACGAGGAGAACACCGGGCTCGTCTACCGCACGGCCCCCTGGACCGTCCCGATGGCCGACGGGCACGCGTACAAGGTCGAGTTCGACTACCAGTCGAGCCACGCCGGCGCCTACGAGTGGGTGACCGGCTACGACCGGATCGCCGCCGACGGCACGCCCGCTTCGGTGGAGACCCGTCGTACGCCGATCGGGAAGCAGCACGGCACGACCCGCTTCAGCGAGACCGTCACCGCCGGCTGCGGCGACACCTGGACCGGGCTGCGCAAGAAGAACGGCGGCCCCGACGGCGCCGACTTCGTCCTCGACGGCTTCACCGTCACCGATCTGGGCCCGGCGCCCGAGCGGGCCGCGTGCGGCACCCTCACCGTCGAGCCGGCGGCCGCGACCCTGGAACCCGGCCGGGCCAACCCGGTCAGGGCCACCTTCACCAACTACGAGGCGGCTCCGGCGACCGGGGTGAACCTCACCCTCGGGCTGCCCGAGGGCTGGCAGGCGGAGCCGACGGGCGCGGTGACGTTCGACTCGGTCGCGCCGGGTGCCAAGGTCACCGGCAGCTGGCAGGTCACCCCGCCGGTGGACGCCGACTACCGGACGTACAGCCTGAGTGCGCAGGCCGCGTACACGGCCGGCGGCGCCTCGCGGAAGCTGGAGGCCGCCGCCTCCGTCCGTACGCTGCCGCCGCCGCCCGCCACCGACAGCTGGGCCAGTGACCTCGACTGGACCTCGGCCGCGAACGGCTGGGGGCCGGTCGAGCGCGACCAGTCCAACGGCGAGCAGGGGCAGGGCGACGGCAGGCCGATGAAGATCGGCGGAGTGGCGTACGCCAAGGGCCTGGGCACCCACGCCCCGGCCACCGTCCGCTACTACCTGGGCGGCAGGTGCACCTCGTTCACCGCCGAGGTCGGCATCGACGACGTCCAGGCCACGCGGGGCAGCGTGCGGTTCAGCGTCCTCGCCGACGGTACGGAGAAGGTCACGTCCCCGGTGCTGAAGGCCGCGGACCCGGCGTGGACGCTGACCGCCGACGTCACCGGCGCGAAGTACGTCGACCTGGTGGCGGGCGACGGCGGTGACGGCAACGGCAACGACCACGCCGACTGGGGCAGCGCGCGCTTCCACTGCGGAGGCTGACCGACGGCGTTGAATGGACTCCGCGCACCGGCCCGTTCACCTGGGGGCCGGTGCGCGGAGTCTTCTGCGGTCCCCGAACTCATGGTAGAAAGCGCTTACTCGACTGGGGAGATGGCATGCACATGTCTGAACCGTCCCGCCGCACCTTCCTCGCCGCGACCGGAGCCGGAGCGGCCCTGCTCACCGTCCCCGCCCCCGCCCGGGCCGCCGCCGCGGACGACGAGTTCGACACGCTCCGGCAGCGCTGGCTCGCCCTCTCTCTCGGCACCGGCTACGACCCGGCCACCGAGCCGTACGCCTCCCGCCTGACCGAGACCGGCCGGCTCGCCGCCGGCTTCCGGGCTTCCATGGCGCCCGCGGACACCTCCCTCTGGCCGGACCACCCCTTCAACCCGCCCGCCGGCATCACCCAGAGCTACAGCCGCCTGTGGACCATGGCCCAGGCGTACGTGCAGCCGGGCACCGGCCTCACCGGGGACGCCGGCCTGCTGGCCGACACGGTCAAGGGCCTCGACCACCTCTCCGCGCGGATCTACCACCCCTCGACCACCCGGTACGGCAACTGGTGGGAGTGGCAGATCGGCAGCCCCCGGCTGCTGCTCGACATCGTCGCCGCGCTGTACGGGCACCTCACCGACGCACAGCGCCAGGCCGCGTTCGCCGCCGTCGACCACTTCATCCCGGACTCGGCGCTCGGCAGCTACACCGGCACCTCCACCGGCGCCAACCGCGTCGACCTCTGCCGTTCCGTCGCGCTGCGCGGCGTCCTCGGCCGCGCCCCGGCCAAGATCGCGCTGGCCCGCGACGCGCTGTCGCCGGTCTTCCCGTACGTCACCAAGGGCGACGGGCTGTACGCCGACGGATCCTTCGTCCAGCACACCTGGGTCGCCTATTCCGGTACGTACGGGCAGGTCATGCTGGACGGCCTCGGCCGGCTCTTCACCCTGCTCGCCGGCTCCACCTGGGCGGTCACCGACCCGAACCGCCAGATCATCCTGGACAGCGTCGAGCGCGCGTACGCGCCGCTGATCCACGACGGACTGATGATGGACAGCGTCAACGGCCGGGCGATCAGCCGGGGTTACCTCAAGGCGGACGACCGCAAGGTGATGCGCAGCGACCACTTCCACGGCCAGGGGCTTATCGCGGCCGTCGCCGTCCTCGCGGGCGGCGCGAGTGCCGCCGAGCGCGAGCGCTGGCACGGCATGATCAAGGGCTGGATCGAGCGGGACACCACCACGCCGATCCTCACCGCCCGTCAGTTCGGCGTCGCGGACCTCTCCCGGCTGCACGCGATCGCCGCGGCACCGGTGCCCGCCGCGCCGGAGCCGGTGGGCCACAGGCTGTTCGCGTCGATGGACCGGGCCGTGCACCGTCGGCCCGGCTGGGCCGCCAACATCTCCATGGCCTCGGAGCGCATCTCGTACTACGAGTGCGGCAACGGCGAGAATCCGCGCGGCTGGCACACCGGGGCCGGAATGCTCTACTGGTGGGGCCCTGGGCAGGGGGGTCGGGCCGATCAATACACCGACTGGTTCTGGCCGACCGTCGACTGGTACCGGCTGCCCGGCACGACCGTGTCCACGCGGCGCCTGGCCGACCGGGCGGGCGGCGAATGGGGGCTGCCCAAGCCCGCCGTCACGTGGGTCGGCGGCGCCACCGACGGCGAGTTCGCGGCCGTCGGCCAGCACCTGAAGGGCCTCGGCTCCACCCTCGAAGCCCGTAAGTCGTGGTTCTGCGTCGCGGACACCGTCGTCTGCCTCGGTGCAGGCATCACCGCCACCGACGGTGTCCCGGTCGAGACGGTCGTCGACAACCGCAACCTCGGCGCGGAAGGCACGCACACGCTCACCGTCGACGACCGCTCCCGCCCGCACTGGGCGCACCTGGCCGGCCACGGCGGCTGGGTCTTCCCCGGCGGCACCGAGCTGCGCACCCTCCGGGAGGACCGGTCCGGCGCCTGGTCGGACATCAACAGCGGCGGGACCACCGAGCGGCAGACCCGCCGCTACCAGACGCTCTGGCTCGACCACGGCACCGACCCGACCGGCGCCTCGTACACGTATCTGCTGATGCCCGGCGCCTCCCGGCGGACCGTCACGGCGCGCGCCGCCGACCGGGGGTGGCTGTCGGTCGAGGCGAACTCCGCCGCCGCGCAGAGCGTGGCGATCCGCTCGCTGGGGTTCACCGGCGTCAACTTCTGGCGGCCGGGTACGGTGGGCCGGTTCACCTCAACGGCCCAGTCGAGCGTGATTGTCCGAGCGGGACGCCGTACGGCAACGATCTGTGTCAGCGAACCTGTGCGCACCGGACAGCCGCTGGAGATCATCTGGGAACACCCGGTGCGACTCGTCACCCGCCGGGATCCGGGGGTCGAAGTGCTCGCAACCGGCCGTTCACTGCGGCTTCGGGTGACCCCGGGCACGGCCGGTGTGAGCCATCGGTGTGAGGTGGCTCTCAGCTGACGTGCTTGTTGGACATCAACAAAGCGCGACCGCCCTGAGCTGGCACTTGGGCTGCACCGCGGAATGGTTCTGTCCAGGGGTGACAGGAGAACGGTCCCGAGACTGTACGGAGTCGACGGCAGGTTTTTCTTGGCTGACTTCGTAGGGTCGGTACATGACCGTTTTGGACGAGACCCTGGGTGATGAGATCGCGGGCGACGAGATCACGGGCCACGAGCCCGTGAGTGACGAGCCCGTGGCCGGGCCGACCGACGCCCGTGGGCGCGTGGCCGAACTGCACTCCCTTCGCGAGGAGGCGCGGCGCGGGCCCAGCGAGCGCGCGACCGAGGCCCAGCATGCCAAGGGCAAGCTGACCGCCCGGGAGCGCATCGCGCTGCTGCTCGACCCGGATTCGTTCAAGGAGGTCGAGCAGCTGCGCCGGCACCGGGCGACCGGGTTCGGCCTGGAGGCCAAGAAGCCGTACACCGACGGTGTCATCACCGGCTGGGGCACGGTCGAGGGCCGCACGGTCTTCGTGTACGCGCACGACTTCCGGATCTTCGGCGGCGCGCTGGGCGAGGCCCACGCCACCAAGATCCACAAGATCATGGACATGGCCATCTCGGCCGGTGCCCCGCTGGTGTCGCTGAACGACGGCGCGGGTGCCCGTATCCAGGAGGGCGTCTCGGCGCTCGCCGGCTACGGCGGCATCTTCCAGCGCAACACCCGTGCCTCCGGTGTCATCCCGCAGATCAGCGTGATGCTCGGCCCGTGCGCGGGTGGCGCGGCGTACTCCCCGGCGCTCACGGACTTCGTGTTCATGGTCCGCGAGACCTCGCAGATGTTCATCACCGGCCCGGACGTGGTCCGCGCGGTGACCGGCGAGGAGATCACCCAGAACGGCCTCGGCGGCGCGGACGTGCACGCCGAGACCTCGGGCGTCGCGCACTTCGCGTACGACGACGAGGAGACCTGCATCGCCGAGGTGCGGTACCTGATCTCGATGCTGCCGTCCAACAACCGGGAGAACCCGCCGGTCCACCCCAGCGAGGACCCGGCCGACCGGCGCGGCGACGCCCTGCTGGACCTGGTGCCCGCCGACGGCAACCGCCCGTACGACATGCACAAGGTCATCGAGGAGCTCGTCGACGACGGCGACTACCTGGAGGTCCACGAGCGCTGGGCCCGGAACATCATCTGCGCCCTGGCCCGGATGGACGGCCAGGTCGTCGGCATCGTCGCCAACCAGCCGCAGTCCCTCGCGGGTGTGCTGGACATCGAGGCCTCGGAGAAGGCCGCGCGCTTCGTCCAGATGTGCGACGCCTTCAATATCCCGATCATCACTCTTCTGGACGTACCCGGCTTCCTGCCCGGCGTCGACCAGGAGCACGGTGGAATCATCCGGCACGGCGCCAAGCTGCTGTACGCGTACTGCAACGCGACCGTGCCGAGGATCTCGCTGATCCTGCGCAAGGCGTACGGCGGTGCCTACATCGTCATGGACTCCCAGTCCATCGGTGCGGACCTCACCTATGCCTGGCCGACCAACGAGATCGCGGTGATGGGCGCCGAAGGTGCCGCCAACGTCATCTTCCGCAAGCAGATCGCCGACGCCGAGGACCCCGAGTCCATGCGGGCCCGCATGGTCAAGGAGTACAAGGCCGAGCTCATGCACCCCTACTACGCCGCGGAGCGCGGCCTGGTCGACGACGTCATCGACCCCGCCGAGACCCGCGAGGTGCTCATCAGCTCCCTCGCCATGCTCCGCACCAAGCACGCAGACCTGCCGTCGCGCAAGCACGGCAACCCCCCGCAGTAATCCTGCGAAGACTGCCAGAAGACGGAGACCCGAACCCATGAGTACTCCCGCCGATACCCTCCTGCGCGTCGAGAAGGGGCACGCCGACCCGGAGGAGCTGGCCGCCATCACGGCGGTCCTGCTCGCCCGCGCGGCCGCCACGTCCGGACCGGCGACGGGTAAGGCCCACCGCCGCTCCACGGCCGGCTGGCGCCGCCTGGAGCGCACCCCGGGCTTCCGGGCCCCGCACAGCTGGCAGGGCTGACACCCCGACCGCACGCGTAAGGGCCCCGCACTCCGCAAGGAGCGCGGGGCCCTTCGGCGTTGCGCACGGCCGGTTGCCACGGCCATGGGAAAGCCCCGCACTCCGGCAGGAGTTACGGGGCTTTCCCGGGAACGTGCGCGACAGACCCTAACGCAGGCGTGCCATGAGTGCGTGTTCGACGAGCGTGATGAGGGCGCTCTTGGCGTCGGCGCGGTGGCGTGCGTCGGTGGTGATGATGGGGGCGTCGGGGCCGATCTGGAGGGCTTCGCGGACCTCTTCCGGCGTGTACGGCTGGTGACCGTCGAAGCCGTTGAGGGCGATGACGAAGGGGAGGCCGCTGTTTTCGAAGTAGTCGACGGCGGGGAAGCAGTCGGCGAGGCGGCGGGTGTCGACGAGGACGACGGCGCCGATGGCGCCGCGGACGAGGTCGTCCCACATGAACCAGAAGCGGTCCTGTCCGGGGGTGCCGAAGAGGTAGAGGATGAGGTCCTGGTCGAGGGTGATGCGGCCGAAGTCCATGGCCACGGTGGTGGTGGTCTTGTCTCCGGTGTGGGTGAGGTCGTCGATGCCGGCGGAGGCGCTGGTCATGACGGCTTCGGTGCGCAGCGGGTTGATCTCCGAGACGGCGCCGACGAACGTGGTTTTGCCCACGCCGAAGCCCCCTGCCACCACGATCTTCGCGGAGGTAGTGGAGCGGGCCGCTCCGCCGCTAGAGCTTGCGAAGTCCACTGAGCACCCTTTCGAGCAGTGTCACGTCTGGCTGGCCGCCGGCGGACTCGTCGCCGCCGGGCTGGTGAATGGCGACAAGCCCGGCCTCCGCCAGGTCGGCGACGAGGATTCGGGCGACGCCGAGGGGAATGGAGAGAAGTGCCGAGATCTCGGCCACGGACTTGATCTCACGGCACAGGTGGCAGATCCGCTGGTGCTCGGGCAACTGCCCTTGCAGCCGGGCGGGATCGGCCGTGGTGCTGACCAGCGCCTCGATGGCGAGCTGGTAGCGCGGCCGGGTCCGGCCACCGGTCATCGCGTACGGACGAACCAGCGGGTTGTGCGCGGCCCTGCCCCCGGACGGCTCCGGCGCCCGCCGGGGCTGCTGCATGGGCTGCATCCGCTGACCCTGTGGCTGGTTGTACGGCTGGTACGGCTGCTGCTCCTGGGAACCGTGTCTGCTCGGCGCGGAGGGGAAGTTGAAGCGGTTCGGGTCCTGCCCACCCTGCGGCTGCTGTGCGCCGCCGTAAGGATGTCCTCCTGGTGGTGTTGTCACGCTCTCCTCCTCCGACTACCGGTCGCCACGTTCCCTGTGGTGCCGCGCCACCGCACCTTATGGCGCGGTGGCGTGAAACGCACTGCCTGTCTGCTAGTTGAGAAGACTTCCTTGCAGTTCGGCACGCAGGTCGGGGGTGAGCACCGAGCCCGCGCGGTCGACCAGAAGGGCCATCTCGTAGCCGACCAGGCCGATGTCGCACTCGGGGTGGGCGAGCACGGCCAGCGACGAACCGTCGGACACCGACATGATGAAGAGGAAGCCCCGCTCCATCTCCACCACGGTCTGGTTGACGGCGCCGCCCTCGAAGATCCGGGAGGCACCGGCCGTCAGCGAGGTCAGGCCGGAGGCCACGGCCGCCAGCTGATCGGCGCGGTCGCGGGGAAACCCTTCGGACATCGCCAGAAGGAGTCCGTCGGCGGAGACCACCACGGTGTGGGACACCCCGGGGGTGTTGTCCACGAAGTTGGTGATCAACCAGTTCAGGTTCTGCGCCGCCTGGCTCATCGGGCTCACACTAACGCTCCTGGTCATAGCTGTTACTGGTCTGCTCTGATCCCGCGTTGCGTCCCTGCTGGACACCACGCCGCAGGTTGCTCAACCTGCCCCGTACGTCCTCGGGGGCGCGGGAGACCTGTGGGCCGCCCTGCGGGGTCTGTTCCGCCGTACCCTCGACCAGGTTGGCCTTGGGCACCCGCCGGGGGAGACCGGACGGGGTGACCCCGCCGGCCTTCGGCTCCCGGAGCTTCTCGGCCCGCTGCCAGCGCTCGTCGTTCCGGGAGCGCCAGTCGTCGCCGTCGCCGTTGCCGCTCCCGTTCACCTGCGGCTGAGGCGGCTGGGACTGCTGCTTCGGCTGCGGGGTGAAGAGCTGCTGGTCCGTCTCGGGCTGCGCGGGCTGCTGCCACTGCTGCTGACTGCCGCGGCGCGGGAGGCCGGCGTTGGTCAGCTCGTGACCGTTGCTGGGAGAGGGACCCGGACGGTCGAAGCCTACGCGCTCCGGGGCGTTCGCGGGAGCGCCCGGCGCAGATTCCGATTGCGTTCCGTACGTGGGCTCGTAGGCGGCCGGGTAGGCCGTCCGGTCCGTCCACTCACCCTGGTGGGCCTGGGAGTCGTACGAGCCGTCGTACTGCTGGGCAGGAGCCTCCGGCTCCGGGTATCCGGCTTCCGTATAGGCCGGTTCCGGGTAGCCGTTCTGGGCCGGGTAGCCGTTCTGGCCGTACTGCTCACCCTGGTCGTAGCGGTCACCCTGGCCGTACTGGTCGTCCTGGCTGTACTGCTGGTCGTACCGGTCGTCCTGGCCGTACTGCTGCTGGTCGTCGTAGACCGGCTGCCCGCTCTCCTCGCCGAACGCCGAGCGATCGTCGCCGGACTGGGTCTCCAGTGCCGCACGACGCTCCTCGCGCATCAGCGAGCGGTTGACCGGGTCGAGGTCGCGCGCGTCCTCGGGGACGTCGTAGCGCGAGTCGTCGAAGCCGAGCTCCGCGGCGGTGCGCATCGGGGCGGACTGCACCGGGGCGGCCGCGTACGCCTGCTGCTCCGGGATGATCTGGGAGACCTGGAAGTCGTCCTCCGGCAACGCCTCGCCACCGCCACCGTGGGTGATGGCGTCGGGAAGCATGACGAGCGACGTGGTGCCGGCCTGCTCGCCCGACGGGCGGAGCTGGACCCGTACACCGTGCCGGTCGGCCAGCCGGCCGACCACGAACAGGCCCATGCGCTGCGAGATCGCGGCGTCCACGGTCGGCGGGTTGGCCAGCTTGTGGTTGATGTCCGCGAAGTCCTCGGCGGTGAGGCCGATTCCCTTGTCGTGGATCTCGATCATCACGCGGCCGTCGGGCAGCCGGGTCGCGGTGACGCGCACCTTGGTCTGCGGCGAGGAGAACGTGGTGGCGTTCTCCAGCAGCTCGGCCAGCAGGTGGACGAGGTCGGTCACGGCCTGGCCGTGGATCTCCGTCTCCGGGACACCGCTGAGCTCGATGCGCTCGTACGACTCCACCTCGGAGGAGGCGGCGCGGAGCACGTCGACGAGCGGGACCGGCTGGTTCCAGCGGCGGCCCGGCTCCTCGCCGGCGAGGACGAGGAGGTTCTCGCCGTTGCGGCGCATACGGGTCGCCAGGTGGTCCAGGCGGAAGAGGTTCTCCAGCTGGTCCGGGTCGGCCTCGTTGTTCTCGAGGTCGGTGATCAGCGTCAGCTGGCCCTCGATGAGGGACTGGTTGCGGCGCGAGAGGTTGGTGAAGATCGCGTTGACGTTCCCTCGCAGCAGCGCCTGCTCGGCGGCGAGCCGGACGGCCTCGCGGTGCACCTGGTCGAAGGCGCGGGCGACCTCGCCGATCTCGTCCTGGGAGTCGATCGGGATGGGCTGGACCCGGGTGTCGACCCGGCCGGGCTCGGTACGCGAGAGCTGGTCGACCAGCATCGGCAGCCGCTGCTCGGCGATACCGAAGGCGGCGGTGCGCAGCTGGCGCATGGAACGGCTCATCTGGCGGGCCATCATCCCGGCCAGGATGAAGGCGGTCAGGAGCGCGATCACCACGATGGCGCCGTTGACGATGGCGTCGTTCTTGGCGTCGTCGGAGATCTGGCCGGCTTCCACGACCGCCTTGTCGACGAGTTCCTTCTCGATCTCGGTGTAGCCGTCGAACTTGGCGGTGGCGGCGGCCATCCAGATCTCGGGCGTGACACCGCGCTTGGCGAGGTCCTCTGGGCTGTCGCCGGTGGCGATCTGCTCCACGAGCCCGTCGAAGACCGAGCCGTTGGCCGCGGGCTGCGGAACCTTGAAGTCCTGTCCGGCGGCCTGGGCCTGTGCCGCGGCGGCGGCCAGCTTCTTGGCGCCGGCCTCGGCCTTGGCCTTCATGACCGACTTCAGCTTGTCGGTGTCCTCTTCGGTGCCGGCGGCGACGTACTCGCCGATGGCGATTTCCTCGAGGTAGTCGTACGAGGAGAAGGCGATGTTCTGGCCGGCCCGGACGGATTCCTTCTCGCTCGGCCGGATCAGCAGGTGCGTACCGATGGACCGCTCCAGCGACAGGGCGGCCTTGGCGAGCTCGACGGCGTAGACCATGCGGCCGTAGCTGGTGATGTTGCCGGTGCCGAGACCGAGCTCGTTGGTGAACTGCATGAGGTAGTGCTGGACCAGCACATAGCCCTCTTCGGTCGCGACCGGGCCGCCCTGCTTGTTGGCGACGTCCTTCTTGGCCGTCTCGACCTGCACGGAGTACGCGCTCTGGCGCAGCGCCGCGAGCTTGGGCTCCTCCGCCCGGAACAGGCTCAGCCGACGGTCGAGGCCCTCCTTGTCGGGAAGGTCCCTGACCGCCTCGTCGAACTTCTCGGCGGCGGCGTCGGTCGCGTCGTACGCCTGGCGCACGACGTCGCTGTCCTTCTTGCCCTGCAGCAGATCCGGAGCGGTGAGGTCACGCTCGTTCAGCAGCGCCTGGCTGTACTCGGAGGCGGAGCGCACGATGAGTGCGATCTTCTCCGCGTCCTTGGCCTCGTTCCAGGTGTCGATGGCGCCCTTGACCTGGAAGCCGCCCATGACCAGTCCGACGAGGACGGGTATGAGGAGGATCGCGTTCAGCCGGGTCGGCACACGCCAGTTACGCGGGGAGAACCGGCTGGTGCTGCCACTGCCCGCGGACGGCGCGACAGGCTCGTCCACAGGCGACGCCGCCGTGCGCGGCGGGGGGGTGAAGTTACCCCGCGCCTGCTGCTGTGCGGAGCTCGTGTTGCTTCGCCTCACTCGACCAACAACCTCTCGGCGTCGGCACCTACGCTGTGCCGTCTATCTTCTGGGCCGTACTACCTACTAGGGAGTTCGCCGATTTCAGCACGTGCAACCGCCGCGTTCCAAACAGTGGGAATCGGCCATTCCGCCTGGCATACGCCCTAGATAAAACGGTCATAAAGAACGAGCCCCGGCAAAAGGCGGGGCAGATGTGAGCGCAGCGGTACCAGTCGACCGCGCGGGGTGGCCGAGGGCCATGAATTCTCTGTCGAAACGTTATGAACGGAGGGGCGGATAGTGTCAAACGACACAGTCCGCCCCCCTGGCGGCTACGGCAACTTCCGTATTGCCCTGATCACTTGAGGCGTGCCATGAGTGCGTGTTCGACGAGCGTGATGAGGGCGCTCTTGGCGTCGGCGCGGTGGCGTGCGTCGGTGGTGATGATGGGGGCGTCGGGGCCGATCTGGAGTGCTTCGCGTACCTCGTCGGGGGTGTACGGCTGGTGTCCCTCGAAGCCGTTGAGGGCGATGACGAAGGGGAGGCCGCTGTTTTCGAAGTAGTCGACGGCGGGGAAGCAGTCGGCGAGGCGGCGGGTGTCGACGAGGACGACGGCGCCGATGGCGCCGCGGACGAGGTCGTCCCACATGAACCAGAAGCGGTCCTGTCCGGGGGTGCCGAAGAGGTAGAGGATGAGGTCCTGGTCGAGGGTGATGCGGCCGAAGTCCATGGCCACGGTGGTGGTGGTCTTGTCTCCGGTGTGGGTGAGGTCGTCGATGCCGGCGGAGGCGCTGGTCATGACGGCTTCGGTGCGCAGCGGGTTGATCTCCGAGACGGCGCCGACGAACGTGGTTTTGCCCACGCCGAAGCCCCCTGCCACCACGATCTTCGCGGAGGTGGTGGAGCGGGCCGCTCCGCCGCTAGAGCTTGCGAAGTCCACTGAGCACCCTTTCCAGCAGCGTGACATCCGGCGTGCCGCCGGCCTCTCCGTTGCCCGGCTGGTGAATGGCCACCATCCCGGCCTCCGCCAGGTCGGCGACCAGAATCCGGGCCACTCCCAACGGCATCGACAGCAGCGCCGAGATCTCGGCCACCGACTTCACTTCGCGGCACAGATGGCATATCCGCTGGTGCTCGGGGAGCAGCCCCGCGAGGTGCACCGGGTCGGCCGTGGTGCTGACCAGCGCCTCGATGGCGAGCTGGTAGCGCGGCCGGGTCCGGCCGCCGGTCATCGCGTACGGACGAACCAGCGGCTGGTCGCCTTCACTGTCGTATGACGCGTGATGCGCGCCGTACGAATCGTGAGAGGCGGTGGGCGGGGTCATGAATCCTCCGGGCGGGACAGCAGGTGGTCAGCGTGCCGTCTGATGGGGCCGGTGGGGGGACGTGAACGGCCGGACGGTGGTCTTCTCGGACAAAAACCGTGTGCGTGTGGCTGCGCAAGTTCTCCGTGGACGGCCTAGTGGAGCAGGCTCCCCTGGAGTTCCGCGCGCAGGTCCGGGGTGAGGACGGTGCCGGCGCGGTCGACCAGGAGAGCCATCTCGTAGCCGACGAGGCCGATGTCGCACTCGGGGTGGGCGAGCACGGCCAGCGACGACCCGTCCGAGACGGACATCAGGAAGAGGAAACCGCGCTCCATCTCGACCACGGTCTGGGCCACCGCGCCGCCCTCGAAGATGCGGGAGGCGCCGGCCGTCAGTGAGGTGAGGCCGGAAGCCACCGCCGCGAGCTGATCGGCGCGGTCACGGGGAAATCCTTCGGACATCGCCAGAAGAAGTCCGTCGGCGGAGACCACGACCGTGTGGGACACCCCGGGGGTGTTGTCCACAAAGTTGGTGATCAACCAGTTCAGGTTCTGTGCCGCCTGGCTCATCGAACTCAACTAACGCTCCTGCTGGTGAGTGGGGCCGATGTGGTAACTGCCGGTCGCCGGGCCGCTACCGGCCTGCCGACCCTGCTGGATGCCCCGACGGAGATTGGTCAGCCGGCCGCGCACGTCATCGGGCGCACGCGAAACCTGCGGACCTGTCTGGCCGGACTGCTGCTGAGCCGTGCCCGCTACAAGGTTCGCACGCGGGACCCGGCGCGGCAGACCGGAGGTGGTGACACCGCCGGCCGCGGGCTGCCTGACCCGCTCAGCCTGCCGTACGAGTTCGTCGTTCGGCGAGGTGCGCCAGCCGGCGCCACTCGCGTTGTCGCCGCGCTCCGGCTGTCGCGGAGCGGGCGCCGGCTGCTGGGCCGGAGGCTGCTGCGACTGCTGGGGTGCGGCAGGTGCCTGCGGCGCGCCGGGCTGCTCGCCCTCCGGGCCGCGGAACCAGTTGGACTCGAGCGTGTCGAACAGCGGTGTACGGCCGTCCCCGGGACCGGCCGGCGGCAGTGCCTCCGGCTGGGGAGCCTGCGGCAGCCGGCCGGCGGGCCGGCGCGGAGCCGCGGGCGGGATGTGGCCGTTGGCCGGGCGCAGGTGGTCCGGACCGGCCTGGTGGCCGCCCTGCCGACCGCTGTTCCCGCCGCCGCGCCCGTCGTTCTGCTGCCCGTACGCTCCGGCCGGCCGCGGCGCCGGGAGGTCGGGCCGCTCGAACTGGGCGGTGGCCGCCGGGTCCTGGGGACCGAGGGCGTCCGGACGGGCGAACTGCCCCGTGGCTCCCGCGTTCACCGGGGGCACCGGACCGCGCACATCGGGGCGCTCGTACTGGCCCGTGCTGCTGCCGCCCTGCGGCGGTGCGGCGTTGTAGTCCGGCCGGCCGAACTCGGCGGTGGCGCCGGGGCCCTGCCGGTCGTCGTGGCCGCGCGGGGTGTCCGGCTTCTGCTCGCCCCAGCTGGTGGTCGCCGGGCGCTGGGCCTGCTGCGGGCTCCCGCCGGGCAGTTCGGCCCGGGGGGTGCTGCGCGGCGGCAGCTGTGGCTGGCTCTTCTGCGGCTGGTCGCCACCGGCCGGCGTCCGGCCGCCCGGCTTGGGGCGCTCGAAGCCGAGCTGCTGGAAGGCGCCCTGGCCCTGCTGCTGGCCCTGACCCTGGCCCTGGTTCTGACCCTGGTGCTGGCTCTGGCCCTGCTGCTGACCCTGGTGCCGGCCCGCGCCGGGGCGGCCCTGGGCGCTGCCGCTGCCCGCGTTGCCGCGGCTGCCCATCGGGCTGCCGGCGCCGAAGGCGCTCGCGCCCTGGCCCGTTCCCTGTCCGGCGCCCTGGTTCGGGCGCGGCGTACCGTCCCGGCCCGGCAGCGCGGCCCGCGAACCGGAACCGACCTGGCCACGCGGGGCCGCGCCGGCAGCGGCACCGAGGAGTCCGCCCGCGGCGGGCGCCGCGCCGACGCCCTGCGGCGGCTGGCCGCCCGGGCCGCCCTGCTTGGACGGGGCCTTCTTGCCGCCCTGGGCGACGTCCACGGGGAGCATGACCAGAGCGGTCGTACCACCGGAGTCGGAGGGGCGCAGCTGGATCCGGATGCCGTGTCGCAGGGACAGCCGGCCGACCACGAACAGACCCATGCGGCGCGAGACCGAGACGTCCACGGTGGGCGGGGAGGCGAGCCGCTCGTTGATCGCGGCGAGGTCCTCGGGGGAGAGGCCGATACCCGTGTCGTGGATCTCGATGAGCACACGGCCGTCGGGCAGCGCGTGACCGGTGACCTTGACCTTGGTCTGCGGTGAGGAGAACGAGGTCGCGTTCTCGAGCAGCTCGGCGAGGAGGTGTACGAGGTCGTTGACGACACGGCCGGCGACCTCGGTCGCCGGGACCGCCGCCAGCTCGATGCGCTCGTACTGCTCCACCTCGGAGGCCGCGGCGCGGAGCACGTCGACCAGCGGGACGGGCCGGGTCCACCGGCGGCCCGGCTCCTCGCCCGCGAGGACGAGGAGGTTCTCGCCGTTACGGCGCATACGGGTCGCGAGGTGGTCGAGCTTGAAGAGCGAGGACAGCTGGTCCGGGTCGGCCTCGCGCGACTCCAGCTCGGAGATGAGCGAGAGCTGACGTTGGATCAGACCCTGGCTGCGGCGCGAGAGGTTGGTGAACATCGCGTTGACGTTGCCTCGCAGCAGCGCCTGCTCGGCGGCGAGGCGGACCGCCTCGCGGTGCACGTCGTCGAAGGCCGCGGCCACCTGGCCGATCTCGTCCCGGGAGTGCACACCGACGGACTCGACGGAGGTGTCGACGTCCTGCGGGTCGGACTCGGAGAGCTGCCGGACCAGCTCGGGCAGGCGTTCCTGCGCGACGCTGGTGGCGGTGTCCTGGAGCCGGCGCAGCGACCGGATCATGGAGCGGGCCACGACGAAGGCGCCGACGAGCGACACACCGAGGACGAGCAGGATCAGCGCACCGTTGATGAAGGCTTCGCGCTCGGACTCGTTCCGCAGCTCGCGGGCCTTCTGCTCCATGTCCTCGAGCAGCGTGAGCTCGATGGTCTTCATGGCCTGGATCTTGTTGTCGTCGGCGTCGTACCAGTCCAGCCAGGACGTGTACGACTGCTCCTTCTCGATCTGGCCGGGATTGCTCAGGACGCGCTTGGCGTACTTGTTGGCGGCCGCGATCTCGGTGTTGCCGTCGTTCAGCGGGGCCGTCAGTTCATCGGCCTTGCCCTGGTAGGCGACTTCGAAGATCTGCGTGGCCCGGTCCTCGTTCTGGAAGTTGTCCAGGCCGTAGAGCCGGTCGGTCTCCTTGAGCTTGGTGACACCCTTGCGCGGGAGCGCCGCCGCGATGACCGCGCGCTGGATCGACGCGTACTCCTTGGCGGAGGAGAACGCCGCCAGGGCGCGCGTGCGCTGGATCATCTCCGGGTTGCTGGTCGCCTGCGCCATGTCCTGGGACAGGCTGAGCAGCGAGGTGATCAGCTGGCTGTACTCGGCGATCGTCGGCTGGGAGCTCTCGCTGTAGGCGTCCTGGCGGATCGTCTCGAGTTCGCTGAGCTGGCGGGCGATCTGGACGACGTTGCCGCGGATGCTTTCGAGCGTCTCGTCGTTCTCGGTGTTCTTGACCTCGGCGGTCGCGCCGCTGAAGGCCACGACGGCCTTGTCCGTCTTCTCCCGGACGCCGTCGACCGTGCCGTTCGGCGCGTTGGGCGCCGCGCTCAGCGGGCCCGCGGTCTTGTCGCGCTCCTCCTGGAGCGCGGCGGCGAGCGCGGTCGCCTGCTTGGTCATGTTGGTGAGCAGCTGCATGTGCTCCAGCTGGTCGATGTCGTTCATCGACTCCTTGATACGGAGCCCACCGAGCGAGGTCGCCGCGATGACCGGGAGCGCCAGCAGCGAGACCAGGCGGGTGCTGATGCGCCAGTTCTGCAGGGCTATTCGTGAGCCCGGTCCGGTCGGCGTCTTCGCCCTGGCCTTCGCCTTGGGCGCGGCCGGCGGTTCACCGCCCTGGGTACCCGGGCGCGGTCCCGCGCTGCCGTCCCTGACGGGCGCGGGCCCCTGGTTCTGGGCGTGCTGGGGGGAGGAGCCGCGGTCGGTCCCGCCGCGCGGCTCCTGCTCCGCCGCAGCGCTTGCATCCCTCTTGAAACGTCCCTGCACTAGCGTCGCAACCTCTGGACCAGGCGTCCCTCCGCGTCACGGCGGGACGGTGTCGAGTCGTGGGGCACTACGGCCCCATGGTGGTCGTCGGTGACCGGCGCGTCTCCCCTTCTTCCCGCCGCTCTGGCGCTGCGTTGCGCCCCCTGCGCGCCGGCTGAGACCCGCGGCGGTCCGAGGAATTCCAGCACAGTGCAGGATCTCCAACAAGGTCCGAGTACCAGCCCGTGACACGGGTGACACCATGTAATGAGTGCGCTACGAGACGTAGACAGTGACTCCGTAGATTTCGGACTTCTGCCTACCAATCGCTTACGGGGGTGGGGTGTCCCAGTCGCGATGATCAGGAGCGGAATGCGGCCTTCAGTGGCGCAATGTCCGTTTTGATGGGTTGAGTTGACCGACCGTTATGCCCGTAATGCCGGTCCGCTCGTGAGCAAACTCACATGCCGATCGGGCTCAGTTGGCCACGTGGACGGGGAATCGGATGTTTAGCCTGACGCTTTACAGAGACAGCTCATCCGACAACCGGCGTCCCGGGGACGCCCGCAACTGACAGGGTTCGAACGGCACATGAAGACGACGACGATGTTCCGCAACATAGCCAACCCCCGGCGCACGACGCTGGCGCACCTCGAGGACGCCGCCGAGCTGCAGGCCGCGGTCGAGCAGCCGGAGCACGCCGTCGACCTCCCCGCCGTGACCGCGAACCCCCGCCGCACCATCCTGATGGACGCGCCCACCGCCTGACCCGGCGGCCCGACCCGGCACGCATGGCGCACGGTCGGTGACCGCCCCCGCGCTAGCCTGGAGTGTCAGTCTCCAGTCAGCAAGCAAGTGAGGGGCGACAGCATCCCGTGCGCATCGCCAGGTTCTCCATCGACGGCAATGTGGCCTTCGGCGCGGTCGAGGGCCAAGGCCCTGATGATCTCGTCCTGAACATCATCAAGGGCATCCCGTTCGCGGACTTCGAGCTCTCCGGTACGAAGGTCCCGCTGGCCTCCCAGTCCCAGGAGCGGGTCCGGCTGCTGCCGCCGGTGCTGCCCAGCAAGGTGGTGGCCATCGGCCGCAACTACGCCGAGCACGCGGCCGAACTCGGCAACGAGGTCCCCGATGTCCCGGTCGCCTTCTTCAAGCCGTCCACCTCGGTGGTCGGCCCCGGCGACCCCATCGCGTACCCGTCGTTCACCGCGGACCTCCAGCACGAGGCCGAGCTGGCCGTCGTCATCGGCCGCATGTGCCGCGAGGTGCCGCGCGAGCGCGTCAAGGACGTCATCCTCGGCTACACCTGCGCCAACGACGTCACCGCGCGGGACGTCCAGAAGCGCGAGAAGCAGTGGGCCAGGGCCAAGGGCTTCGACAGCGCCTGCCCGCTCGGCCCCTGGGTGGAGACCGACCTCGACCCGGGCGACCTCGCCATCCAGTGCACGGTCAACGGCGAACAGCGCCAGCTCGGCCGCACCAGCGAGATGGTCCGCTCCGTCGAGGACCTGATCGTCCACATCACCGAGGCCATGACGCTGCTCCCCGGCGACGTCGTCCTCACGGGCACCCCGGCAGGGGTGGGCCCGCTCAACGTCGGCGACGAGGTCGCCGTCACCATCGAAGGCATCGGCACTCTCACCAACAAGGTGATCAAGCGTGGCTAACGCTCCCGTCCGCGTACGTTTCTGTCCCTCACCGACCGGCAACCCCCATGTGGGCCTGGTCCGTACCGCCCTGTTCAACTGGGCGTTCGCCCGCCACCACGGCGGCACCCTGGTCTTCCGTATCGAGGACACCGACGCGGCGCGCGACTCCGAGGAGTCGTACACCCAGCTGCTCGACTCGCTGCGCTGGCTCGGCCTCGACTGGGACGAGGGCCCCGAGGTCGGCGGCCCGCACGCCCCGTACCGCCAGTCGCAGCGCATGGACATCTACGCGGACATCGCGAAGAAGCTCCAGGACTCCGGCCACGCGTACGAGTGCTTCTGCACCGCCGTCGAGCTCGAGGCCCGCCGCGACGCCGCCCGCGCCGCCGGCAAGCCCTCCGGGTACGACGGCACGTGCCGCAACCTCAGCGCCGAGCGCATCGCGCGGTACAAGGCCGAGGGCCGCCCGGCCATCGTCCGGTTCCGGATGCCCGACGGGGCGATCACCTTCACCGACCTGGTCCGCGGTGAGCTCACCTTCACCCAGGACAACGTGCCGGACTTCGGCATCGTCCGCGCCAACGGCGCCCCGCTGTACACGCTCGTCAACCCGGTCGACGACGCGCTGATGGAGATCACGCACGTACTGCGCGGCGAGGACCTGCTGTCCTCCACCCCCCGGCAGATCGCGCTCTACCAGGCGCTGATGGAGCTGGACATCGCCAAGAGCGTGCCCCGGTTCGGCCACCTGCCGTACGTCATGGGCGAGGGCAACAAGAAGCTGTCCAAGCGCGACCCGGAGTCGTCGCTGAACCTCTACCGGGAGCGCGGCTTCCTCCCCGAGGGCCTGCTCAACTACCTGTCGCTGCTGGGCTGGTCCCTCTCCGAGGACCGCGACATCTTCTCCATGGAGGAGATGGTCGCCGCCTTCGACATCACCGGCGTCAACGCGAACCCCGCGCGCTTCGACCTCAAGAAGTGCGAGCACATCAACGCGACGCACCTGCGTGAGCTGGACGTCAAGGACTTCATCGAGGCCTGCGGCCCGTGGCTGAAGGCCCCGCACGCGCCGTGGCGGCCGGAGGCCTTCGACCGGGCGGCCTTCGAGGAAATCGCCCCGCACGCGCAGACCCGCCTGACGGTCCTCTCCGACATCACGGCCAACGTGGACTTCCTCTTCCTCGACCAGCCGGCCGAGGACGAGGCCTCCTGGGCCAAGGCGATGAAGGGCGAGCCCGCGCCCCTCCTCACGACGGCCCGCGCGAAGCTGGCGGACGCGGACTGGAACGCCGAGGCCCTGAAGAACGCGGTCCTCGCGGCCGGCGAGGAGCACGGCCTGAAGCTCGGCAAGGCCCAGGCCCCGGTCCGCGTCGCGGTCACCGGCCGCACGGTGGGCCTGCCGCTCTTCGAGTCCCTGGAGGTCCTGGGCCGCGACCGCACCCTGTCCCGCATCGACGCGGCCCTGGAGAAGCTGACCGCGTAGGCGTTTCCGGTACGTCCTGAGGGGCGGAAGGCGGCAGGCTTCCGCCCCTCAGGGGGGATACGGCCAGGGCGCGCCATGGGGCGCCTGTGCGTAGGCGGAAGAGGATGCCGTTGATCACTGTGCGATGATCGCGTCACCGCCCGGCCGTCCGCCGCCGGGCAGCAGTGGTTTCAGCCGCGACCACTCGGCAAGTGTCAGATCGCCCCGCCCGCCCTCGGGCACGACGCCCCCGTTCCCCCAGATCCGATTGCGCGGGCGGTTACGTGGTGGCCCGCCGTGCGTACACCTCGATCTCGATCTTCATGCGGGGATCGGCGAGGCCGCACATGAGCATCGTGGCGGCCGGTCGGACCTGACCGAAGGCGCGACGCAGTACCGGCCAGCAAGGCTCGAAGTCGGCCCGGTCGGGCAGCAGATAACGCACCCGCACCACATCGGCGAAGGTGCACTTGGCCTCGGCCAGCGCAGCCTCGATGTTGCGCAGGCACTGCTCGGCCTGCTCCACCACGTCCTCGGAGATCGTCATGGTGGCGTAGTCGAACCCGGTCGTCCCGGACACATGGACCCAGTCGCCGTCGACCACGGCGCGGGCATAGCCGATCTGCTCCTCGAACGTCGAGCCGCTGAGGATTGAACGTCGCTCTGTCATGCGCCGAACGCTAAGTGACCAGCACTGATACGTCTAATACAGCTTCAGGCATGGGGTGATATCTCTAAGCGTATGGAGCGCCCTGAACTTCCCCTCCGGCAGCTGCACACCTTCGTCGTGCTCGCCGAGGAACTCCACTTCGGCCACGCCGCCACACGCCTGGGCATCGCCCAGCCGCCACTGAGTCAGCAGATCCGCCGCCTGGAGGACAAGGTCGGCCACGCGCTGTTCAGTCGCGAACCAGGGCGCATCACCCTCACCCCCGCAGGCCGGGAACTCCTCCCCGCCGCCCGGCATGCCCTCACCGGCCTCGCGGACGGCCTGGCCGCAGCCCGAGAAGTCGGCAGCGGCAAGACCGGCCGCCTGCGGATCGGCTTCGCTGCCTCCCTCGCCCTGACCGTCCTACCCGGCCTGCTGCGAACCTTCCGGGAACGGTTTCCCGCCGTGGAGCTGGACATCCAGGAAATGACCACCGCGCCGCAACTGGCCGCCCTGCACGACAGGACCATCGACAGCGGCCTGCTGCGCGAGCCACCTACCGACGATGCGGAGCTCGGCTTCGAGACCGTTCTGACCGAGCCCTTCGTGGCAGTACTGCCGTCCGCACACCCTCTCGCGGCCCAACGAACCGTCCGCGT
Source organism: Streptomyces mabaensis (assembly GCF_053763515.1). Lineage (NCBI taxonomy): Bacteria > Bacillati > Actinomycetota > Actinomycetes > Kitasatosporales > Streptomycetaceae > Streptomyces > Streptomyces mabaensis. Next base: position 66,124 of record NZ_JBSOPZ010000008.1, read on the forward strand.
CGAGCAGCTGGCGGACTCCCCCTTCTTGCTCCTTCCCCGCACCGTCGGCCCACAGCTACACGACCAGATCACCAGCCTGTGCATCGCGGCAGGCTTCACGCCCCAGGTGGCTCAGCACGCCGTGGAATGGCAGACCGTCTGCGCCCTGGTGGAAACCGGCCTGGGCGTGTCACTGGCCCCGGAGAGCATCCGCCGCATCCGCCTCAAAGGCGTTGCCTTCCGCAAGATCGAGCCCAACACCGCTCGCACACGAGTCGCCGTCGCCTGGCGCAAGAACGACTCAAATCCCCTGGTCCCACGCCTCCTGGCGGCTCTCAACCAAGATCTTCCGGACAGACCCTAGGCTGGGGGTATGCCGATCCGCGCGGTCCTCTGGGACATCGATGACACGCTCTTCGACTACACCACCGCCGACACAACCGGTATGCAGCGCCATCTCATGGCCGAGGGCCTGGCCGACGGATTCGAGTCCGTCGACCAGGCCCTCGCCGTCTGGCGGGAGCTCACTGCGGTGCACTGGGCGCGCTTCGCCGCCGGCGGGGTCGGGTTTCAGGAGCAGCGGCGCGACCGGGTGCGGGACTTCCTCGGCCTGGCGGCCCTCGGCGACGACGAGGCCGACGCCTGGTTCGACCGTTACGTCACCCACTACCGGGCCGCCTGGAAGGTCTTCCCCGACGTGCTGCCCGTGCTCGACACGCTCACGCCCGGCTACCGGCACGGCGTGCTGTCGAACTCCAGCACCGCGAACCAGGACCACAAGCTGCGCACCCTGGGGCTGCGTGACCGCTTCGAGGTGCTGCTCTGTGCCGAGGACCTCGGGGTCGGCAAGCCGGCCGCCGGGGCCTTTCTCGCCGCCTGCCGGGCGCTGGACCTGCCGCCCTGTGACATCGCCTACGTCGGCGACAAGATCGACATCGACGCCTGCGGGGCCCGTGACGCGGGTCTGACCGGCGTCTGGCTGGACCGTTTCCGCACCTCGGACGAGGTTCCCGCCGGGGTGCACCGGATCACGGGCCTGGAGCAGCTTCCCGCGCTCCTGCGCGGTTCTACTCGTTTTGGAGCGCCGTCTCCCATCGGGTAATGTTCTTCCTGCGCCGCCCGAGCGGGCCGAGAGGCCTGGCCGGAAGGCGCAAACCAAACAAAACCCCCTCAGGGGGTTGAGTTTTGGTGGGCTATGGTGTAATTGGCAGCACGACTGATTCTGGTTCAGTTAGTCTAGGTTCGAGTCCTGGTAGCCCAGCGCAGAACATCGCAGGACATTTTCTGTACACGCCCCCGTTGTGTAGCGGCCTAGCACGCTGCCCTCTCAAGGCAGTAGCGCCGGTTCGAATCCGGTCGGGGGTACAGATCCTTCCCGCGTGATCACCAGGGTCGCACCCATTGACCACGATGCAGGATCGCTAGGGCCCCCGTTGTGTAGCGGCCTAGCACGCCGCCCTCTCAAGGCGGTAGCGCCGGTTCGAATCCGGTCGGGGGTACTGGTCTAAACCACCATGGGCTATGGTGTAATTGGCAGCACGAGTGATTCTGGTTCATTTAGTCTAGGTTCGAGTCCTGGTAGCCCAGCGCAGTCGATCCGTTCGAGTGCACCAAGCAGGCCCCCGTTGTGTAGCGGCCTAGCACGCCGCCCTCTCAAGGCGGTAGCGCCGGTTCGAATCCGGTCGGGGGTACACACCGAGAAGGCCCTCCGCATCGCGGAGGGCCTTCTCGCTTTCAACCGCCGTCACCGAACCGGTTGTTGGACTCCTCGGCCTCCGCCAGCCGGCGCAGGCTGAGCAGTACCGGCTCGTACAGCACGGTCAGCGCCACCGCCGCCTCCACCTGCTCCTCCGGCGTCTCGTACGCCTCGACCATGTCCAGGTCCGTGACCGCGAGTTGGGCCGCCGCGCGGGCGTACGGCAGCAGCTGCTCCGGATCGCACGGGTGCCCGGCTCTGGAGAGCCCGGCGATCGCGTCGGCCAGCATCCGGTACGCGGGCGAGCGGTCGCCCACTTCGCGGCCGTACGTCCAGCCGATCCGCTCCAGCAGGACGTCGGCCGTCCGTCGCGCCGCATCGTCCACGGCGTCCGTCCCGGCCGGCTCCGGGGCGTGCGGCAGCGCCCAGACGGCCGCTCCGAGCCGCATGTGGTGGTCGAGGGAGTCGTCCTCGACGGCCGCGATCACCTCGCGTGCCGTGGCCACCGGCATCCCGCCCACCTGGATCAGCGCCCGGACCAGCCGCAGCCGGCGCAGATGCCCCTCGTCGTACTCCGCCTGCGTGGTGCTGACGCGGTGGCCCGGCCGGAGCAGCCGCTCGCGCAGGTAGTACTTGATCGTGGCGGTGGAGACCCCGCTGCGTTCACTCAGCTCCGCCAGTCGCATCACTTGCGTCCCTTCTTGGAGAGTGCCACTATCCAATCATGGATAGCGGCGCTATCCAATAATGAGGTCAGGGGGACCGCCATGAGCAACAAGCCGATTCAAGGACGGATGACCGCGGACGCCGAGGGCGAGGTGACTGTCTTCCTCATCGGGATGCGCATCAACAGGTTCCGCTCACCGCGCAGCTGGTGGCCGGTGCTCACGGCCATGCCGCGGATGCTCCGGGAACTGTCGGGCGAAAAGGGCAGCGGGCTGACCGGCTTCCAGCTCCTGCTGGGCGGGCCGCGGCTGCTGTACGTCGTCCAGTACTGGGACTCCAAGGACAAGCTGCTGGCGTACGCCTCGGCTCCGGACAAGGAGCACCGCCCGGCCTGGGCGGCCTTCAACCGCCGGATGCGCGGCGGCGGGAACGCGGTGGGGTTCTGGCACGAGACGTACGTCGTCCCGGCCGGGGCGTACGAGAGCGTCTACGTCAACATGCCGGAGTTCGGCCTCGGCAAGGCCACGGCCGTGGTGCCGGTGGGCAGGCGCGGCGACCGCGCGGCCGACCGGCTCGCCGCCAGGGGTTAGGGCCTGTCCGGCATCCCCGGCCGGCCGCTGCGGCGTCGAAGCGGCGGCCGGGGCGCGGCGGGGTCAGCCCGAGCGGCGCAGTGCCTCCGAGAGGCGTGCGGCAGCGTCGATGACCGCCTGGGCGTGCATCCGGCCCGGGTGGCGGGTCAGCCGCTCGATCGGCCCCGAGACCGACACTGCGGCCACCACGCGGTTCGAGGGGCCGCGTACGGGCGCGGAGACCGAGGCCACGCCCGGCTCGCGCTCACCGATCGACTGGGCCCAGCCCCGGCGCCGTACGCCCGACAGGGCCGTCGCCGTGAAGCGCGCCCCCTGCAGGCCGCGGTGCAGCCGCTCGGGCTCCTCCCAGGCCATCAGGATCTGGGCCGCCGAACCGGCCTTCATGGGCAGCGTGGAGCCGACCGGGACCGTGTCCCGGAGTCCGGACAGCCGTTCCGCCGCCGCCACACAGATCCGCATGTCGCCCTGCCGGCGATAGAGCTGCGCGCTCTCGCCCGTGACGTCCCGCAGATGCGTGAGTACCGGTCCTGCCGTGGCCAGCAGCCGGTCCTCGCCCGCCGCCGCGGCGAGCTCCGCCAGCCGCGGGCCGAGGATGAACCGGCCCTGCATGTCCCTCGCCACCATCCGGTGGTGTTCCAGTGCCACGGCAAGGCGATGTGCCGTGGGTCGTGCGAGCCCTGTCGCCGCGACCAGCCCGGCGAGGGTGGCCGGACCGGACTCCAGAGCGCTCAATACCAGAGCTGCCTTGTCGAGAACGCCGACGCCGCTAGAGTTGTCCATGCAACGATATTCACGTCTCACAGTGTGAAACGCAAGTTCAATTTTCTCCGGAACCCGTCAGTCTGGAGTGGCGGGCCCGCAGACCAACGGGTTCGCGGCCGACGTCCGGCTTGTGGGGTACGGGCGCCGGCGCACCACATCTCTAGTTGCGCCGGCACAAGATGCCGGCCGGAGGGAAAGCGATGGGTAGGACACTCGCGGAGAAGGTCTGGGACGACCATGTCGTCCGGCGCGCCGAAGGCGAGCCCGACCTCCTCTTCATCGATCTGCACCTGCTGCACGAGGTGACCAGCCCCCAGGCCTTCGACGGCCTGCGGCAGAACGCCCGTCCCGTGCGGCGCCTCGACCTCACCATCGCCACCGAGGACCACAACACCCCCACCCTCGACATCGACAAGCCGATCGCGGACCCGGTCTCCCGCGCCCAGCTGGAGACGCTGCGCAAGAACTGCGCCGAGTTCGGCGTACGGCTGCACCCGCTGGGCGATGTCGAGCAGGGCGTCGTCCACGTGGTGGGACCGCAGCTGGGCCTGACCCAGCCCGGCACCACCGTGGTCTGCGGCGACAGCCACACCTCCACGCACGGCGCCTTCGGCGCCCTGGCGTTCGGTATCGGCACCAGCCAGGTCGAGCACGTCCTGGCCACCCAGACGCTGCCGCTGGCCCGCCCGAAGACCATGGCGATCACGGTCGAGGGCGAGCTGCCCGACGGCGTCACCGCCAAGGACTTGATCCTGGCGATCATCGCGAAGATCGGTACCGGCGGCGGCCAGGGCTACATCCTGGAGTACCGCGGCTCGGCCATCGAGAAGCTGTCGATGGAAGCCCGGATGACCATCTGCAACATGTCGATCGAGGCCGGCGCCCGGGCGGGCATGATCGCCCCGGACCGGACCACCTTTGACTACCTGCAGGGCCGCGACCACGCCCCGCAGGGCGCGGACTGGGACGACGCCGTCGCGTACTGGCAGACGCTGCGCACCGACGACGACGCCGTCTTCGACGCCGAGGTCTTCATCAACGCCTCCGAACTGTCACCGTTCGTCACCTGGGGTACCAACCCCGGCCAGGGCGCGCCGCTGTCGGCCAACGTCCCCGACCCGGCCTCCTACGAGGACGCTTCGGAGCGGCTGGCGGCCGAAAAGGCCCTGGAGTACATGGGGTTGACCGCCGGGCAGGCGCTGCGCGACATCAACGTGGACACCGTCTTCGTAGGCTCGTGCACCAACGGCCGGATCGAGGACCTGCGCGCCGCCGCCGCCATCCTGGACGGCCGCAAGGTCGCGAGAGGCGTACGGATGTTGGTCGTTCCCGGTTCGGTACGGGTCGCCCTGCAGGCCGTCGAGGAGGGCCTGAACAAGGTCTTCACCGAGGCCGGCGCCGAATGGCGGCACGCGGGCTGCTCCATGTGCCTGGGCATGAACCCCGACCAACTGGCTCCCGGAGAGCGTTCCGCGTCCACCTCCAACCGCAACTTCGAGGGCAGGCAGGGCAAGGGCGGCCGTACCCACCTGGTCTCGCCGCAGGTCGCCGCCGCCACCGCGGTGCTGGGCCATCTGGCCTCGCCCGCCGACCTGTCCGACGCCGACGCCCGTACGCCTGCTGGAGCGCGATAACCATGGAAGCTTTCACCACGCACACCGGGCGGGCCGTCCCGCTGCGCCGCAGCAATGTCGACACCGACCAGATCATCCCGGCCCACTGGCTGAAGAAGGTCACCCGCGACGGTTTCGAGGACGGGCTCTTCGAGGCCTGGCGCAAGAGCGACGACTTCGTCCTCAACCGCCCCGAGCGCAAGGGCGCCACGGTCCTGGTCGCTGGCCCCGACTTCGGCACCGGCTCCTCGCGTGAGCACGCGGTCTGGGCCCTGCAGAACTACGGCTTCAAGACCGTCATCTCCTCGCGCTTCGCCGACATCTTCCGCGGCAACTCGCTGAAGAACGGCCTGCTGACCGTGGTTCTGCCGCAGGAGACCGTCGAGCGGCTGTGGCAGCTGACCGAGGCGGACCCGACGGCCGAGATCACCGTGGACCTGGTGGCCCGCGAGGTCCGAGCCGACTCCATCACCGCCGAGTTCGAGCTCGACGAGAACGCCCGGTGGCGGCTGCTGGAGGGGCTGGACGACATCTCCCTCACCCTTCAGAACGAAGCGGACATCGCGGCGTACGAGGCCTCCCGGCCGGCCTTCAAGCCGCGCACGATTCAGGCCTGAGCAGCACGTATCCATCCGCCGCCGCACCACTGCGCCCCCTGCCTCCACGGCAGGGGGCGCAGTTGTCGTTGAGGCCCTGTGGGGCGACAACTCGCCCCAGATGGCACAATCTGTGTATGGAACGCGACAGTCAACTCGAGCTCTACGAGATCGTCGCGGACCGGTTGAAAGAAGCACACGCAAGAGTGCGCGGACTGCAAGTCCCGGAGGGCGTAAGGGTGGCGCTGAGCCGGAAGCTGCTGGTCGTGACGGCCGTGGCCAAGCACGATCTCGCGGATGCGGCAAGGCGTCTGGACAGGTTGATGAAGGACCTCGACGAGGGTCGATTCCCCGAAGACGACTGATGCGAAGTAACTCCGCAACGGCCTACTTCGTTGCGGCACTAGGGTGATTAGCCCGTTTCGTGTTTGATTTGCGGTATATATCTGCCTAACGTGCGAAAAAGCTTGAACACATTCGTTCTGGCAATGTCTCCGAAGGGGAAGACGTGAACAAGGCGCAGCTCGTAGAAGCGATTGCCGACAAGGTCGGCGGCCGTCAGCAGGCCGCAGACGCTGTCGACGCGGTACTCGACGCGATCGTCCGCGCCGTGGTCGGTGGCGACCGGGTTTCGGTCACCGGCTTCGGTTCGTTCGAGAAGGTCGACCGTCCGGCCCGCTACGCGCGCAACCCGCAGACGGGTGAGCGCGTGCGGGTCAAGAAGACCTCCGTCCCCCGATTCCGCGCGGGACAGGGTTTCAAGGACCTGGTGAGCGGCTCGAAGAAGCTGCCCAGGGGCGGCGAGGTCTCCGTCAAGAAGGCCCCCAAGGGCAGCCTTTCGGGAGGAGCTCCCACGCGTACGACCGCCAAGGCCGCGGCCAAGAAGGCCGCGGCGAAGAAGGCGACGGCGAAGAAGACCACCGCGAAGAAGACGACCGCGGCGAAGACCGCGGCCAAGAAGACCACCGCCAAGAAGACGACCGCGGCCACGAAGACCGCGGCGGCCAAGAAGGCGGCCCCGGCGAAGACGGCCGCCAAGAAGGCCACCGCCAAGAAGACCGCGCCGGCCAAGAAGGCCACCGCGAAGAAGGCGCCCGCCAAGAAGACGACGGCGCGCAAGACCACCGCCAAGAAGACCACTGCCAGGTAAAAGCCGACAGAGGTTACCCACGCGCCGGGCCGGACTCCCCTCAGGGAGCCCGGCCCGCGGTGTTTTTGCGTGGCTCAGAAGGTCTGCAGCGTCACCAGCGTGATCCGGCGCGACTCGCCCTCGCCGTCCGTCTCGATCCGTACCCGCTGGCCGGGCCGCAGCAGCCGCAGACCGCCGGCGTCGAAGGCCGGGGCGTCGAACGGCACCGGGGTGCCGTCGTCGAGCAGCACACTGCCGCTGCGGGTCTCGGGATCGTACGTGTACGCGGTCGCCTGCATGCCCGAAGCCTAGGCCAGGCCCGGGCCCGCCATGAACTCGGCCGAACGGGCCGACGTACGGGGTCCCACACCCAGGGCCACAGCCGCCCGCAGATCGGCCGGCGTATCGACGTCCTGCCGTACGGAATCCACGTCGGCGAGCAGGATTTCCGCCGCTCCCGAGGCCGAATGCCGCGCCCGGGACGGGCCGCCGAACGACGGTGACAATTCCACGTGCGGTGCCGCGGAAAGCAGAGTTGTTCCGATTCCCGCCGCATCCGCCAGAAATGCACGGGGAAATACCGCGGCCGCATCGAGCACCCGTCGCAATTCGGCGGGCCGCAGCGCCGGCAGATCGGCGTTCAGCGCGGCGACCGGGGCACCGGCCCGCGCCGCCCGCACCGAACGCGCCCCGTGCGCCAGTGCGGCGTTGAGCCCGGCCGCCGGTGCGTCCGGCTCTGTACGGGCGCCCAGCGCGGCCAGTTCCGCGGCCGCCAGGGCATCGTCCGTGACGACCACCACATCCCGTACCGCGGGGCACGCCAGGGCCGCGGCCACGGTGTCCTGCGCGAAGGCGAGGGCGAGCCCCGGCCGCAGGCCGTCACCCGTGGCCGGGGCGAGTCTGCTCTTGGCCAGGACGAGGGGCTTCAGTGGTACGACCAGACTCCAGCCGGTGTTCGTGACGTGTCCCTCCCTCGGGCACGGGTGGGCACGGGCCCTGTGTCTCGGCCCCATTGTCGCCTGCTGTCATGGCAACCGGGGGCCGGGGGCCGTACACCGGGGCGTACCGTGTTCTCGACAGACCACGGACCTGGGGCGACACTTGTCCGGCCGACCGGGTGCTTCAAGACGCCACCAGGTCATAGAGGAAGGTGTCCGCGTGTCCCGCCGCAGAATCGGCTTCTGGTACCGCCTGGCGGCGGTCATCGCCAAACCACCTCTGGTGGTTCTGTTCAAGCGGGACTGGCGGGGAATGGAACACATTCCGGCCGACGGCGGATTCATCACCGCGGTCAATCACAACTCATATCTGGACCCGCTCTCCTACGGGCACTTCCAGTACAACAGCGGACGCGTTCCCCGGCTGCTGGCCAAGGCGGCGCTCTTCGACGCGCCGTTCGTCGGCAGGATCCTGCACGGCACCGGCCAGATCCCCGTGTACCGGGAGACCACCAACGCCCTGGACGCGTTCCGCGCCGCCGTGGACGCCATCGAGCGCGGTGAGTGCGTCGCCTTCTATCCCGAGGGCACCCTCACCCGCGACCCCGACATGTGGCCGATGGCGGGCAAGACCGGTGCGGCACGCGTCGCGCTGATGACCAAGGCACCCGTCATCCCGGTCGCGCAGTGGGGCGCCAACCTGGCGATGCCGCCGTACGCCAGGGAGAACAAGCTGCGGCTCTTCCCGCGCAAGACGCTCCAGGTGCTCGCCGGCCCGCCGGTCGACCTGGACCGGTTCTACGGGCTCGAACCCACCCCGGACGTCCTGCGGGAAGCGACCGAGGCCATCATGGCCGCGATCACGGATCTGCTGGTGGAGCTCCGCGGGGTGCCCGCACCCGCCGAGCCGCACGACCATCGCAGGGCACGGGCAGAACAGCGGCGCAAGGCCGCGGGAGAGGGCGCGAACCCATGAGCCACCCGGTCAAGGCAGCCGTCTACGGAACGGGCTCCTGGGGCACTGCGTTCGGCATGGTCCTGGCGGACGCGGGCTGCGAGGTGACCCTCTGGGGCCGCCGCCCCGAGCTCGCCGACGCCATCAACCAGGGCCGTACGAACCCCGACTATCTGCCCGGCATCGAGCTGCCCCCGACCCTGCGGGCCACCACCGACGCGGCCGAGGCCGCCCGGGGCGCCGAGTTCACCGTCCTCGCCGTGCCCTCGCAGACGCTGCGCGCGAACCTCGCCGACTGGGCGCCGCTGCTGCCCGCCGACACCGTGCTCGTCTCCCTCATGAAGGGCATCGAACTCGGCACCGCCAAGCGGATGAGCGAGGTGATCGAGGAGGTCGCCAAGGCGCCGGCCGACCGGATCGCCGTCGTCACCGGACCCAACCTCGCCAAGGAGATCGCCGCCCGCATGCCCGCCGCGGCCGTCGTCGCTTGCCGCGACGAGGCCGTGGCCAACCGGCTCCAGGCCGTCTGCCACACCCCGTACTTCCGCCCGTACACCAACACCGACGTCGTCGGCTGTGAGCTCGGCGGCGCGGTCAAGAACGTCATCGGGCTGGCGGTCGGCATCGCGGACGGCATGGGTCTGGGCGACAACGCCAAGGGCTCGCTCATCACCCGCGGCCTGGCCGAAACGACCCGCCTCGGACTGGCGATGGGCGCGGACCCGCTCACCTTCTCGGGCCTCGCGGGTCTCGGCGACCTGGTCGCCACCTGCTCCTCGCCGCTCTCGCGCAACCACACTTTCGGCACCAACCTGGGCCGCGGCATGACGCTCGCGGAGACCATCGCGGTCACCAGACAGACCGCGGAGGGCGTCAAATCCTGTGAGTCGGTGGCCGATCTGGCCCGCCGCCACGGTGTCGACATGCCCATCACGGACACGGTCGTGGACATCGTCCACAACGGCAAGCCGCCGATCGTCGCGCTGAAGGAAATGATGGCACGCAGCGCCAAGCCCGAGCGCCGCTGACTTGTCCGCGACCACCGGGTAGTCTCATCGCGATATGAGCAGCGAGAACTCCCCCCAGACCCCTGAGCAGTCGCGCAAGCCACGCGTCGCCGTCGTGTTCGGCGGTCGTAGCTCCGAACACGCCATCTCGGTCGTCACGGCCGGCGCGGTCCTGCGCGCCATCGACCGGACGAAGTACGAGGTGCTGCCCATCGGCATCACCACGGACGGCCGCTGGGCGCTGACCGCCGACGAGCCCGAGCGGATGGCCATCGCCGACCGCCGGCTGCCGAACGTCGAGGAGCTCGCGGAATCCGCCGAGGGGGGCGTGGTGCTCCCCGTCGACCCGGCCAACCGCGAGGTCGTCTACGCCGAGCCGGGCTCCGTGCCCAAGGCGCTGGGCGAGGTCGACGTGGTCTTCCCGATGCTGCACGGCCCGTACGGGGAGGACGGCACCCTGCAGGGGCTGCTGGAACTCTCCGGCGTCCCGTACGTCGGCTCCGGTGTGCTCGCCTCGGCCGTCGGCCAGGACAAGGAGTACATGAAGCGGGTGTTCATCTCCTTCGGGCTGCCGGTCGGCCCGTACGAGGTGATCCGCCCCCGCGAGTGGCAGAACGACCCCGCCGCGGCCCGGAAGAAGATCGTGGACTTCGCGGGCGAGCACGGCTGGCCGCTGTTCATCAAGCCCGCGCGCGGCGGGTCCTCGATGGGCATCACCAAGGTCGACGACCTGTCCGGCCTCGACGAGGCGATCGAGGAGGCACAGCGCCACGACCCCAAGGTCCTCGTCGAGTCGCTGCTGCGCGGGCGTGAGATCGAGTGCGGCGTGCTGGAGTTCGAGGACGGTCCGCGCGCCAGCGTGCCGGCCGAGATCCCGCCGGTCACGAGCCACGACTTCTACGACTTCGAGGCCAAGTACATCGACTCGGCGTCCGGCCTCGTGCCCGCGCCGATCGGCGACGAGGCCACCGCCGAGGTGCAGCGGCTCGCGATCGCGGCGTTCGAGGCCGCCTCGTGCGAGGGCCTGGTCCGCGCGGACTTCTTCCTGCAGGACAACGGCGAGTTCGTGATCAACGAGATCAACACCATGCCGGGCTTCACCCCGATCTCCATGTACCCGCGGATGTGGGAGGAGACCGGCGTGAGCTACCCGGAGCTGGTGGACCGGCTGATCCAGGCGGCGATGCGCCGGCCGACGGGCCTGCGCTAGACGGCCGGTCAGCGCCTGAGTACACGGAGGCGTCAGAGGCTCGCGGGCACCGTCTTCTCGACGGGGCCCGCGAAGGCCGTGAGCGGGGTGGCGTCATGGGCGTACTTCACGGACATCGAGACCTCCACATACGCCTTGCGGTACGTGGTGGTGAACCGGGGCCCGTCGCCCCGGCGCTCCTCCAGCAGCCAGTTGACGCCGTTCGCCTCGACCCCCTTCGCCCCGGGGTCGCTCATCCTCTCGGGGCGGGGGACCCCACAGCGCAGTACGATCGCCCCGTCTCCCCATGCGGCGGTCAGTTCGGAGCCGGGCCCGGGATCGTTCCGCTCGAGACCGGCGACGGTCTCCGGCAGCTCCTTGTCCAGCGCACGGCAGATCTTGGCGGCTTCCGCGTCCGGGCTGGGAACCGCCGGGACCGCGCTGCCGTCCGTGGAGGAGCAGCCCGCGACGGCCAACAGCACGACGGCAGCGGGCAGACAGCGGTGGGGGCGGCGCGGGAGACGGTGGCGTGAAGGTGTCACCGGCCCAGAGTAGACGGGGGCTAGAGATGTACGACCGGGCAGGTCAGGGTGCGGGTGATGCCGTCCACTTGCTGGACCTTGGCGACCACCATGCGACCGAGCGCGTCGACGGTCTCGGCCTGGGCGCGCACGATGACGTCGTAGGGACCGGTCACGTCCTCGGCCTGAATCACCCCCGGGATCTTGCCGATGGTCTCGGCGACGGTCGACGCCTTGCCCACCTCGGTCTGAATAAGGATGTACGCCTGTACCACGGAACCTCCAGGGCGGCCACGAGGATCATGTGGGGAGAAGAGACGCCACCGTATCGCGTCGCCGAGGGCAGCGGGGAGACCTGCGGGGCGAGGGACGCACGCAGTGCGGCGTCCGGAGAACACAAGTTGACGTACACGTTGACGGTACCTACAGCAGTGACGGCTCGCGACCGCAAGCGCACTGGGGCAGAAGAGGCACACCGATGCTGCGTCTTCCCGGGGGCAACCCCCGGACCCCCGGCCGGACAAGCAGGGATGCCGGGGGCGTCCGGCACAGCGATGAGAGGTAGGACTCGGTGAAGGGAACTGTGGGGGAGCTGGGGGAGTTCGGGCTCATCAGAGAGCTCACCTCCCGGCTCACGACCACCCCGGCGGTACGACTGGGGCCCGGCGACGACGCCGCGGTCGTGGCCGCACCGGACCGCAGGGTCGTGGCGAGCACGGACATCCTGCTCGAAGGACGGCACTTCCGCCGCGACTGGTCCACCGCGTACGACGTCGGCCGCAAGGCCGCCGCCCAGAACCTGGCCGACATCGCCGCCATGGGCGCGGTGCCGACCGCACTGCTCCTCGGCCTCGTCGTGCCTGCGGAACTCCCCGTGACCTGGCCCACCGAGCTGATGGACGGCATCCGGGACGAGTGCCAGGTCGCCGGGGCGGCCGTGGTCGGCGGCGATGTCGTACGCGGCGAGACGATCACCGTCTCCATCACCGCCCTTGGCGACCTGCGCAATCACGAACCGGTCACCCGTGCCGGGGCCCAGCCGGGCGACGTGGTCGCCGTGACCGGCTGGCTGGGCTGGTCGGCCGCCGGATACGCGGTGCTCTCGCGCGGCTTCCGCTCCCCGCGGGCGTTCGTCGAGGCCCACCGGCGCCCGGAACCGCCGTACCACGCGGGCCCCGCCGCCGCCGGGCTCGGCGCCACCGCCATGACCGACGTCAGCGACGGACTCGTGGCCGACCTCGGGCACATCGCCGAGGCCAGCAAGGTCCGGATCGACCTGCGCTCGGGCGCCATCGACATCCCCACGCAGATGAACGACATCGGCCAGGCCGTCGGCGTCGACCCGTTGCAGTGGGTGCTCACCGGGGGAGAGGACCACGCGATCGTGGCGACGTTCCCGCCCGACGTGAAGCTGCCGGCTCGCTGGAAGGTGATCGGCGAGGTCCTCAACCCCTCGGCGCTGCCCCAGGTGACGGTCGACGGCGCTCCCTGGACCAGCAAGGGCGGCTGGGACCACTTCGGGGACATCGAGGACGGCAAGTAGATTCGGGGGCATGCCGATACCTCCGCGCGTGCCTCCCCGTGTCCTCACCGTCGCCGGCTCCGACTCCGGCGGCGGTGCGGGCATCCAGGCCGACCTCAAGACCATGCTGGCGCTCGGCGTGCACGGCATGAGTGTGCTCACCGCGGTGACCGCGCAGAACTCCCTCGGCGTCCGGGGCGCGTGGGAGCTGCCGGCCGAGGCGGTCGAGGCCCAGTACCGCGCCGTCGTCGACGACATCGGCGTACAGGCGGTCAAGACCGGAATGCTGTCCTCCGCCATGCTGGTCGAGACGGTGGCCGGGCTGCTGGCGGGCACCGACGCCCCGGTCGTCGTGGACCCGGTGGGCGTCTCCAAGCACGGCGATCCGCTGCTGGCGGCGTCCGCGCTCGATTCCGTACGGACCAAGCTCCTGCCGAACGCCACCGTGGCCACCCCCAACCTGGACGAGGTCGCCCAGTTGACCGGCGTGCGGGTCGGGTCGGAGGCAGACATGCGCCGGGCCGCCGACGCAGTACTGGACTTCGGGCCGCGGTGGGCGCTGATCAAGGGCGGCCATCTCAGCGGCGACGCCGTGGACCTGCTCACCGACGGCAGCGAGGAGCACTGGCTGCGCGCACCCCGGCACGACAACCGGCACACGCACGGCACCGGCTGCACGCTGGCGAGCGCGGTCGCGTCGGGCCTGGCGAAGGGGCTGGGGGTGCCGGAGGCGGTCACGGCGGCCAAGGAGTACGTCACGGGCGCCATCGCGGCGGGATTCCCGCTGGGCGGCGGCATCGGTCCGGTGGACCACGCCTGGCGCCTGCGCCGAGCCGTCTGAGTACGGCGTCATGCCGGTCCAGGCACGGCAAAAAGCCGGTCCACCGAGGTGGACCGGCTTTCCAGGCAACCAGAAGGGCTGCGCTACGACGAGACCGTCAGCGCGAGACCTTGCCGGCCTTGATGCACGAGGTGCAGACGTTGAGCCGCTTCGGCGTCCGACCGACCACGGCACGCACGCGCTGGATGTTGGGGTTCCAGCGACGGGACGTACGGCGGTGCGAGTGCGAAATGTTGTTGCCGAAGCTCGGCCCCTTGCCGCAAACGTCGCAGTTGGCAGCCACGGGTCACTCCAAAGACTTCAGATGCACTTACAGTGAATTCCCGGCGCGCCGGGATCTGAAGATCGGTGGCTTGCCGGGGGGAATGGCCCGACTCTCGTCGGGCAACCGGAGCAGCATACAACGCCTGCTCCCGTTCAACGAAACTACCATGGCTGCCACGCCCCCCGCCCCGGACGGTCCCCCGCCCCGTCGTTACCCTGCGGTGCAATCCCCGCCGCCCATAGGAGGACGCCAGGTGCCGCACACGCCGCCCACCCTCGACGCCGACGCGGTGCGCAGCTGGAGTTCACGGGCGTTGACGGCACTGGGCCGGGCCCGCGAGGAGATCGACGCGATCAACGTCTACCCGGTCGCGGACGGGGACACCGGCACCAACCTGTACATGACCGTCGAGTCCGCGACCCAGGCGGTGGAGGCGGTGTTCGCCGCCCACGAGGCCGTCGCGGACGGCTCGGTCCCCTCACTGAACGACGCCGTACGCGCGATGGCGCACGGCGCGCTCATCGGCGCCCGGGGCAACTCCGGCACGATCCTGGCCCAGCTGCTGCGCGGCATGGCCGAGGTACTGACGGACGCCGGGCTCGCCCCCGCCCTGCGCCGGGCCGCCGAGTCGGCCTACGACGCGGTGGCCCACCCCGTCGAGGGCACGGTGCTCACCGTGGCCACCGCCGCCGCCGACGCGGCGGAGCGGGCCTCGGGGGACTGCGCCGCGGTGGCGCGCGCGGCCTACGACGGGGCGTGCGTCGCGCTGGACGCGACCCCCGGGCAGCTGGCGGTGCTCGGGCGCGCGGGCGTCGTCGACGCGGGCGGCCGCGGACTGCTCGCCGTGCTCGCGGCGCTGGTCGAGGTCCTCTGCGGGGAGGCTCCGGCGGAACGCGCGCCGCACGCGCACCCGGTGGCGCTCGACTGCGCCCCCGACGGCGCTCCGGAGCACCTCGGCGACGGGCCCGCGTTCGAGGTGATCTACCTGCTTGAGGCGGACGACGCGGCCGTCGCGCGGCTGCGCACCCGGCTGGACGCCCTGGGCGACTCTCTCGTCGTCGTCGGCGGCGACGGGCTGTGGAACGTACACGTCCATGTCGATGACGCGGGCGCCGCCGTGGAGGCCGGCGTCGAGGCCGGCCGGCCGTACCGCATCCGGATCACCCACTTCGGCGACCGCCAGCCCGCGCCGCCCGAGCAGGTGCAGCGTGCGGTCGTCTCGGTCGTCCCCGGCCAGGGCCTGGCCGGGCTGTGCGCCGAGGCCGGCGCGACGACGGTACTCGCGCGCCCCGGGGAGCCGCCGGCCAGCGGCGAACTGGTCGACGCGATCCGCCGCGCGCACGCCCGCGAGGTCGTGCTCCTGCCGAACGACGCCGAACTGCGCCACACCGCCGCGGCGGCCGCGGAGCAGGCCCGCACCGAAGGGGTACGTGTCGCCCTCATCCCCACGCGCTCCGCGGTGCAGGGCCTCGCGGCCCTCGCCGTCCACGAACCGGACCGCCGCTTCGACGAGGACGTGGTGGCGATGACGGCCGCCGCGGGCGCCACCCGCTACGCCGAACTGGCCGTCGCCGAACGGCAGTCGTGGACCATGGCGGGCGTCTGCCAGGCCGGGGACGTGCTCGGCCTGATCGACGGCGACGTGGCGGTGATCGGCTCCGACCTGACCGCCACGGCCGAAACGGTGCTGGACCGCATGCTGGCGGCCGGCGGCGAACTGGTCACCCTGGTCGTCGGCGCGGACGTACCGGAAGCCTTCGCGGACCACCTGGAGGCGTACGTACGGGACGGCCACCTCGCGGTGGACACGGTGGTCTACCCGGGCGGCTGCCACGCGGCCCCGCTGCTGATCGGCGTGGAATGACCGCGCCGGGTCCGCACGGCATCCGCTCCGTGTGTCAGTGGCATGGTGTGCAATGGATCGCGTGTCCGCGCTCGACGAACCTCTGAAGAAGACGCTCGGCCCCGCCACCGCCAAGGTGATGGCCGAGCACCTCGACCTGCACACGGTCGGCGACCTCCTGCACCACTACCCGCGGCGGTACGCCGAGCGGGGCGAGCTCACGCCGCTCTCCGAGCTGCCTCTGGACGAGCACGTCACCGTCGTCGCGCAGGTCGCGGACGCCCGCGTACTGAAGTTCAACCAGGGCCGCGGGCAGCGGCTCGAAGTGACCATCACCGACGGCAGCGGCCGGCTGCAACTGGTCTTCTTCGGCAAGGGGATCCACAAGCCCCACAAGGAACTGCTGCCCGGCAGCCGCGCCATGTTCGCCGGCAAGGTGTCCATGTTCAACCGCAAGCTGCAGCTCGCCCACCCCGCGTACGAGCCGCTGGGAACCGCGAGCGCCGAGGACGCGGTGGACGCCTTCGCCAACCAGCTGATCCCGATCTACCCGGCCTGCAAGCAGCTGGAGTCGTGGAAGATCTCCAAGGCCGTGGACGCGGTGCTGCCCCGCGCCCGGGAGGCCGTCGACCCGCTGCCGCCCTCGCTGCGCGACGGCCGCGGCCTGGCCACGCTGCCCGACGCGTTGCAGGCGATCCACCGGCCGCGGACGAAGGCCGACATCGCCGGTGCGCGGGACCGCCTCAAGTGGGACGAGGCGTTCGTCCTCCAGGTCGCGCTGGCCCGGCGCCGGTACGCGGACACCCAACTGCCCGCGGTCGCAAGGAAACCGGTCCGGGGCGGGCTGCTCGACGCCTTCGACGCCAAGCTGCCGTTCACCCTCACCGAGGGCCAGCGGCAGGTCACCGCCGAGATCTTCACGGACCTCGCCACCGAGCACCCCATGCACCGCCTCCTCCAGGGCGAGGTCGGCTCGGGCAAGACCCTCGTCGCGCTGCGCGCGATGCTCGCGGTCGTGGACGCCGGCGGCCAGGCGGCGATGCTCGCGCCCACCGAGGTGCTCGCCCAGCAGCACCACCGCTCGGTGACCGAGATGATGGGGGAGCTGGCCGAGGGCGGAATGCTCGGCGGGTCCGAGGAGGGCACCAAGGTGGTACTGCTCACCGGATCGATGGGGGCAGCCGCGCGCCGCCGGGCCCTGCTCGACCTGGTCACCGGTGAAGCCGGGATCGTCATCGGCACCCACGCCCTCATCGAGGACAAGGTCCAGTTCCACGACCTCGGCCTGGTCGTGGTCGACGAGCAGCACCGCTTCGGCGTGGAACAGCGCGACGCCCTGCGCTCGAAGGGCAAGCAGCCGCCCCACCTGCTGGTCATGACGGCGACGCCCATCCCGCGCACGGTCGCGATGACAGTCTTCGGCGACCTGGAGACGTCGGTACTGGACCAGCTGCCGGCCGGCCGCTCGCCGATCGCCAGCCATGTCGTACCGGCCAGGGACAAGCCGCACTTCCTCGCGCGCACCTGGGAACGGGTGCGCGAGGAGGTGGAGAAGGGCCACCAGGCGTACGTGGTGTGCCCGCGCATCGGGGACGGCGAGGACGAGCCCCGGAAGAAGGACCCGTCGCCGGAGGACGAGGCCGAGAAGCGCCCGCCGCTCGCGGTGCTGGAGATCGCCGAGCAGATCGCCTCGGGCCCCCTGAAGGGGCTGCGGGTGGAGATCCTGCACGGCCGGATGCAGCCCGACGACAAGGACGACGTGATGCGCCGCTTCGCGGCCGGCGAGGTGCATGTCCTGGTCGCCACGACCGTCATCGAGGTCGGGGTGAACGTCCCCAACGCCACCGTCATGGTGATCATGGACGCCGACCGCTTCGGGGTGTCCCAGCTGCACCAGCTGCGCGGCCGGGTGGGCCGCGGCTCGGCCCCCGGCCTGTGCCTGCTGGTGAGCGAGATGCCGGAGGCGAGCCCGGCCAGGGCCCGGCTGAACGCGGTGGCCGCCACGCTCGACGGCTTCGAGCTGTCCCGGATCGACCTGGAACAGCGCCGCGAGGGCGATGTGCTGGGCCAGGCCCAGTCGGGCGTGCGGTCCTCGCTGCGGATGCTCGCGGTCATCGAGGACGAGGAGATCATCGCCGAGGCCCGTCAGGAAGCGGTCGCGATCGTCTCCGCCGACCCCGGACTGGAGAAGCTCCCGGAACTGCGCACCGCCTTGGACGCCCTGCTGGACACCGAACGCGAGCAGTACCTGGAGAAGGGCTGAGACGGCCGGGGAGTCGCGCGCAGGCCGACGGCCTATCGTTTAAGCAATCAAGCAGGCAATGACCGCCCCCGTCCCGAAGGACTTCAGACTCAGATGACCCGCGTGATCGCCGGCGCGGCCGGTGGACGCCGCCTCGCCGTTCCGCCGGGCAACGGCACCCGCCCCACCTCCGACCGGGCGCGCGAGGGGCTGTTCTCCACCTGGGAGTCCCTGCTCGGCTCGCTGGCCGGCGCACGGGTGCTCGATCTGTACGGTGGATCGGGCGCCGTCGGCCTGGAGGCGCTGTCCCGGGGCGCCGAGCACGCCCTGCTTGTCGAGGCGGACGGCCGGGCGGCGCGCACCATCCGGGACAACGTCCGCGCGGTCGGCCTGCCCGGCGCCGAGGTCAGGGCGGGCAAAGCGGAGCAGATTGTGTCGGGTCCGGCGCCCAGTGCCCCGTACGACGTGGTTTTCCTCGATCCGCCGTACGTCGTCACGGACGACGATCTTGGCGAGATACTGCTCACACTCCGCTCGCAGGGCTGGCTCACGGGCGATGCGCTCGTCACCGTGGAGCGCAGCACCAGAGGCGGCGAATTCCGTTGGCCCGAGGGCTTCGAGCCGTTGCGGTCCCGTCGTTACGGCGAGGGCACGTTTTGGTACGGTCGCGCCGCCTCAACGTGCGAAGACTCACCATGACCGGACCGGAGAGCGAGGGAGTTCAGTTGCGCCGCGCCGTCTGTCCGGGGTCGTTCGACCCCATCACCAATGGACACCTCGACATCATTTCCCGCGCCTCCAAGCTGTACGACGTCGTACACGTGGCCGTGATGATCAACCAGTCGAAGCAGGGCCTCTTCACCATCGAGGAGCGGATCGAGCTGATCCGCCAGGTCACCGCCGACTACGGCAACGTCGAGGTGGAGGCCTTCCACGGCCTTCTCGTCGACTTCTGCAAGCAGCGCGACATCCCCGCCATCGTCAAGGGCCTGCGGGCCGTCAGCGACTTCGACTACGAGCTGCAGATGGCCCAGATGAACATCGGGCTCTCGGGTGTCGAGACCCTGTTCGTCCCGACCAACCCGACCTACAGCTTCCTCTCCTCCAGCCTGGTCAAGGAGGTCGCCGCGTGGGGCGGCGACGTCGCCCACCTGCTGCCCCCGGTGGTGCACGAGGCCCTGGTGGAGCGGCTCGGCCGGAAGTGACGTACTGACTGCCCGTCACCCGGTGTCGGACTGGCGCCGACTGGCCGTACAGTCGTCCCGTCCGTCTCCGATCCAGGTAGAGAGTGGCGAGCACAGGTGGACGTGCAGAAGAAGCTCGACGAGATCGTCGAGGCGGTGGGCAGTGCCCGGTCCATGCCCATGTCGGCGTCGTGCGTGGTCAACCGTGCCGAGCTGCTCGCCATGCTGGAAGAGGTCCGCCAGGCCCTGCCCGGCTCCCTCGCCCAGGCCCAGGAACTGATCGGCGGCCGGGAGCAGCTGGTCGAGCAGGCCCGCCAGGAGGCCGAGCGGATCATCGAGTCGGCCCACGCCCAGCGCGGTTCGCTGATCTCGGACACCGAGGTAGCCCGGCAGTCCCAGGAGGAGGCCGACCGCATCCTGTCCGAGGCCCGCCGGGAGGCCGAGGAGATCCGCGCCGAGGCCGACGACTACGTCGACAGCAAGCTGGCGAACTTCGAGGTCGTCCTCACCAAGACGATCGGCTCGGTGGACCGCGGCCGCGAGAAGCTCCTCGGCCGGGCGCCGGGCCTGGACCAGGACGGGTACGCGGACCCGGACTACGCGGAGGCGCCCGAGCGCAGCCAGGACCCCGAGACGCTGCGGCAGCGGGCCGACGAGTACGTCGACGCCAAGCTGGGCGCGTTCGAGGCCGTGCTCTCCAAGACCCTCGCCGCGGTCGGCCGCGGCCGGCTGAAACTGCTCGGCCGGGTGGCCAGCGACGATCTCGGCGCGCACATGGCCGCGCAGGACGGCGCGGGCCCGCAGCAGCACGGCAGCGACGCGGACTTCCTCGCGGACCTGGCGGAGCCGCAGCCCGCGATCCCCGTCCAGCAGCAGCCGGCATACGCCCGGCAGCAGGACGCGTACGGGTACCAGCAGCCGCATCAGCCCCAGCAGCCCCAGCAGGACCCGTACGGCTACCAGCAGCAGCCGGCGTACGCGCAGCAGGACCCCTACGGGTACCAGCAGCCCCAGCAGTCCGAGCACGATCCGTATGCCGCCTATCAGCAGCAGGCGTACGACCACGGGTACGCGCAACAGCCGCAGCAGGCCCCGCAGGCCCCGCAGCAGGCCGCGTCGCTCGACGAGACCAGCCTCTTCGACACGAGCATGATCAACCTCGACCAGCTGCGCGAGTACGAGCAGGGGCGCTAGACCAGGGGCCGACCGCCCGGATTGGGCCCTGGGCGACGCGTCCAGTATCCTGGCTCTTCGGTCGCGAGTACGTCCGCGATCTCGGCTGCCCGTCTGGTGATCGGACCGCGCGGCGGCCACCCCCACAGCGATCCGAAAGCAGGAACGACCCTGAACACCCGCCTCGACCACCGCAACCCCCTCGTGTTCGACACGCACGAGCTGGGCCGGCGTCCTGGTGCTCTTCAGCGGCTGTCCCGCGAGGTCGCCGCCCCGAAGGACTTCGGTCTCGACGGGGTCATCGGAGTGCCGGAAGGCGCGCCGGTGGAGCTCGACCTCCGCCTGGAGTCGGTCATGGAAGGGGTGCTTGTCACAGGCACCGCCCGTGCGACGGCCCAGGGGGAGTGCGTAAGGTGTCTGGAGCCGCTGGAGCAGGAGCTCGAAGCGGACTTCCAGGAGATGTTCTCGTACCCTGACGCCGACGACCGGGGCCGCCCCAAAGCGCACCCCGACAAGGACAACGTCGACGCCGAGGACGACGAGGACAGGCTCTTCCTCGAGGACGGCTTGTTCGACCTCGAACCTGTGCTGCGTGACGCGGTGGTGCTCGCACTGCCGCTGCAGCCGGTGTGCCGGGAGGACTGTCTCGGTCTGTGCTCCGAATGCGGAGTCGGGCTGAACGACAACCCGGACCACCACCACGACGCCGTCGACATCCGTTGGGCGGCACTGCAGGGACTCGCCGGGACCATCCAGGACGGCGAGAAGGACAACATGAGCGGCACAGCATCTGACGTGCAGAGCGCCGCCGAGAAGCAGGAGAAGTAGCCGTGGCTGTTCCGAAGCGGAAGATGTCGCGCAGCAACACGCGCCACCGCCGGTCGCAGTGGAAGGCTGCGGTCCCCACCCTGGTTTCGTGTGAGCGTTGCCAGGAGCCGAAGCAGCAGCACATCGCGTGCCCCAGCTGCGGCACCTACAACAAGCGCCAGGTCCTCGAGGTCTGAGCGGCAGGTGAGAGGCGCTATGTCTGAACTGGCCGACAAGCAGCAGACAGACACGAACAACGCAGCCTCGTCCCACACGCTTCTGGAAGGGCGGCTCGGGTATCAGCTCGAGTCCGCCCTTCTGGTGCGTGCGCTGACCCACCGTTCGTACGCGTACGAGAACGGCGGTCTGCCCACCAACGAGCGGCTGGAGTTCCTCGGGGACTCCGTGCTCGGCCTGGTGGTCACGGACACGCTGTACCGGACCCACCCCGACCTGCCCGAAGGCCAGCTGGCCAAGTTGCGGGCCGCGGTGGTCAACTCGCGTGCACTGGCGGAGGTCGGCCGTGGCCTCGAACTCGGCTCCTTCATCCGGCTCGGCCGGGGCGAAGAGGGCACGGGCGGCCGGGACAAGGCATCCATCCTCGCCGACACCCTTGAAGCGGTGATCGGCGCGGTCTATCTCGACCAGGGCCTCGACGCGGCCTCGGAGCTGGTGCACCGGCTCTTCGATCCGCTGATCGAGAAGTCCTCGAACCTCGGTGCGGGACTGGACTGGAAGACCAGCCTCCAGGAACTCACCGCGAGCGAGGGCCTCGGGGTTCCCGAGTACCTGGTCACCGAGACGGGCCCGGACCACGAGAAGACCTTCACTGCTGCCGCCCGCGTCGGTGGTGTCTCGTACGGCACCGGCACCGGCCGCAGCAAGAAGGAAGCGGAACAGCAGGCGGCAGAGTCCGCGTGGCGCGCCATCCGCGCGGCAGCGGACGAGCGGCTGGCCGCCGAGGCCAAGGCCGAGGAGATCGCCGCCGAGGCCACCCCGGAGGAGGAGGACATCGCGTCCCCCGCTCCGGACGCGGCCAGGGCCTGACCGCTCGGTTTTCACCGGCTCATAACCCCCATAGCCATCCCTCCGGAGGAGACCGCACGTGCCCGAGCTGCCCGAGGTCGAAGTCGTGCGACGGGGCCTCGAACGCTGGGTCGCCGGG
This sequence comes from Streptomyces mabaensis, assembly GCF_053763515.1. Classification (NCBI taxonomy): domain Bacteria; kingdom Bacillati; phylum Actinomycetota; class Actinomycetes; order Kitasatosporales; family Streptomycetaceae; genus Streptomyces; species Streptomyces mabaensis. The sequence continues at coordinate 88,807 of NZ_JBSOPZ010000008.1, forward strand.
CGTACCGTCGCCGAGGTGCAGGTGCTGCACCCGCGTGCCGTACGCCGGCATCCGGCGGGTGCCGAGGACTTCGCGGCCAGCCTCCAGGGCCACCGGTTCGGGGTCGCGCGCCGCCGCGGCAAGTACCTCTGGCTGCCGCTGGAGGACCGGGACTTCTCCGTACTCGGCCACCTCGGCATGAGCGGACAGCTCCTGGTCCAGCCGCAGGACGCCGCCGACGAGAAGCACCTCCGGATCCGGTTCCGTTTCGCCGACGCCCTGGGAACCGAGCTGCGCTTCGTGGACCAGCGCACCTTCGGCGGGCTGTCCCTGCACGAGAACACCCCTGACGGGCTTCCGGACGTCATCGCGCACATCGCGCGGGATCCGCTGGACCCCGAGTTCGACGAGGCGGCGTACCACACCGCGCTGCGGCTGCGCCGTACGACGATCAAGCGTGCCCTGCTCGACCAGTCGCTGATCAGCGGGGTCGGCAACATCTACGCGGACGAGGCGCTCTGGCGCGCCAGGCTGCACTACGAACGCCCGACCGCGTCCCTCACCCGGCCCCGGAGCGCCGAACTCCTCGGGCATGTGCGGGACGTGATGAACGCGGCCCTCGCGGTCGGCGGGACCAGTTTCGACAGCCTGTACGTCAACGTGAACGGCGAATCGGGGTACTTCGACCGTTCACTCGACGCCTATGGACGCGAGGACGAGCCGTGCCGCCGCTGCGGTACTCCGATGCGCCGCCGTCCGTGGATGAACCGCTCCAGTTATTTCTGCCCGCGCTGTCAGCGGCCCCCGCGCGCCTCGTCGTAACTCTCGCGTGCCTCCAGGACGGCCGGCATCCGTTCCTCGACGAAGTGGATGAGGCCGAGCAGCCGTTCGGCCACCTCGCGGCCCAGCGGGGTGAGTGCGTAGTCCACGTGCGGCGGGTTGGTCGGCCGGGCGTCGCGGTGCACCAGTCCGTCGCGCTCCAGCGCCTGCAGGGTCTGCGACAGCATCTTCTCGCTCACCCCGTCGACGCGGCGCCGCAGTTCGTTGAAGCGGTGCGTGCCGTCGTACAGCGCGGTCAGCGTGAGGCTGCCCCAGCGCCCGGTGACGTGCTCCAGCGTCCCCCGGGAGGGACAGAGCTTGGAGAACACGTCGAAGGCGACGCCGTCGGTGGGGTCCATGAGGCCACCATACCTGGGCACAGCGCTAACCCTGAGATTGCGCTTTCTGAAAGTTAGTGTTTCGCTGGATGCACCGACGCCGAGGCACCCGCTTACGGCGCACCGCTTCCGAGGAGCCCCACCATGACGACCACGCCCGTTGTCTCGATCGCCTACCACTCCGGCTACGGCCACACCGCCGTCGTCGCCGAGGCTGTCCGCGCCGGGGCGCTCGACGCCGGTGCCACCGTCCACCTGATCAAGGTCGACGAGATCGACGAAGCCCAGTGGGAGCTGCTCGACGCCTCCGACGCGATCATCTTCGGCTCGCCCACCTACATGGGTACGGCCTCCGGGGCCTTCCACCGCTTCGCCGAGGACACCTCAAAGCGCTGGTTCACCGACGCCTGGAAGGACAAGCTGGCCGCCGGCTTCTCCAACTCCGGCTCCAAGAGCGGCGACAAGCTGCACACGCTGCAGTTCTTCCAGACGCTCGCCGCCCAGCACGGCATGCACTGGGTGAACCTCGGCCTGAAGCCGGGCTGGAACACCACCGACGGCTCCGAGCACGACTTGAACCGCCTCGGCTTCTTCTCCGGCGCGGCGGCTCAGACCAACGCGGACGAGGGCCCGGAGGGCGTACACAAGGCGGACATCGCGACGGCGGAACACCTCGGCCGCCGCGTCACCGAGACGGCCCGGATCTTCACCGCGGGCCGCGCGTCGGTAGCGGGCTGACCGGGCCGACCGGGCCGACCCGCGGCCCGCGGCCGGTTCAGAAGCCGAAGTCCTGCGTCCACCAGGGGCCGCCCGGCGCGAAGTGGGCGCCGACACCCAGGGTCTTGTAGTCGCAGTTGAGAATGTTCGCCCGGTGGCCCGGGCTGTTCATCCAGCCGTCCATCACGGCCTTGGCGTCGGCCTGGCCGCGGGCGATGTTCTCGGCGCCCAGGCCGGTGACGCCGGCCTTCGCGGCGCGGTCCCAGGGGGTCGCACCGTCCGGGTCCGTGTGGTCGAAGAAGCCGCGCTCGGCCATGTCCTCGCTGAAGTCGCCGGCCAGGCCGGCCAGCTCCGGGTCGGCCTTCAGCGGACGGCAGCCCGCCTGGGCGCGCTCCTGGTTGACCAGGGTGAGGACCGCCGCCTCCGCCGCGCTCTCGCCCGGCACCCGGACCGGCGGCGCGACCGGCTTGCGGGAGGGGGACGGGGCCTTCGGAGTCGTGCGCTCCGGTGTCGGCGTCTGCTTCGCCGCGGGCTTCTCGGCGGGCTTGTCGGCCTGCGGCTTCGTCTTCGCCGGTGCGGGGGAGGCCTTGCTCGGGGTCGGCTTCGGCTTCGGCGAGGCCTTGCTCGGGGTCGGCTTCGGCGTCGCCGAGGCCGAGGGGGTCCGGCTGGGCTCGGCGGCGGCCGAGGGGCGCTCGGAGGGGAGGTCCCGGACGCCGCCCTGCTGGGAGGCGAGGTCGCTCGGGCTTCCGGCGCGTACGCGGCCGGAGTCGCTGCTGCCGCCGAGGGTGTAGTTGTCACCCACCGGCACCAGTCCGGAGGCGACGGCCACGGCGCCGAGCGCCATCGCCGCGGAGGCGCCGAGCAGTCCGGTGCGCACGGGTGTGGCCTTCTTGCGGCGTGCGGCACCCCGGTGCCGGCCGGCCGTGGCTGCCGCGTGGTCGTCCGCGGCGGGCCCGGCGGCTGAGCGTCGATGGCGTCCCATGCGCTGTGCCTTCCTAGCGATCGGTATCAACCGGTATCAACCTGACTCACCCAATCGAGTGAGACTCATTGAGCCGGGACCTTACGCCATGAGGCTCGTGTGGGAAGTGCTCCGAAAGCAATCGTCCGGTTAGCGTGCTCGCATGAACGAAGATGTGCGGCTCACCGCCTGGGTACGCGGCCGTGTACAAGGAGTGGGCTTCCGCTGGTTCACCAGGGCAAACGCTTTGGAGATCGGCGGGCTGAGCGGGTTCGCCGTCAATCTTGACGACGGACGGGTGCAGGTCGTGGCGGAGGGCAGACGTGAGAATTGCCACCGTTTGCTCGAATGGCTCCGCTCGCCCGACACACCCGGCAAGGTCGACGGAGTGACGGAGATCTGGGACGTCCCGCGCGGCGGCTACGACGGCTTCGTGATCCGCTGACGAATCCGCCCCGGCCGGCGTCGGCGGAGCCGCCCCCGGACCAGCGGATTCCGATGGAAATCAGCAGGTGGTTGCCAAAGAACGGCTTCTCGTGGAAGGCTGCGGGAGTAAGGATGATCTCCACGCCCCCAGGGCCCCTCGGAGAGCCGGCGCCGCAGTTCTCGCGGCCCCAGGCCGCAGGGCTGCCTGTCGATACGGGGTGTGATCGTGTTGACCGTCAAACTTTTTGGTGAGACGCTGGAAGCCCCGCGCACCTTAGCTGTTTGGCAGTAGAACCGCAGCGACGACAAGTACTGCCGAGCACCGCGGGTGCGATTCCCTCACGACCCACACCGCTTCGGTCGGTCACTCATTGTGGAGGACCATCCATCATGGCAAAGGCGCTTCTCGGTTACGTCGGCGGTTCCGACCCGCGACTCCTCGCCGAGATGCGACGGCTTCAGCAGCGCGTCCAGGACCTGGAGTCCGAGCTCGTACGGATCCAGTCGGAGAATGACGCGCTGAACGCCGCCGCTCAGCACGGAGACTCGCTGCTGCACAGCATCGACATCGACGTACCCCAGGCGGAGCCTGCGCTCACCTGACCCCCAACCGCCAGGCCGGTCGGGCTTGCCCATTCAGCCGCTGACACCTACAACACGCAAGATGTGCAAGGGACGCTTCGGCGTCCCTTCTGTCTTTCCGGCGCTGTCTGCGCGCTGCTTCCGTCTGCGCGATGCTTCCGGGCGCCGGCTCGGTGTGCTGCTTTCTTTACCGTCGAATGTGCCCTGCACCTTCATGGGTGAAACCGAACGTGAAAGGTAGAGTCCGGCGGCGTGCACCTCAAGGCCCTGACCCTCCGCGGGTTCAAATCCTTCGCCTCCGCGACGACGCTGCGTTTCGAGCCCGGCATCACCTGCGTCGTCGGCCCCAATGGCTCCGGCAAGTCCAATGTGGTGGACGCGCTGTCCTGGGTCATGGGTGAACAGGGGGCGAAGTCCCTGCGCGGCGGAAAGATGGAGGACGTGATCTTCGCCGGCACCACCGGGCGGCCTCCGCTCGGCCGTGCCGAGGTGTCCCTCACCATCGACAATTCCGACGGCGCGCTCCCCATCGAGTACGCCGAGGTCACCATTACGCGGATCATGTTCCGCAACGGCGGCAGCGAATACCAGATCAATGGCGACACCTGCCGGCTGCTGGACATCCAGGAGCTGCTCTCCGACTCCGGTATCGGCCGCGAGATGCACGTCATCGTCGGGCAGGGCCAGCTCGACTCCGTACTGCACGCCGATCCGATGGGGCGCCGGGCGTTCATCGAGGAGGCGGCGGGCGTACTCAAGCACCGCAAGCGCAAGGAGAAGGCGCTGCGGAAGCTCGACGCGATGCAGGCCAACCTGGCGCGCGTACAGGACCTGACCGACGAGCTGCGGCGGCAGCTCAAGCCGCTGGGACGGCAGGCCGCGGTCGCGCGGCGCGCGGCCGTCATCCAGGCCGATCTGCGTGACGCGCGGCTGCGGCTGCTCGCCGACGACCTGGTGACACTGCGCGAGGCGCTGAACGCCGAGGTCGCCGACGAGGCCGCGCTCAAGGCGCGCAAGGAGGCCGCCGAGGCCGAGCTGCGGACGGCGCTCCAGCGGGAGGCCGCGCTGGAGGACGAGGTGCGGCGGCTGGCGCCGCGGCTGCAACGGGCCCAGCAGACCTGGTACGAGCTGTCGCAGCTCGCCGAACGGGTGCGCGGCACGATCAGCCTCGCCGACGCCCGGGTCAAGAGCGCCACCGCGGCCCCGCCGGAGGAGCGGCGCGGCCGCGACCCCGAGGACATGGAGCGCGAGGCCGCGCGGATCCGCGAGCAAGAGGCGGAACTGGAGGCCGCTCTCGAGGCGGCGCAGCGGGCCCTGGAGGACACCGTCGCACACCGCTCCGAGCTGGAGCGCGAGCTGACGATGGAGGAGCGCCGGCTCAAGGACGTGGCCCGGGCCATCGCCGACCGGCGCGAGGGGCTGGCGCGGCTGCACGGTCAGGTCAACGCAGCCCGGAGCCGGGCCGGTTCGGCCCAGGCCGAGATCGACCGGCTGGCCGAGGCGCGGGACGCGGCGCGGGAGCGCGCGGTCGCCGCGCAGGAGGAGTACGAGCAGCTCAAGGCCGAGGTCGACGGGCTGGACGCGGACGACTCGGCGCTGGCGGAGCAGTACGACGCAGCCAAGTCGGCGCTGGCCGGGGCGGAGGCGGACCTGGCCGCCGCGCGCGAGGCGGCCACCGCCGCCGAGCGGCGGCGGGCCGCCACCTCCGCGCGCCACGACGCGCTGGCCCTGGGACTGCGCCGCAAGGACGGCACGGGCGCGCTGCTCGACGCGCGGGACCGGCTCACCGGCCTGCTCGGCCCGGCCGCCGAACTGCTCACCGTCACCCCGGGCTACGAGGTCCCGGTGGCCGCGGCGCTGGGCGCGGCGGCGGACGCGATCGCCGTGTCGGGCCCGTCGACAGCGGCGGATGCGATCCGCCTCCTCCGCAAACAGGACGCGGGCCGGGCAGCGATACTGCTGGCGTCTCCCCAGACCCAGTCCACGCCGGACACGGTCTCCGCCGAAGCCGGCCTACCCGCCCAGGCCACGACCATGCCCGGCCCAGGCCCGGCCCCGGCCGGCGCCGCCGTGCCCGAGCCGGCCGCGGCCTTCGGCGCCGCCCCTGCTGACGGCTTCGCTCCGGCCCGCGACGGCGGGTTGGTTGCCCAGGGCCTCGGCGCGGCGCCCGACGGCGGCTCCGATCCGGCCGTCCCCGGCGGCGAAGGCCTGCGTGCCCAGGGCTGGGGCGCGGGTGCGACCTCCGGCCGTGGCTCCTCGCCGGCTGCCGTCGGCGCCGACAGTCAGTCGACCGCTCCAGGCGCCGGTGGTGGCGCCCCCATGGGCGCCACCGCGGTGTCCCGCGGGTTCGTATCCGCGGGTGGCTCCGGACCGCCGTTCGCCGCCGAGCTTGTGCGTGCTCCTGGCGCGCTCATGGGGGCCCTGCGGTGGCTGCTGCGGGACGTCGTCGTCGTCGGGACACTGGAGGACGCCGAAGATCTCGTCGCCGCGCAGCCCGGGCTCATCGCCGTCACCGCCGAGGGCGATGTCCTCGGGGCGCACTTCGCGCAGGGCGGGTCGGCCGGGGCGCCGAGCCTGCTCGAGGTCCAGGCGTCCGTCGACGAGGCGGCCGCCGAGCTGGCCGAGCTGGCCGTACGGTGCGACGAGCTCGCCGAGAACCAGCACCGGGCCGCCGAGCGCCGGGCCGAATGCGCCGCGCTCGTGGACGACTTGGGCGAACGCCGGCGGACCGCCGAGCGGGCGAAGTCCGGGGTCGCCCAGCAGCTCGGGCGGCTCGCCGGGCAGGCCCGCGGCGCCGCCGGCGAGGCCGAGCGGAGCACCGCGGCGGCGGCCAAGGCCCAGGAGGCGCTGGAGCGGGCGACCGCGGAGGCGGAGGAGCTGGCCGAGCGGCTGCTGGTCGCCGAGGAGATGCCCGTGGAGGAGGAGCCCGACACCTCCGCGCGGGACCGGCTGGCCGCCGACGGCGCCAACGCCCGGCAGACCGAGATGGAGGCCCGGCTCCAGGTCCGTACGCACGAGGAGCGCGTGAAGGGGCTCGCGGGGCGGGCCGACGCGCTCGACCGCGGGGCGCGCGCCGAGCGCGAGGCGCGGGCGCGAGCGGAACAGCGGCGCGCCCGGCTGCGGCACGAGGCCGAGGTGGCGTCGGCGGTCGCGTCCGGTGCCCGGCAGCTCCTCGCGCACGTGGAGGTGTCGCTCGTACGCGCCGGGGACGAGCGGACCGCAGCGGAGAGCGCCAAGGCCGCCCGCGAACAGGACCTCGCCGCCGAGCGCAACCAGGGGCGCGAACTCAAGGGCGAGCTCGACAAACTCACGGACTCCGTGCACCGCGGTGAGGTGCTGGGCGCCGAGAAGCGGCTGCGAATCGAGCAGCTGGAGACCAGGGCGCTGGAGGAACTCGGGGTCGAGCCGGCCGGCCTGGTGGCCGAGTACGGGCCCGACCAGCCGGTCCCGCCCTCCCCGCCCGCCGAGGGGGAGGAGCTCCCCGACGACCCGGATCATCCGCGGAACCAGCCGGTACGGTTCGTCCGCGCGCAGCAGGAGAAGCGGCTGAAGGCAGCCGAGCGCGCGTACCAGCAGCTCGGCAAGGTGAACCCGCTGGCGCTGGAGGAGTTCGCGGCGCTGGAGGAACGGCACAAGTTCCTCACCGAGCAGCTCGAAGACCTGAAGAAGACACGGGCCGACCTCCTCCAGGTGGTCAAGGAGGTCGACGAGCGCGTCGAACAGGTCTTCACCGAGGCGTACCGGGACACCGCGCGCGAGTTCGAGGGCGTCTTCTCCCGGCTCTTCCCGGGCGGTGAGGGCCGGCTCATCCTGACCGATCCCGACAACATGCTGGCCACGGGCGTCGACGTGGAGGCCCGCCCGCCGGGCAAGAAGGTCAAGCGGCTCTCGCTGCTGTCCGGCGGCGAGCGGTCGCTGACCGCCGTGGCGCTGCTGGTGTCCATCTTCAAGGCCCGGCCCAGCCCGTTCTACGTGATGGACGAGGTCGAGGCCGCGCTGGACGACACCAACCTCCAGCGGCTGATCCGGATCATGGAGGAACTCCAGGAGAGTTCCCAGCTGATCGTGATCACGCACCAGAAGCGGACGATGGAGGTCGCCGACGCGCTGTACGGCGTGTCCATGCAGGGCGACGGCGTGTCCAAGGTCATCAGCCAGCGGCTCCGCTGACCCGTTCCGCGTCCCCGTCGGCACAGAATCTTCAAGTCTTGAAGGACTTTCGACTCTCCGTCACCTCACATTGGCATCGCCGCAGGTATTGACTTCGAAAACTGAACGCATAGTCTCTGCAACGTTGTTTTTACCTTCAAGTGGTGGCTGGCGGTAACTCGTGCGCCACTGGAAGGGCTCGCCCCCCACCTGCCCTGTTCCCGCGCCGGGCACGAGGAGACCATGTTGACCAGCACCGCTCACGCGCCGAATCCCGGAGGCTCGTCCGCCCATCCGGAGCACCTGGGCCACGTCGTCTTCATCACCGCCGCGGCTGCCATGGGCGGCTTCCTGTTCGGCTACGACAGCGCCGTCATCAACGGCGCGGTGGGCGGCATCGGCGAGAAGTACGACATCGGCGCGGGCACGCTCGGCCAGGTCATCGCGATCGCCCTGATCGGCTGCGCCGTCGGCGCCGCGACGGCCGGCCGCATCGCCGACCGGATCGGCCGCATCCGCGTGATGCAGATCGCCGCCGCGCTCTTCGCGATCAGCGCCGTCGGCTCCGCACTGCCGTTCGCCCTCTGGGACCTCGCGTTCTGGCGCGTGCTCGGCGGCATGGCGATCGGCATGGCCTCCGTGATCGGCCCCGCCTACATCGCCGAGGTCGCCCCGCCCGCGTACCGCGGCCGGCTCGGCTCCTTCCAGCAGGCCGCCATCGTCATCGGTATCGCGGTCTCCCAGCTGGTCAACTGGGGCATCCTCAACTGGGCCGGCGGCGACGACCGCAACAAGCTCCTCGGCATCGAGGCCTGGCAGGTCATGCTCGGTGTGATGGTCATCCCGGCCGTGCTCTACGGGCTACTGTCCTTCGTCATCCCCGAGTCCCCCCGCTTCCTGATCTCCGTGGGCAAGACCGAGCGGGCCAAGGAGATCCTGGCCGACGTCGAGGGCAAGGGCGTCGACCTCGACGCCCGCGTCGCCGAGATCGAGCTCGCCATGCACCGCGAGCACAAGTCCGTCTTCAAGGACCTGCTCGGCGGACGCTTCTACTTCCTGCCGATCGTCTGGGTCGGTATCGGGCTCTCCGTCTTCCAGCAGCTCGTCGGCATCAACGTCGCCTTCTACTACTCGGCCACGCTCTGGCAGTCGGTCGGCATCGACCCCAGTGACTCCTTCTTCTGGTCGTTCACGACGTCGATCATCAACATCATCGGCACCGTGATCGCGATGCTCCTCGTCGACCGCATCGGCCGCAAGCCGCTCGCGCTCATCGGCTCGGCCGGTATGGCGATCGCCCTCGCGCTGGAGGCCTGGGCCTTCTCCGCGGACCTCGTCGGCGGCAAGCTCCCCCACACCCAGGGCATCGTCGCGCTGATCGCGGCCCACGTGTTCGTGCTCTTCTTCGCACTGTCGTGGGGTGTCGTGGTCTGGGTCTTCCTCGGTGAGATGTTCCCCAACCGGATCCGCGCCGCCGCGCTCGGTGTCGCCGCCGCCGCGCAGTGGATCGCCAACTGGGTCATCACCGCCAGCTTCCCGAGCCTGTCCGACTGGAACCTCTCGGGCACGTACATCATCTACACGGTCTTCGCCGTGCTCTCGATCCCCTTCGTGCTCAAGTACGTCAAGGAGACCAAGGGCAAGGCGTTGGAGGAGATGGGCTAATCCCCGCTGCCCGGCTCCTCGCGCACGGAGACTGCCCCGGCTCAGCCCTCGCGGCTGCCCAGCCGGGGCAGTACCCGTTCGCCCAGCAGATGCAGGCTGCGCCAGCCCTCGTCCAGCGGCATACCGCCGCACAGCGGATGCAGCACCAGGCTGCCCGTCTCGCCGCGCGCCTCGGCGTACGCGACGCACTCGTCCGGTGTCAGGATCCGGTAGACGCCCTCCGCGCGCAGTTCCTCCACCGTGGTGGCGGCCGAGCGGACCGCCGAGCGGATGTCCTTCGACTGCCAGGAGGAGTAGGTCCGGGCCTCGTGCAGGAAGTGCCGTCCGTATACGGCCCAGGCCCGGTCGGGGTCCTCGGCGATGTGCAGCAGCGGGGTCTCGGCCGCGGGCATCATGGTCCAGCCCTCGGTGCCGTACTCCGCGAGGCGCGCGTGGTAGTACGCCGCCAGCTCGGGCAGGTGCGCGCTGGGGAAGAACGGCAGACCGAGCCGGGCCGCGCGCCGGGCCGCGGCCTGTGAACTGCCGCCGACCAGCAGCAGCGGATGCGGCCGGGTGTACGGGCGTGGGGTGACCCGGACCGTACGGCCGCGGTACGGGAACGGCTCGCCGGTCCACGCACACAGCAGCGTGTCCAGCACCTCGTCCTGGAGTCGGCCGCGCCGGCCCCACTCGACGCCGTGCTGTTCGTACTCCTCGGGCCGGTAGCCGATGCCCGCGACCGTGATCAGCCGGCCACCGCTGAGCAGGTCGAGTACGGCGATGTCCTCCGCCAGCCGCAGCGGGTCGTACAGCGGGCCGATGATCGCGGAGACCGTGACGGTGATCCGGCGGGTGGCGCCGAAGACCGCGCCCGCGAAGACGAACGGCGACGGCAGCCAGCCGTTGGCCGCGCCGTGGTGCTCCTCCGTCTGGAGGGTGGCGATGCCGCGGTCGTCGGCGTACGCGGCCATCTCCACGGCGGCCCGGTAGCGGGCCGACAGCGATTCCGGGGTCGCGTCGGGATCGACCAGATTGAACCGGACGACGGTGATGGCCATACGGAACGTCCCCCTTCGCCGGGCGTGGGCGCGCGAAGAGGGACGTTAGCTGACGTGACGTCAGATGGACAGGGCCCCGGCACGCTCGCGCTCGGGTGCGACCACCGGCGCGGGCTCCACGGCCGTCGTCCGCGGCAGCACCGCGTACAGCAGCGCCGCGACCAGTACGGTGACCGCCCAGCCCAGACCGTTCGCACCGATCCAGCTGGCGGACAGCGGGCCGGCGAACCAGTCGACCTTGGTGAAGAGCAGGCCCACGACCAGCGCGGTGCCCCACGCGGCCATCGCCTGCCAGGCGAATCCGCCCCGGTACCAGTACGCGCTGGTGCGGGTCGTGTCCATCAGCGCCTCGCCGTCGTACGTATGGCGGCGCAGCATGTCCACGCCGAAGACGCCGATCCACGCCGAGAAAGCCACCGCGAGCAGCGTCAGGAAGGAGATGAACGAGCCGAAGAAGCTGGTCGCGACCACCATCAGCAGGAAGCCGAAGACCAGACTGATCACCGCGTTCACGCTGACCGCCCAGGCGCGCGGGACGCTGATGCCCAGTGTCTGCGCGGTGAAGCCGGCCGAGTACATCGACATCGAGTTGATCAGCAGCATGCCGATCAGGGCGATCAGCAGGTACGGGACGGAGATCCAGGCCGGGAGCAGCTCGCCGATGAACGAGACGGGGTCGGACGCCGAGGCCAGGTCGGGCGTCCCGACGGCCATGACCGCGCCCATCAGCACCATGGGCAGGACGACGACGCCCGCGCCGCCGACGGTGGCGCCGATCATGCCCTTCGACGACGCCGTACGCGGCAGATAGCGCGTGAAGTCGGGGCCGGAGGGCACCCAGCTGATGCCGCCCGCGGCGATCGTCCCGATACCGGCGATCATCATCGCGGTCGAGCCCGCCGGCTTGTCGAAGACCGCCGACCAGTCGGTGTTCGCGACCAGATAGCCCAGCACCAGCACGCTGAAGCCGCCGAAGAGGTACGTCGACCACTTGCTGCATACGCGCAGCGCGTTGATGCCGAGCCCCGAGACGAGGAACGTGCAGCCGACGAAGAGCAGCAGGGTCACCACGATCAGCACGGTGTTGCTCTTGATACCGAACAGCAGGTCCAGCACGGTCAGCAGCGCGTACGCCCCGGTGACGGCGTTGATCGTCTCCCAGCCCCAGCGCGCGACCCAGATCAGCGAGCCGGGGAACAGGTTGCCGCGCTGGCCGAAGACCGCCCGGGAGAGGGCCATGCCCGGCGAGCCGCCGCGCTTGCCCGCGATCGAGATCAGGCCGACGAGCCCGTACGAGACGACGGGCGCGGCCAGCGCCACGACCAGGATCTGCCAGATGTTGAGCCCGTTGAACACCACCAGACCGGCGCCCATGGTGAGCAGCAGCACGCTGATGTTGGCCGCCACCCAGGTGGGAAAGAGTTCACGGACGCGGCCCGTGCGCTCGTCCTCGGGAACGGGCTCCAGGCCGCGGGTCTCTATCGCGCCGTCGGACTCGGCAGACATACACACTCCGTGGGGGGAGGGGTGGGGGGAAACCACAGCATCCTACGTTCACCCCAAAAGATACAAAGTGCGGCATTCATTCCTGGAGGAAGCTCCAGGTCGCATGGTCCGGCACGACCGTGGTCGATACTGGGTGCGTTATGGACATCCTCATCCTTGCTGTAGTCATCGCCCTGGTCGCGGTCGGCGTGGTCAGCGGGCTCGTGGTCGGCAGCCGCAAGAAGAAGCAGCTGCCGCCCTCGGCGCCGTCGAGCACGCCGACCATCACTGCCCCGCCCGCCGAACCTCAGGTCGGCGAGGACGCCGCACCGACGGTCGAAGAGCCACGCCGGACGATCGAGGAGGTCGACCTCCCCGACGCCTCGACGGCCGTGGCGGAACCGGCCGCCGTCGAGGACCCGGTCGTCGCCGCGCCGCCCGCGCCCGCGATCGAGATTCCCGAGCCCACCGCAGGCCGTCTCGTACGGCTGCGCGCCCGGCTCTCCCGCTCGCAGAACTCGCTCGGCAAGGGCCTGCTCACGCTGCTCTCCCGCGAGCACCTCGACGAGGACACCTGGGAGGAGATCGAGGACACGCTGCTCACCGCCGATGTCGGCGTCGCGCCCACCCAGGAGCTGGTCGAGCGGCTGCGCGAGCGGGTGAAGGTGCTCGGCACCCGTACGCCGGAGGACCTGCGGGCCCTGCTGCGCGAGGAGCTGCTGCAGCTCATCGGCACCGAGGCCGACCGCGCGGTGAAGACCGAGAGCGGTCTGGAGACCCCCGGCGTGGTCATGGTTGTCGGCGTCAACGGCACCGGCAAGACCACCACCACGGGCAAGCTCGCCCGCGTCCTGGTCGCCGACGGCCGCAGTGTGGTGCTCGGCGCGGCGGACACGTTCCGGGCGGCGGCGGCCGACCAGCTCCAGACCTGGGGCGAGCGCGTCGGCGCGCGTACGGTACGCGGCCCCGAGGGCGGCGACCCCGCCTCGGTCGCGTACGACGCGGTCAAGGAAGGCATCGCCGAGGGCGCGGACGTCGTCCTCATCGACACCGCCGGCCGGCTGCACACCAAGACCGGACTGATGGACGAGCTGGGCAAGGTCAAGCGCGTCGTGGAGAAGCACGGCCCGCTGGACGAGGTGCTGCTCGTGCTGGACGCCACGACCGGGCAGAACGGCCTGGTGCAGGCGCGGGTCTTCGCCGAGGTCGTGGACATCACCGGCATCGTGCTGACCAAGCTGGACGGCACGGCCAAGGGCGGCATCGTGGTCGCGGTGCAGCGCGAGCTGGGCGTGCCGGTGAAGCTGGTGGGTCTGGGCGAGGGCGCGGACGACCTGGCTCCGTTCGAGCCGGAGGCGTTCGTGGACGCGCTGGTCGGCGACTAGCGCCGTACGGGCGTACGTCCCTCCGTACGCAGAAGGGCCCCGCCGCATGCGCGATGCGGCGGGGCCCTTGGCGTATCCGTCCCCGGACGGATCGACGGGGATGGACGGGGATCAGAGCGCCGAACGGTGGCAGATGTACGCCAGCGTGCCGAGCAGCAGACGGGCCTCGGGGGGCCGGCCGGCCGTCTCCAGAGCCGGCGGGCGCAGCCAGCCGACCGGGCCCAGGCCGCCGTGGTCGGACGGCGGGGCGGTGATGTGGGCGCCGCGGCCCAGCGCGCGCAGGTCGAGATCCGCGTCGTCCCAGCCCATGCGGTACAGCAGCCGGGGGAGCTCCTCGGCGGCCCCGGGCGCGACGAAGAACTGCGCGCGGCCGTCCGGGGTCACCGTGACCGGGCCGAGCGGCAGGCCCATCCGCTCCAGCCGGACGAGCGCCCGGCGCCCGGCCGGCTCCGCCACGTCCAGTACGTCGAAGGAGCGGCCGGCGGGCAACAGGACCGACGCGCCGGGGAACTCGCCCCACGCCTTGGAGACCTCGTCGAGGGTCGCCCCCGCGTGCACCTCACCGGCGAACGTCAGCGGGTGGGCGCCGGGCGAACCGCACCGCCGGTCGCCGCAGGAGCAGACGCCGTCGGCCGCCCGCGCGCCCGGGACCGCGTCCCAGCCCCACAGCCCGGTGTACTCGGCCACCGCTGTGCACTCCGTGGTGCGGCCGCGGCGGCGCGAGCCGGACCGGATTTCGCGAATCCCCCGGCTGCTGCCGATCGTGAAGCCCATGTCCCCTCCAACGGGTCGAACGCGCCGGTGGTTACGACCCGGAGCCTTCCCGTGACGCACCGTAGCCCCCCGCTGCCCGATCGCGGCGGCGGCGCACTGCGGTACGAAGGGGAGTGCGGTCCGAGGCGCGCGCCCTGGCGTACACCGTTCCGCCAACTCCTGATCGTCGTGTGTCAAGTGAATCGCGCCCAGCGGCAGGCGAGTTCATTCGAAGGGGTGGCGAATGGTGGCGTTTCTGGAATCGCCATGGCCGAAGGGGTGATCGTAGGATTACTTTCAGTGCACAAACCTCGAGTGGTGTGCGCATGTGGGTATGCCGGAGGCAACTCGGTTTCCTGTTCGAGTGGGTACGTCTCCGGGACAGGCGGCCACAACTCGCGGCATTCTGATACGGGTTCGCACAAAGAGGCACAGCAGGATGGGGGCGTTCCAGTGAGCGGCAACGGCGGAAGTGGTTCGAACGCTGAGAAGCGCGCCAACGAGCAGCTCACCGGGTGGTTCGTACGCAGCGGCTGGTCGAAGGGTGAACTCGCCCGCCAAGTGAACCGCCGCGCCCGGCAGATGGGCGCGCACCACATCAGCACGGACACCTCGCGCGTACGCCGCTGGCTCGACGGCGAACAGCCCCGCGAGCCGATTCCGCGCATCCTCTCCGAGCTGTTCTCCGAGCGCTTCGGCAGCGTCGTCGCCATCGAGGACCTCGGCCTGCGGACCGCACACCAGTCACCCTCGGTGTCCGGCGTCGACCTGCCCTGGGCGGGCCCGCAGACCGTCCAGCTGCTCAGCGAGTTCTCCCGCAGCGACCTCATGCTCGCCCGGCGCGGCTTCCTCGGGACGTCGCTCGCCCTCTCCGCCGGCCCCGCCCTCATCGAGCCGATGCAGCGCTGGCTCGTGCCCGTCCCCGCCACCGACCTCGGCCGGCCGGAGACGCTCGCGGCCTCCCGCCGGCCGTCCCGGCTGTCCACGCCGGAGCTGGACCTGCTGGAGTCCACCACGGTGATGTTCCGTCAGTGGGACGCGCAGTGCGGCGGCGGCCTGCGCCGCAAGGCCGTCGTCGGCCAGCTGCACGAGGTGACCGACCTGCTCCAGGAGCCGCAGCCCGCGGACACCGCCAAGCGGCTGTTCAAGGTCGCCGCCGAACTCGCCGAACTGGCGGGCTGGATGAGCTACGACGTCGGCCTCCAGCCCACCGCCCAGAAGTACTTCGTCCTCGCCCTGCACGCCGCGAAGGAGGCGCAGGACAAGCCGCTGGGCTCGTACATCCTCTCCAACATGAGCCGCCAGATGATCCATCTCGGACGTCCCGAGGACGCGCTGGAGCTCATCCACCTCGCGCAGTACGGCAGCCGCGACTGCGCCACCCCGCGCACCCAGGCGATGCTGTATGCGATGGAGGCCCGGGCGTACGCCAACATGGGCCAGCCCAGCCGGTGCAAGCGGGCCGTCCGGATGGCCGAGGACACCTTCGCCGACTCCGCCCTGGGCGGCGAGCCCGAGCCGGACTGGATCCGCTTCTTCTCCGAGGCCGAACTCAACGGCGAGAACGCCCACTCCTACCGCGACCTGGCCTATGTGGCCGGCCGCAGCCCCACCTACGCCTCGCTCGCCGAGCCCGTGATGGAGCGCGCCGTCGAGCTGTTCGGCAAGGACGAGGTGCACCAGCGCTCGTACGCGCTCAACCTGATCGGCATGGCGACCGTGCACCTGATGCAGCGGGAACCCGAACAGTGCACGGTCCTGGCGGAACGGGCCCTGAAGGTGGCCAAGCGGGTCCGCTCCGAGCGGGTCAACACCAGGCTGCGCAAGACCGTGGACACGGCGGCCCGCGACTACGGGCACGTGGCCGAGGTCGTCCGGCTCACCGACCAGATCGCCGCCCAGCTGCCCGAAGCGGCAGAAGCGGTCTGAGGCCCACTCCAGCCCCGGCCGCGGCGGTAGCCCCGTAAAGCCCGACTCGGCACCCCCACGCCAGGTCAACCGGGCACCGCCGCGGTCGGCTGTCGCCCAGGTTGCGGCACGATAACGACCAGGGTGTCGCTCCTCCGGGCAGTTCATTCACGCGTAACACGCAGGACCTCTTCGTCACTGGCGCGAAACATCGTGCGGCATCGACGGAAACCGCGCTGCTGCAACCTCATGGCGCATAACCGGCCCGCCCCCCTTCAGCCGCAGGTCGAAACGCTCCGCCCGCACGCGGCCGTACCGACGACGAGGAGACGCCGATGCCCCCAGGCATCACGACGCTTGCCGCAGACGCCCCCGAGCTGTCTGCCGCCAACACCGGGTTCATGCTCATCTGCTCCGCCCTGGTCATGCTGATGACGCCGGGCCTGGCCTTCTTCTACGGAGGCATGGTCCGCGTCAAGAGCAGCCTCAACATGCTGATGATGAGCTTCATCAGCCTCGGGATCGTCACGATCCTGTGGGTGCTGTACGGATTCAGCCTCGCCTTCGGCACCGACTCGGCCGGCCTCATCGGCTGGTCCTCCGACTTCGTCGGACTCAGCGGCATCGGCATCACCCAGCTGTGGGACGGCTACACCATCCCCATCTACGTGTTCGCCGTGTTCCAGCTGATGTTCGCCATCATCACCCCCGCCCTCATCAGCGGCGCCCTCGCCGACCGCGTGAAGTTCACCGCCTGGGCGCTGTTCGTCGCGCTCTGGGCGACGGTCGTGTACTTCCCCGTCGCCCACTGGGTGTGGGGCAGCGGCGGCTGGCTCTTCGAGATGGGCGTCATCGACTTCGCCGGTGGTACGGCGGTCCACATCAACGCCGGTGCCGCCGCCCTCGGCGTGATCCTCGTCATCGGCAAGCGCATCGGCTTCAAGAAGGACCCGATGCGCCCGCACAGCCTCCCGCTGGTGATGCTCGGTGCCGCGCTGCTGTGGTTCGGCTGGTTCGGCTTCAACGCCGGCTCCTGGCTGGGCAACGACGACGGCGTCGGCGCCGTGATGTTCGTCAACACGCAGGTCGCCACCGCCGCCGCGATGCTCGCCTGGCTCGCCTACGAGAAGCTGCGCCACGGCTCCTTCACCACGCTCGGCGCCGCGTCCGGCGCGGTCGCGGGACTCGTCGCGATCACCCCGTCCGGCGGCGCGGTCAGCCCGCTCGGCGCGATCGCCGTCGGCGCCATCGCCGGTGTCCTGTGCGCCATGGCCGTGGGCCTGAAGTACAAGTTCGGATACGACGACTCCCTCGACGTCGTCGGCGTCCACCTCGTCGGCGGCATCGCCGGCTCGCTCCTGGTCGGCTTCTTCGCCACCGGCGGTGTGCAGTCCGACGTCGCGGGCCTCTTCTACGGCGGCGGGCTCGAGCAGCTCGGCAAGCAGGCCATCGGTGTCTTCGCGGTCCTCGCCTACTCTCTGGTCGCATCCGCGGTCCTCGCCCTCCTGATCGACAAGACGATCGGGATGCGGGTCACCGAGGACGACGAGGTCTCCGGCATCGACCAGGTCGAGCACGCCGAGACCGCGTACGACTTCAGCGGAGCCGGCGGCGGCTCGTCCTCGCGGAGCACGGCCGCCACCGCCCAGGTCCAGGACGCGGCTGCCGTGCCGCAGAACAAGAAGGTGGACGCATGAAGCTCATCACCGCAGTCGTGAAGCCGCACCGGCTGGACGAGATCAAGGAGGCCCTGCAGGCCTTCGGCGTCCACGGGCTCACGGTCACGGAGGCCAGCGGCTACGGACGGCAGCGCGGCCACACCGAGGTCTACCGGGGTGCGGAGTACACCGTCGACCTCGTACCGAAGATCCGCATCGAGGTGCTGGTCGAGGACGACGACGCCGAACAGCTCATCGAGGTCGTCGTCAAGGCGGCCCGTACCGGCAAGATCGGTGACGGCAAGGTGTGGAGCGTGCCGGTCGAGACGGCGGTCCGGGTCCGGACCGGCGAGCGCGGCCCGGACGCGCTCTGAGGACGTCCGAGGACGGAACGGGGAACGGGAGCTACTGGGTGACGAGCCTCGAAGAGACCAAGAGCGAAGCAGACTCGGCCCCCAGCGGTTATGCGGCGGCCCGGCTGCGACTCCTCCAGGAGGAGTCGCGGTCCGGGCCGCCGCGCCGTTCCGGGCTGGCCGGGCTGACCGACGACTGGCTGTCCGCGCTGTTCACGGGCGCAGTGCGGGAGACGGGGGTACGCGGCGCGGCACTGGTCGCCGTCGGCGGGTACGGGCGGGGCGAACTGTCCCCGCGCAGCGACCTCGATCTGCTCCTGCTGCACGACGGCAGTGCCGACGCGGGCGCGCTCGCGTCACTGGCGGACCGGATCTGGTACCCGGTCTGGGACCTGGGACTCGACCTCGACCATTCCGTACGGACGCCCGCGGAGGCGCGCAAGACCGCCGGCGAGGACCTGAAGGTCCAGCTGGGGCTTCTGGACGCCCGGCCGGTCGCCGGTGACCACGCGCTCAGCGCCGGGCTGCGGACGGCCGTACTCGCCGACTGGCGCAACCAGGCACCGAAGCGGCTGCCCCAGCTGCACGAGCTGTGCCTCGACCGGGCCGAGCGCCAGGGCGAGCTGCAGTTCCTGCTGGAGCCCGACCTGAAGGAGGCCCGCGGCGGGCTGCGGGACGCCACCGCGCTGCGCGCCGTCGCCGCGTCCTGGCTCGCCGACGCCCCGCGCGAGGGGCTGGCGGAGGCGCGCCGGCAGCTGCTGGACACCCGGGACGCGCTGCACCTCGCCACCGGCCGGGCCACCGACCGGCTCGCCCTCCAGGAGCAGGAACAGGTCGCGGCCGCGCTCGGCCTGCTCGACGGCGACGCGCTGCTGCGCCAGGTGTACGAGGCGGCGCGCACCGTCTCGTACGCCAGTGACGTCACCTGGCGCGAGGTGACACGGGTGCTGCGCGCCCGGTCGGCCCGGCCCCGGCTGCGCAGCCTGCTCGGCGGCGGGCCGAAGGCTCCCGCGGAGCGTGCACCGCTCGCCGAGGGGGTCGTCGAGCAGGACGGCGAGGTCGTACTGGCCCTCGCCGCCCGGCCCGAACGCGACCCCGTACTGCCGCTGCGCGCCGCCGCGGCCGCCGCGCAGTCCGGGCTGCCGATGTCGCTGCACGCGGTCCGGCGGCTCAGCGCGGCCGCCACCGTACGGCCGATGCCCGTGCCCTGGCCGGCCGAGGCGCGCGAGCAGCTCGTCACCCTGCTGGGCGCGGGTGAGCCGACCGTCGCCGTGTGGGAGGCGCTGGAGGCTGAGGGCCTGATCACCCGGCTGCTGCCGGACTGGGAGCGGGTCCGGTGCCGGCCGCAGCGCAATCCCGTACACACCTGGACCGTGGACCGGCACCTGGTGGAGACGGCGGTACGGGCCTCCTCGCTGACCCGGCGGGTCGGCCGCCCCGACTTGCTGCTGGTCGCGGCGCTGCTGCACGACATCGGCAAGGGATGGCCCGGGGACCACTCCGTCGCCGGGGAGGTCATCGCCCGCGACGTGGCCACCCGGATCGGCTTCGACCAGCACGACGTGGCGGTGCTCGCCGCGCTGGTACGGCACCACCTGCTGCTCGTCGAGACCGCCACCCGGCGGGATCTCGACGATCCGGCGACGGTACGCGCGGTGGCCTCGGCCGTGGGGTCGGTCGGGACGCTGGAACTGCTGCACGCCCTCACCGAGGCTGACGCGCTGGCCACCGGGCCGGCGGCGTGGAGCACCTGGCGGGGGTCGCTCGTCGCCGACCTGGTCGCCCGGGTCGCGGCGGTGCTGGCCGGTGACGAGCCGCCCGAGCCCGACGAGGTGGCCCCGAGCGCGGAGCAGGAACGCCTCGCGATCGAGGCGCACCGCACCGGGGAGGCCGTCCTGGCGCTGCACGCCCAGTCGGAGGCCCCGCAGGGCGGTGAACCGGAACCGGTCGGCGTGGAGCTGCTCATCGCCGTACCGGACCAGCCGGGGGTCCTGCCGGCCGCGGCGGGCGTCCTCGCGCTGCACCGGCTGACCGTACGCGCGGCGGACCTGCGGTCCGTCGAACTGCCGGGGGAGCTGGGAGCCAGCGGGGGCACGCGTGGGGTGCTGCTGCTGACCTGGCGGGTGGCCGCCGAGTTCGGCTCGCTGCCGCAGCCGGCCCGCCTGCGGGCGGACCTGGTCCGGGCGCTGGACGGCTCGCTGGACATCCCCGCACGGCTGGCGGAGCGCGAGGCGGCCTACCCGCGGCGGCGCGGAGTGGCGGCGCCGCCACCCCGGGTGACGGTCGCGCCGACGGCGTCGAAGCTGGCGACGGTGATCGAGGTACGGGCCCAGGACGCGCCGGGACTGCTGCACCGGATCGGCCGGGCACTGGAGTCGTCGCAGGTACGCGTCCGCAGCGCGCACGTCAGCACGCTGGGCGCGAACGCGGTGGATGCGTTCTATGTCACGGACCCGGAGGGCGCCCCCCTCCCGGAGCCGGCCGCAACGGAAGTAGCGGCCACGGTGGAACAGGCCCTGCGCGCCTGACGGCCTCCGGCCCCTTGCGACGGGGGCGCAGTCTCCGCCAGTGCCGCGGCGCCTGGCTATGGGGGCGCAGCACGCCGAGAGCCCTGCCGGCGCGGCGGGGCATCCGGCGTGCTGTGCCCGCCCCGGCCTGCGGAGCCCGCGGGCGCAGGCGCCCCGCGCCGCGCAGGGGGGCGGATGGCCGTCCGGTGCGCTCCGAGGCACCCGACGCCCCGGAGCGCACCCGCGCCGCGGAGCGGGCGCAGCCGGGGGCCGGGGGCTTGCCCCCGGTTTCGGGAAGGGGCGGGTCAGGGGAAAACCTCGCCCCGGCGCCCCCGTGATGCCGTCCGGAAACCGGGAGGGACTCCGGTTCGCAGAACGGGCAGATACCCTGGGGGACGTTCGTCAGACTGCCCCCCGACCCGAGGATTCGCGACCGCCGTGTTCGACACTCTCTCCGACCGCCTCGCAGCGACTTTCAAGAGCCTCCGGGGCAAGGGCCGCCTGTCCGAGGCGGACATCGACGCCACGGCACGGGAAATCCGTATCGCCCTGCTCGAGGCGGACGTCGCGCTTCCCGTGGTCCGGGCCTTCATCAAGCAGGTGAAGGAGCGGGCGGCCGGTGCCGAGGTCTCGCAGGCGCTGAACCCCGCCCAGCAGGTCATCAAGATCGTCAACGAGGAGCTCGTCGGCATCCTCGGTGGCGAGACCCGTCGGCTCCGGTTCGCCAAGACCGCTCCGACCGTGATCATGCTCGCGGGCCTGCAGGGTGCCGGTAAGACGACGCTTGCCGGAAAGCTCGGCCTCTGGCTGAAGAGCCAGGGCCACGCCCCGCTGCTCGTCGCGTGTGACCTCCAGCGCCCCAACGCCGTCAACCAGCTGAGCGTGGTCGCGGAGCGCGCCGGCGTCGCCGTGTACGCCCCGCAGCCCGGCAACGGTGTCGGCGACCCGGTCCAGGTCGCCAAGGACTCCATCGAGTACGCCCGCTCCAAGCAGTACGACGTCGTCGTCGTCGACACCGCCGGCCGCCTCGGCATCGACGTCGAGATGATGCAGCAGGCCGCGGACATCCGCGACGCCGTCAGCCCCGACGAAGTGCTCTTCGTCGTCGACGCGATGATCGGCCAGGACGCGGTCAACACGGCCGAGGCGTTCCGCGACGGCGTCGGCTTCGACGGCGTGGTGCTGGCCAAGCTGGACGGCGACGCGCGTGGCGGCGCCGCCCTCTCGATCGCGCACGTCACCGGCCGCCAGATCATGTTCGCCTCCAACGGCGAGAAGCTGGACGAGTTCGACGCGTTCCACCCGGACCGCATGGCGTCCCGCATCCTCGGCATGGGCGACATGCTCAGCCTGATCGAGAAGGCCGAGCAGACCTTCAGCCAGGCCGAGGCCGAGAAGATGGCGGCCAAGCTGGCGAAGGGCCCCAAGGAGTTCACGCTCGACGACTTCCTGGCTCAGATGGAGCAGGTCAGGAAGATGGGGTCGATCTCGAAGCTGCTCGGGATGCTGCCCGGCATGGGGCAGATGAAGGACCAGATCAACAACCTCGACGAGCGGGACGTGGACCGCACCGCGGCGATCATCAAGTCGATGACACCGGCCGAGCGCCACGAGCCGACGATCATCAACGGCTCGCGCCGGGCCCGCATCGCCAAGGGCTCGGGTGTCGACGTCAGCGCGGTGAAGAACCTCGTGGAGCGGTTCTTCGAGGCACGCAAGATGATGTCGCGCATGGCTCAGGGCGGCGGAATGCCGGGTATGCCCGGGATGCCGGGCATGGGTGGCGGCCCCGGCCGGCAGAAGAAGCAGCAGAAGCAGGCCAAGGGCAAGCGCAAGAGCGGCAACCCGATGAAGCGCAAGGCCGAGGAGCAGGCCGCGGCCGCGCGCCGCGAGGAGGCGGCGCAGTCGGGCGGCGCGTTCGGCCTCCCGGCCGGGCAGCAGGCTCAGGACTTCGAACTGCCCGACGAGTTCAAGAAGTTCATGGGCTGAGACCCGCGACCCTGGTCACGCAAACGCGAACGCGAAGGAGCCCACACCCCCGCGGGGGTGTGGGCTCCTTCGCTTGCCCGGCGCGTACGCGGGATCAGCGCGTACGCGCGATCAGATAGCGGAAGACATTCGGCATCCACACCGTGCCGTCGCGCCGCACATGCGGATGCAGCGCCTCGGTCAGCTCCTTCTCCACCTGCGCCTGGTCGGTGGCCCGCCGGGCCGCCTCGAACAGGCCGGTCGACAGCAGCCCCCGTATCGCGCTCACCAGGTCCGCGTACCCGAACGGGCACGCCACCCGGCCCGAGCCGTCCGGTTTCAGTCCGGCCTGCTGGGCCACGTCCTCCAGGTCGTCCCGGAGCGCCGGCCGCCACCCGCCGGGCGTGCGCACCCGGTCGGAGAGCCGGGTCGCCACCCGCAGGACCGCCGAGGTGGCGCAGCGTTCCGGCGGGCCCCAGCCGGCCAGTACCACCGTGCTGCCGCGCTCCGCCAGCCCGGCCGCGGTCTCCAGCGCGGGTATCAGTCCTTCGGTGTCGCCGGCCGCGCAGCCGATCGGCTGAAAAGCGGTCACGAGGTTGTACGTGGCACTGCCGGGATCCGCCGCGTCGGCGGGTCCCCCCTGCACCAGGCGCGCGGACTCCTCGGGTGCGCCCCCGGTGCGCTCCGGCGCAAGCCGCTCGCGCGCCAGCGCGAGGCGTTCGCCGTCCGCGTCGACGCCCGTCACCCGAACGCCACGGGAGGCGGCCATCAGCAGAGCGAGCCCGGAGCCGCAGTCGAGGCCGAGCAGCCGGGTGTCACGGCCGACCTCCAGCCGTTCGTACACCGCTTCGTAGAGCGGCACCAGCATCCGCTCCTGGATCTCGGCCCAGTCACGGGCCCGCGCAGCCGACTCCCTGCCGGAAGCCGCCGCCGCGACCGGGTGGTGCCGGACGAGCGTAGGTGTCATAGAAAGCGCCCCAATCCGCCGAGAGGTCAGCTGTGCCCCGAAAATGGACAGGCCCCCGTTGTATGTGTGCGCTCGAATCTCCCCCCGTATGCCAGGGAACTCCGCATTCGCGCCCGCGTCCAGTGGAGCGGAGCGATTCACGCCCGCGGGCGCCGGAGCCGTACCATTCGCGCCATGGCAAAGGCTCCCGTTCTCACGCCCCGGGCGGACGACTTCCCCCGCTGGTACCAGGACTTGATCAACAAGGCCGAGCTGGCCGACAACGGCCCGGTCCGCGGCACGATGGTCATCCGCCCGTACGGCTACGGGCTCTGGGAGCGGATGCAGCAGGAGATGGACGCCCGCATCAAGGACGCCGGCGCCCAGAACGCGTACTTCCCGCTCTTCATCCCGCAGTCGTACCTGACCAGGGAAGCCGAGCACGTCGAGGGCTTCGCGCCCGAACTGGCCGTCGTCACGCACGGCGGCGGCAAGGAGCTGGAGGAGCCGGTCGTCGTCCGGCCCACTTCCGAGACGATCATCAACGAGTACTTCTCGAAGTGGGTGCAGTCCTACCGGGACCTGCCGCTCCTCATCAACCAGTGGGCGAACGTGGTCCGTTGGGAGATGCGCCCGCGCGTCTTCCTCCGAACGACCGAATTCCTCTGGCAGGAGGGCCACACCGCGCACGCCACCTACGAGGACGCCCGCGACTACGCGGCGCACATCCACCGCAACGTCTACGCCGACTTCATGGTGAACGTCCTCGGCATCGACGTCGTCCTCGGCCGCAAGACCGTCAGGGAGCGTTTCGCCGGCGCCATCAACACCCTCACCCTCGAAGGCATGATGGGCGACGGCAAGGCGCTGCAGATGGGTACGAGCCACGAACTCGGCACCAACTTCTCCAAGGCCTTCAACACCACGTACCTGTCCAGGGACGGAAAGCAGGAGCTGGCCTGGCAGACCTCGTGGGGCACGTCGACCCGTATGGTCGGCGGTCTGATCATGTCTCACGGCGACGACAACGGGCTGCGCGTCCCGCCGCGCCTCGCGTCCGTCCAGGTCGTCGTGATGGCCATCAAGGGCGACGAGGCGGTCGCCAAGGTGCGCGAGATCGGCGACCGGCTGAAGGCCGCGGGTCTGCGCGTCCAGGTCGACGACCGCACCGACACCCCCTTCGGCCGGCGCGCGGTGGACTGGGAGCTCAAGGGCGTTCCGGTACGGATCGAGGTCGGCCCGCGCGACCTGGAGGCGGGCACCGCGATGCTGGCCCGCCGCATCCCGGGAGGAAAGACGCCCGTACAGCTCGACGTGCTCGCCGACCTGCTGCCCAAGATGCTGGAGGAGGACCAGGCGCAGCTGCTCCGCGAGTCGCGCGAGCGCCGCGAGTCCCGCACCAGCGACGTACGCACCATCGGGGAGGCCGCGGAGGCCGCGGTCGCCGGCGGCTGGGCCCGTATCCCGTGGGCCGATCTCGGCCCGGAGGGCGAGGCCGAGCTCGCCGAGCAGGCCGTGTCCGTACGGTGCCTCGTCGCGGAGGACGGGTCGGTGCCGGAGGCCGATGACGCGCCGGGTACTGTCGCCATTGTGGCGCGCGCCTACTGACGGCTACTGGCCAGGTGGCCGTGCCCCGGCCGTACCGGGAGCAACTGCCGCCCCGGCGTGCGCACTTCCGCTACGCGCCGGGGCGTATGCGCCGGTACGCACCGGCTTGGTGCGAGCTGCGCGACTTCTCCGCAGATCGGCGCACCCGCCCTCGTCACGACGCACTAGCGGCAACTGACGGGTACGTGCAAATTATTTGGGATGCCCGGAATCGGAACACCGGGGCCCCCCGGCTCGTTGTCACGACGTGAGCACGACACCACCTGTTCTCGCCGCAGAGCTGGCAGGGGCGTGGGCCGATATTCAGCGGTACCACCCCGAGCTGCCGGACCTTGCCGCGCCCGAGTCCCTGATCGGAGAGTCCTCGTCCGCCTGCGGCGCCGAGCTCTCCTTCGAACGACTGCTTCACGAGGCAGTCCATGGCATCGCCGCCGCCCGGGGGGTCCGCGACACCTCGCGCGCCGGCCGCTACCACAACCGCAGATTCCTGGCGATCGCCGAGGAGATGGGGCTCGACCACTCCGAGGAGCCGCACCCCAGTAGCGGCTTCTCGCTGGTCACGCTCAATCCCGAGGCCAAGAAGCGCTACCGGCCGACGATGGAACGGCTGCAGCGGGCCCTCAAGGCGCACACCGCGGCGACGGCCGCCGACACCAAGCGCAGCTTCCGCGGACCAGCCGCCCGGCACGGCTCGTCCGGAGGCGGCGTCCGGGTGAAGGCGGTCTGCGACTGCGGGCGCAATGTGCGGGTCGTCCCGTCCGTACTCGCCCAGGCGCCGATTGTCTGCGGCGGCTGCGGCAAGCCGTTCCGCATCCCGGAAGCCGTGGGCGCCGTGGCGGCCGCGAGGTAGCGGCGCGGGGCAGGGACGCGGCGTAGGGGCGCGCCGCAGGTGTGTGGCACAATGACTAGCTGTACTCGACAGCCGCACAGGAACCCTCTCGCCTCCGGCTGACGCGTCCATCGGGCACCCGAGTACCGCAACCCCACGTGGCATCTTGTTGTGCCCAACCACGTCAAGACCAGGAGACACCACTTCCGTGGCAGTCAAGATCAAGCTGAAGCGTCTGGGCAAGATCCGTTCGCCTCACTACCGCATCGTCGTCGCCGACTCCCGTACCCGCCGTGACGGCCGGGCCATCGAGGAGATCGGCCTGTACCACCCGGTGCAGAACCCGTCGCGCATCGAGGTCGACTCGGAGCGCGCGCAGTACTGGCTGGGCGTCGGCGCGCAGCCGACCGAGCCGGTTCTCGCGATCCTCAAGCTCACCGGTGACTGGCAGAAGCACAAGGGCCTGCCGGCCCCGGCGCCGCTGCTGGTCGCCGAGCCCAAGGCCGACAAGCGCGCTGCGTTCGACGAGTTCGCCAAGGGCCTCGAGGGCGGCGAGCCGAAGGGTGAGGCCATCACCCCGAAGGCGAAGAAGGCCGACAAGAAGGCGGACGAGGCGGCTGAGGCCGGCGAGTCCACCGAGTCGACCGAGGCCTGAGCATGCTCGAGGAGGCTCTCGAGCACCTCGTGAAGGGCATCGTCGACAACCCGGACGATGTGCAGGTCGCCTCGCGCACCCTGCGCCGCGGGCGTGTGCTCGAGGTCCGGGTCCACCCCGATGACCTCGGCAAGGTGATCGGCCGCAACGGCCGCACCGCACGCGCTCTGCGTACCGTCGTGGGCGCCATCGGCGGCCGTGGCATCCGCGTCGACCTCGTCGACGTGGACCAGGTCCGCTGAACAAGTTGAACACCGGCACGGGCCGGGGAGGGCCCTTGGGTCCGCCCCGGCCTTTGTCGTCCCGGACCATCAGTCGTCCGCAACCATCAATTGAGTAACCACGACGGAGATCAACCAACTCCGCGAGAGCGGCGGCGGTTCAGCCGCAAAGAGGGGTCCAGAGTGCAGTTGGTAGTCGGGCGGATCGGCCGTGCCCACGGGATCAAGGGCGAGGTCACCGTCGAGGTACGTACGGACGAGCCGGAGCTGCGGCTCGGGCCGGGCGCCGTGCTCGCCACCGAACCCGCCTCCGTCGGGCCGCTGACCATCGAGACCGGCCGGGTGCACAGCGGCCGGCTGCTGCTGCGCTTCGAGGGCGTCAAGGACCGTACGGGCGCCGAGGCCCTCCGGAACACGCTGCTGATCGCAGACGTGGACCCGCAGGACATGCCGGAGGACCCCGACGAGTACTACGACCACCAGCTCATGGACCTGGACGTCGTCCTCGCCGACGGCACCGAGGTCGGCCGGATCACCGAGATCGCGCATCTGCCGTCCCAGGACCTGTTCATCGTGGAGCGGGCGGACGGCAGCGAGGTGATGATCCCCTTCGTGGAGGAGATCGTGACCGAGATCGACCTGGAGGCCCAGCGGGCGGTCATCGACCCGCCGCCCGGGCTGATCGACGACCGTGCGGTGATCGACTCGTCCGGGGACGAAGACTGATGCGGCTCGATGTCGTCACGATCTTCCCCGAGT
Source organism: Streptomyces mabaensis (assembly GCF_053763515.1). Classification (NCBI taxonomy): domain Bacteria; kingdom Bacillati; phylum Actinomycetota; class Actinomycetes; order Kitasatosporales; family Streptomycetaceae; genus Streptomyces; species Streptomyces mabaensis. The sequence continues at coordinate 116,515 of NZ_JBSOPZ010000008.1, forward strand.
ACCTGGAGCCCCTGAACGTCTCGCTCGTCGGCAAGGCGCGCGCCCGCGGCCGGCTCGACGTACACGTGCACGACCTGCGGGAATGGACGTACGACCGGCACAACACGGTCGACGACACCCCTTATGGCGGCGGCCCCGGCATGGTCATGAAGACCGAACCGTGGGGCGAGGCGCTCGACGACGTCCTGGCCTCGGGCTACGAGGCGGGGGCGCACAGCCCGGTCCTCGTGGTGCCCACCCCCAGCGGTCGCCCGTTCACCCAGGAACTCGCGGTCGAACTGTCGGAGCGGCCCTGGCTGGTCTTCACGCCCGCCCGGTACGAGGGCATCGACCGGCGCGTCATCGACGAGTACGCGACCCGGGCACCGGTGTACGAGGTGTCCATCGGCGACTACGTGCTGGCCGGCGGAGAGGCCGCGGTCCTGGTGATCACCGAGGCCGTCGCCCGGCTGCTGCCCGGTGTCCTCGGCAACGCCGAATCGCACCGCGACGACTCCTTCGCGCCCGGCGAGATGGCCAACCTGCTGGAGGGGCCCGTCTACACCAAGCCCCCGCAGTGGCGCGGCCGTACGATCCCCGAGGTCCTGCTCAGCGGCCACCACGGGAAGATCGCGCGCTGGCGGCGGGACGAGGCGTTCCGCCGTACGACCCTCAACCGGCCGGACCTGATCGAGCGGTGCGACGCGTCCGCCTTCGACAAGAAGGACCGGGAGATGCTCAGCATCCTCGGCTGGCGGCCGAGCCCCGACGGCCGATTTTGGCGCAGGCCGGAGGCCGTGGAAGAATAGGCCGCTGCTGTACGTCCGGCGTGCGCCCCTGCCACAGGGGGAAAGACGCCCGCCCGGCGGAGCGGCACCCGAATCTCACACGAACTCCCGCCCGATGACCTGTGGCATCGTGCGAAGAAAGCAGACGAAGAACATGTCTCACCTGCTCGACGACGTCAACGCCGCCTCGCTGCGCAGCGACCTCCCGGCCTTCCGCGCCGGTGACACCGTCAACGTCCACGTCCGCGTGATCGAGGGCAACCGCTCCCGTATCCAGCAGTTCAAGGGCGTCGTCATCCGCCGCCAGGGCTCCGGCATCAGCGAGACCTTCACGGTCCGCAAGGTCTCCTTCAGCGTCGGCGTCGAGCGCACCTTCCCGGTGCACAGCCCGATCTTCGAGAAGATCGAGCTCGTCACCCGCGGTGACGTCCGCCGCGCCAAGCTGTACTTCCTCCGTGACCTGCGCGGCAAGGCCGCGAAGATCAAGGAGAAGCGCGACAACTGAGCTTGCGCCCGGGTCCACAGGACGGGCCGGATAGGCTCTGGGCCCGATGGACACCGAAGCTGAACTCACGAAGCGCGACCACTCCGCCCGCCCCGAGGGGACGGCGGAGGGGTCGCGCTTCGCGCGTCTGTCCTGGCGCAGGGCGCTGGCGGGCGGAGTTGTGGGCACGGCTCTCCTGCTGCTCATCAGTACCTTTGTCGTACAGCCCTTCCTGATCCCCAGCCGTTCGATGGAACCCGCCCTTCAGGTCGGGGACCGGGTACTCGTCAACAAGCTGGCGTACCGTTTCGGTGCGGAGCCGCGGCGCGGCGATGTCGTGGTCTTCGACGGCGCAGGGTCCTTCGTCCAGGGAGAGCCGGCCGACGCGGACTTCGTCAAGCGCGTGGTCGGCGTGGGCGGCGACCGGGTGGTCTGCTGCGACAGGCAGGGGAGGGTCCACGTGAACGGAGTGGCGGTCGACGAGGCATACCTGTTCCCGGGCGATGTCCCGTCCCGGGTGCCGTTCGACATCGTGGTGCCCCTGGAGACCCTCTGGGTCATGGGCGACCACCGCGCCCAGTCGCGTGACTCGCGGGACCATCTCGGGGAGCCGGGCGGCGGCGTGGTTCCGGTCGACAAGGTGATCGGGCGGGCTGACTGCATCGGCTGGCCGTTCAGCCGGTGGGCGTCGCTCGACAGACCTGCGGCCTTCGACGGGGTACGACCACTGGGCGGAGCCCATGGGTAACCGCGGACGGCCTCGCGCGCACCACAGCGCGGACACCCGGCTGCCGACGGGCGACCGGCCGACGACGGGACCGGTCCTGCCGGGACGGGCCGAGCGGCGCAAGCTCGCACGCCGGGTCAAGCGGCGGCGGCGCAGGTCGGCCGTGAAAGAGATCCCGATCCTGATAACCGTGGCGTTGATGATCGCACTGGTCCTCAAGACGTTCCTCCTGCAGGCGTTCGTGATCCCGTCGGGCTCGATGGAGCAGACCATCCGGATCGGCGACCGGGTCCTGGTGGACAAGCTGACGCCCTGGTTCGGCTCCAAACCGCAGCGCGGGGACGTCGTCGTCTTCAAGGACCCCGGCCGCTGGCTGGAGGAGGAGCAGACGAAGCCGAAGGACGACCCGGTGGGCCTCAAGCAGATCAAGCAGGTCCTCACCTTCATCGGTCTGCTGCCGTCGGAGGACGAGCAGGACCTGATCAAGCGGGTCGTCGCGGTCGGGGGCGACGAGGTCAAGTGCTGCGACAAGGACGGTCGGGTCACCGTCAACGGCGTGCCCCTCACCGAGCCGTACGTGAACCCCGGAAACCGTCCCTCCGAGATCAGGTTCGATGTGCGGGTGCCGCCCGGGCGGCTCTTTGTCATGGGGGACCATCGCGCCAACTCGGCCGACTCCCGGTTCCACCTCGACGAGGCGTTTCAGGGGACGGTCTCGGAGCAGGAGGTGGTCGGGAGAGCGGTCGTCATCGCCTGGCCGGTCGGTCACTGGCGGCAGCTGGAGGAGCGTCAGACGTACGCGTCGGTGCCCGATGGGCGCAGCGGCGTGACGGCGGCGCCTGGCCCGTCGAATAGTGTGTCTTCTCAGGATCTGAACTCGATGATCCGGCTCCCGAGCCCTGCGGAACTCCCGCTCGTTATGGGAGTGGTGGGCCTGCATCGTCTCCGATGCGGGCGGTGGCACGGATTGAGGAGTGGATGTGGGGGATTTGGCGGTCGGCGCACGATCCGGACGCGACGAACCCGAGGGACGGCCCGATCAGCCCGATCAGCCCGATCAGCCCGGCGATTCCTCCGCGAGCGCGGCGGCCGGTTCGGACGGGGATCCGGCCGGGACCGGCGGGCGTGACGGTGACGCGAAGAAGCAGCGTTCCTTCTGGAAGGAGCTGCCCCTTCTCATCGGTATCGCCCTGCTGCTGGCGCTGCTGATCAAGACCTTCCTGGTGCAGGCCTTCTCGATCCCCTCCGACTCGATGCAGAACACGCTGCAGCGGGGTGACCGGGTGCTGGTCGACAAGCTGACGCCGTGGTTCGGCGGAGAGCCCGAGCGGGGCGAGGTCGTGGTGTTCCACGACCCGGGCGGCTGGCTGGACGGCGAGCCCACCCCGGAACCGAACGTGGTGCAGAAGTTTCTGAGCTTCATCGGCCTGATGCCGTCGGCCGAGGAGAAGGACCTGATCAAGCGGACCATCGCGATCGGCGGCGACACCGTCGAGTGCAAGAAGGGCGGTCCGGTCAAGGTCAACGGGAAGGCGCTGAACGAGCCGTACATCTACCCCGGCGACACCCCCTGCGACGACAGCCCCTTCGGACCGCTCAAGGTGCCCGAGGGCAAGATCTGGGTGATGGGTGACCACCGGCAGAACTCGCTGGACTCCCGCTACCACACCGAGGACGCCAACGAGGGCTTCGTCCCGGTCGACAAGGTCGTGGGACGGGCCGTCGTGGTGGCCTGGCCGGTCAACCGCTGGGCGACGCTGCCGGTCCCGGACACCTTCGACCAGCCGGGGCTGGCCGCCGCCGCCTCGATGGCGCCGGCGGGCGCACTGGGCGTGGCCGGAGCGGTGCCCCTGGTGATGTGGCGCCGGCGGAGGCTGACCGGCGCGCGTACCGCCGGGTAGGGTTCCCACTCGGATCAGCGAGTGTCGACTCCGGATGTGAGGGCGCTGGGATGAGCGGAACAGGACGTACGGGCGGCGGCCGGGGCCGTCTCGGCAGTGTGCTGTCGGGGCTGGCCGTGGCCGTCGGCTGTGTGCTCTTCCTCGGCGGGTTCGTCTGGGGAGCGATCGTGTACCAGCCGTACACCGTGCCCACCGATTCCATGACGCCGACCGTGAACGCCGGGGACCGGGTGCTCGCGGAGCGGATAGACGGCAGTGAGGTCAGGCGCGGCGACGTCGTGGTCTTCACCGACTCGGTGTGGAGTGACATGCCGATGGTGAAGCGGGTCGTCGGGATCGGCGGCGACACCGTCGCGTGCTGCGGTAGCGACGGCAAGCTGACGCTCAACGGCAAGGCGCTTGAGGAACCGTATCTGCGCGGCCAGGTCCGGGCCTCGACGACCGCCTTCGAAGCCAAGGTCCCCGAGGGCAAGCTGTTCCTCCTGGGCGACGAGCGCAGCGGTTCGCTGGACTCCCGGGTGCACCTGGAGGAGGCGGGGGAGGGATCCGTACCGCGCAGCGCGGTCAGTGCGCGGGTCGACGCCACGGCCTGGCCGCTCGGCAAGACGATCGACCGCCCGCAGGCCTTCGCGGAGCTGCCCGGCGGAGTCTCGCAGCCCGGGCCGGTACGGCTGGTGACGGCCTCGGTCGTGGCCGGCGCGGTGCTGATCCTCGGCGGGGCGGCGTACGGGCCGCTGGCGAAGCGAGCGGGGCGCCGGCGGCGGGAGCGGGCCGGTGCCCGCTGAGCAGCCGGCCGGGCCGAGGAAGGTCGCGCGGGTCGTCCTGCTGGACCCGGAGGACCGCATTCTGCTCCTGCACGGGTACGAGCCGGGCGACCCGTCGGACACCTGGTGGTTCACCCCGGGGGGCGGGCTGGAGGCCGGCGAGAGCCGTGCGGAGGCCGCGCTGCGCGAGCTGGCGGAGGAGACCGGGATCACCGAGGTCGACCTCGGGCCCGTGCTCTGGCGCCGGATCTGCTCCTTTCCGTTCGACGGGCGGCGCTGGCACCAGGACGAGTGGTACTTCCTGGCCCGGACCTCGCAGACGCTGACCGCGACGGTTTTCGAGGCGGCCGGGCACACCGAGCTGGAGCGCCGCAGCCTCAAGGGCCTCAGGTGGTGGACCTCCGAAGAACTGTCCGCCGCACATGAGACGGTGTACCCGACCAGACTCGCCGAGCTGCTCCGCACGCTGCTCGACGAGGGTCCTCCGGGTGAGCCGGTGGTCCTGGCCCCTGAAATCGTTTAGGGGCGCACGGGGCTGGCGCACAATAGGGGGACGCACGGCTGAAGGGGAACATGCCATGAGCGCCGAGGACCTCGAGAAGTACGAGACCGAGATGGAGCTGAAGCTCTACCGGGAGTACCGCGATGTCGTCGGGCTGTTCAAATACGTGATCGAGACCGAACGGCGTTTCTACCTCACGAACGACTACGAGATGCAGGTGCACTCGGTCCAGGGTGAGGTGTTCTTCGAGGTCTCGATGGCCGACGCATGGGTCTGGGACATGTACCGGCCGGCCAGGTTCGTCAAGCAGGTGCGTGTGCTCACGTTCAAGGACGTGAATATCGAGGAGCTCAACAAGAGCGATCTCGAACTTCCGAGTGGGTGAGTTATCCACAACCGGTGAGTTGTCCACCAAGATCCACTAGTGGGCGGCGGGTGCGTCAGAGTCGGTGCCGGAGGTGGTGCCGACATGGACGCACAGCGAGCACAGAGCGCACAGCGCGCGCTCGGACGGTACGGCGAGGACCTGGCAGCCCGGCTGCTGGCTGAGGCCGGGATGACCGTGCTCCAGCGCAACTGGCGGTGCCGGGCCGGAGAGATCGACATCGTGGCCCGGGACGGCGACGCGCTGGTCGTCTGCGAGGTCAAGACCCGCAGGGCCGGCCCGTTCGAGCATCCGATGGCGGCCGTCACACCGGTGAAGGCGGCGCGGCTGAGACGGCTGGCCGAGCGCTGGCTGCAGGACCACGGCGGCCCGCCGCCGGGCGGGGTGCGGATCGACCTCGTGGGGGTACTGCTGCCGCGGCGCGGCGCGCCGGTGGTCGAACACGCCCGGGGGGTGGCCTGATGGGGTTCGCCCGTGCGTGCTCGGTGGCGCTGGTGGGCGTCGAGGGCGTGGTGGTGGAGGTCCAGGCCGATCTGGAACCGGGCGTCGCCGCCTTCACGCTGGTGGGGCTGCCGGACAAGAGCCTGGTCGAGAGCCGGGACCGGGTCAGGGCGGCCGTGGTGAACTCGGGCGCCGAGTGGCCGCAGAAGAAGCTCACCGTGGGGCTGAGCCCGGCCTCCGTACCCAAGGGCGGGTCGGGTTTCGATCTTGCTGTGGCCTGCGCGGTCCTCGGGGCGGCGGAGAAGATCGACCCGAAGGAGATCGCCGATCTCGTCATGATCGGGGAGCTGGGCCTGGACGGCCGGGTCCGGCCGGTGCGCGGCATCCTGCCCGCCGTGCTCGCCGCGGCCGACGCCGGGTACCGCCACGTGGTCGTGCCGGAGAAGACCGCGGCGGAGGCCTCCCTGGTGCCCGGGGTCTCGGTGCTGGGCGTCCGGAGCCTGCGGCAGCTCATCGCCGTACTGACCGGCTCCACGGTTCCGGACGAGACGGCCGCCCCGGAGGAGGGCCGGCCCGACTCCATGCTCGCCGGGCTGATGGTGCCCGGAGCCGGGGTCGGTACGGGACTGGCCGGGCCGCGGCAGGAAGGCGACGGGCACCGGCCGGACCTCGCGGACGTCGCCGGGCAGCGGGCGGCCCGCCAGGCACTGGAAGTCGCCGCCGCCGGGGGGCACCACCTGTTCCTGTCGGGTCCGCCAGGGGCCGGCAAGACGATGCTTGCCGAGCGGCTGCCGGCCATCCTGCCGCCCCTCACCAAGCAGGAGTCCCTGGAGGTGACGGCCGTCCATTCGGTGGCGGGCATGCTGCCGCCCGGCGAGCCCCTGGTCAGTACCCCGCCCTACTGCGCCCCGCACCACTCCGCCACCATGCAGTCGCTCGTCGGCGGAGGGAACGGGCTGCCCCGGCCGGGAGCGGTCTCGCTGGCACACCGGGGAATCCTCTTCCTCGACGAGGCGCCGGAATTCAGCGGCCGGGCCCTGGACGCGCTGCGCCAGCCGCTCGAGTCGGGCCATGTCGTCGTCGCCCGCAGTGCCGGAGTCGTGCGGCTGCCCGCCCGCTTTCTCATGGTCCTCGCGGCGAATCCGTGCCCCTGTGGCCGCCACACGCTGCACGGCTCGGGATGCGAATGCCCCGCCTCCGTGATCCGCCGCTACCAGGCACGGCTGTCCGGCCCGCTGCTCGACAGGGTGGACCTGCGGGTCGAGGTCGAGCCGGTCAACCGCTCGGACCTGATGGGCCGGGGCGGGCGCGGCGAGTCCACGGCCGAGGTCGCCGCCCGGGTGCGGGAGGCCCGAGCGCGAGCGGCCGCACGGCTGGCGGACACCCCGTGGACCACGAACAGCGAAGTACCGGGCCACGAGCTGCGCACCCGCTGGCAGACCGCTCCCGGAGCGCTGATGGCGGCCGAGCGGGACCTCGAGCGCGGACTCCTCACGGCGCGCGGCCTGGACCGGGTGCTGCGGGTCGCCTGGACCGTGGCGGACCTCGCCGGGAAGGCCCGTCCCGACGCGTACGACGTCGGCGCCGCGCTGGAACTGCGCACCGGGATCGCACGCGGGGTGCCGCTGCCGGTGGGAGGAGACGCATGACCCGGGACCGGGTGGCTGATGCGGAGCGGCTGGCGCGGGCGGCGCTCACCCGGGTCCTGGAGCCGGGGGACGAGCACGGCGGGCGCTGGCTGCGGGAGCTCGGCCCGGTGGAGCTGATGCGCAGGCTCACCTCCCACGAGAGAGCCGAGGGACCGCTCGGGGGAGTGGGGGAGCAGCGGCTCGGCGGCTACCGGATACGGGCGGCGGCGGCCGTTCCCGAGCGGGACCTGCTGAGCGTGGAGGCCGTCGGCGGCCGCTTCATCTGCCCGGGCGACCTGGAGTGGCCGGGGCAGCTCGACGACCTCGGCGACGCCCGGCCGGTCGGACTCTGGGTGCGGGGGCGGGCCGGCCTGCGGACCTGGGCGCTGCGGTCCGTGGCCGTCGTGGGCGCGCGGGCCTGCACGCCGTACGGGGCGCACATGGCGGCGGTGCTCGGCACCGGGCTCGCCGAGCGGGGCTGGGTGGTGGTCTCGGGGGCGGCCTTCGGGGTGGACGGCGCGGCGCACCGGGGCGTGCTGGCGGCGGACGGGGCCACGGTCGCCGTACTGGCGTGCGGGGTGGACGTCGGCTATCCGCGCGGGCACGCCGAGTTGATCGGCCGGATCGCGGAACAGGGTCTGGTCATCGGCGAGTTGCCGCCGGGCGCGCACCCGACGCCGAGCCGGTTCATCCTCCGCAACCGCGTGATCGCCGCGCTGACCCGGGGCACGGTCGTCGTCGAGGCCGAGTACCGCAGCGGCTCGCTGGTCACCGCGCGCAGCGCGCAGCAGCTGGGCCGCTTCACCATGGGCGTGCCGGGGCCAGCCACCAGCGGACTCTCCGCCGGTGTGCACGAACTCCTGCGCGGAGAGGGCGTCCTGGTCACCGATGCCGCCGAGGTGATCGAACTGGTCGGCGACATCGGCGAGCTCGCCCCGGCCCGCCGGGGACCCGTGCTGCCCCGGGACCTGCTGGATCCCGTCGCCGCCCGGGTCCTCGAAGCGCTACCACGCGGGCGGCCCGTCGGGGCGCGGGAAGCCGCCCTGGGCGCCGGAACGACCACCGACGAGACCATCGGCAAGCTGTACGAACTTCACTCGCTGGGGTTCGTCGAACGACACGGCGACAACTGGCAGTTGACGCCTCTGGCGATACACGCCCCGATCGAGCGGCGAGGCGGTTCTTGACCTGGGGCGATCCGGTGAAAGGGTGATCCCGATGAGATGTCCGGTCCTTTCGGTGCCACCTCGCGGGCCTGCGCACATGGCCACGGCCGCGCTGCGCGGGTGCGGCCCGCGCGCCGCGTCCTGCCGGTACGATCCCATACCCTTCGCGCACTGCGACCTTCCAGTCACGCTACGCTCACGAGGATTCCGCCCCAGCCACAAGTCCCCACTCGGATCACAGCAGAACGGCTCAAGGCAACGCATGCCCCAGCACACCTCCGGGTCTGACCGCGCCGCAGTGCCCCCCGCTGCCCGCGGCAGCGTGCGGCCTCCCGCACCCTCGTCGCTCGACGAGTTGTGGCGGTCGTACAAGACCACGGGCGACGAGCGGCTGCGCGAGCAGCTGATCCTGCACTACTCGCCGTTGGTGAAATACGTGGCGGGCCGCGTGAGTGTCGGGCTGCCGGCCAACGTCGAGCAGGCGGACTTCGTGTCCTCCGGCGTCTTCGGGCTCATCGACGCCATTGAGAAGTTCGACATCGAACGGTCCATCAAGTTCGAGACGTACGCGATCACCCGGATCCGGGGCGCGATGATCGACGAACTCCGGGCCCTGGACTGGATCCCGCGCTCGGTCCGGCAGAAGGCGCGGGCGGTCGAGCGGGCGTACGCCACGCTGGAGGCGCAGCTGCGGCGCACGCCCAGCGAGAGCGAAGTCGCCGACGAGATGGGAATCGGGCTCGAAGAACTGCACGCGGTTTTCAGCCAGTTGTCGCTGGCGAACGTCGTGGCCCTGGAAGAGCTGCTGCACGTCGGCGGAGAGGGCGGCGACCGGCTCAGCATCATGGACACACTCGAGGACACCGCGGCCGACGATCCGGTCGAGGTCGCGGAGGACCGCGAGCTGCGGCGGCTGCTCGCTCGGGCCATCAATACGCTGCCCGAGCGGGAGAAGACCGTGGTCACGCTCTACTACTACGAGGGCCTCACCCTCGCCGAGATCGGCAACGTGCTCGGCGTCACGGAGAGCCGGGTCAGCCAGATCCACACCAAGTCGGTGCTGCAGCTGCGGGCGAAGCTGGCGGATGTCGGACGCTGAATCGTCCCTGCCGCGTCGTCGTGGGGGCGGTGCTTCCGTAAAGTGGACGCGTGCCCAGGATTCGAGCGGCCTCCGTGGCCGAGCACAGGACGATGCAGCGCGGCGCCCTGCTGGACGCCGCGCGTTCCCTGCTGTCCGAGGGCGGAACGGACGCGCTGACGTTCCCCGCCCTCGCCGAGCGCACCGGGCTGGCCCGGTCCTCGGTCTACGAGTACTTCCGCTCGCGTGCGGCCGTGGTCGAGGAGCTGTGCGCGGTCGACTTTCCCGTCTGGGCGGCCGAGGTCGAGGCCGCGATGGAGGCGGCGGAGTCGCCCGAGGGCAAGATCGAGGCGTATGTGCGGCGGCAGTTGGCGCTCGTCGGTGACCGCCGGCACCGGGCGGTCGTCGCGATCTCGGCGAGCGAGCTGGACGCCGGCGCGCGGGAGAAGATCCGTGCCGCGCACGGGGGGCTGGTCGCGATGATCGGCGAGGCGTTGCGCGCGCTCGGGCATGAGCAGCCGCGGCTTGCGGCGATGCTGCTCCAGGGCGTCGTGGACGCGGCGGTCCGCCGGATCGAGCTCGGCGCGGCGGAGGATCCGGGGCAGATCACCGACGCGGCGGTGCGGATGGCCCTCCGGGGCGTCCGCGGCTGACCCGTTCCCCTACCCGCCCCTTCCCGAAACTGGGGGCAGGCCCCCAGCCCCCAGCCCAGCCACCCGCTGCGCGCCGCCGGCCTCACAGCGCCGGCCGCCCGCTGCGCGCCGCCCGGCGCTTCGGCCCGCTGCGCGGCGCCGGGTCCTTCGGCCGGCTGCGCTGCCCGCCCGCCCTTCGGCCCGCTGCCTGCTGCTGGCGCTTGGTCCTTCCGTCCGCTGCTTGCTGGGCGTCGTCCGCCCCTCACACGGCGTCCGGCCGCCTATCCGTTGTCCGGTCCGCTGCGCGGCGTCGGGCCCCTGCACGTCGTTCGGCCCGCCGAGCGGGGCCGGGTCCTTTGGCCGGCTGCGCTGCGCCCGGCCCTTCGGCCCGCTGCCCTGCCGGCGCTTGGTGCTTCCGTCCGCTGCTCTCTGCGCGGCGCCCGGCGCTTCGGCACGCTGGCTGGTGCGCGGGTCGGTCCTCCCGCCCCGCTGTCGGCCGGGCGGCCCCCTACGTGCGCCCGGTCCGCGTCTCGCCTCCCGGGGCCTCCGGCCTCCGGACGTCACGCGCCGGGGGCTGGGATGTCGAAGATCGGGAGGAGGCGGGAGTGGCCCTGGTGGAGGAGTGACAGGGGGTTGAGGTACTCCGTCTCGCGGCGCAGGCCCCAGTGGAGGCAGGCCTGGGGGCAGTGCCACGGGCCGGCGGTCAGGACCGCCACCACCTGGCCGGGCGTCACCTCCTCGCCCCGGGCAACCAGGGGGCGTACCGGTTCGTACGTCGTGCGCAGCGGCGGGTCGCCCGTACCGGTCAGGGCGATGGACACCACGCCGCGGCCCGCCACGACGCCGGAGAAGGAGACGCGGCCCGCCGCCACGGCCCGTACCTCCGTGCCCGGCGCGGCCGCCAGGTCCACCCCGCGGTGGCCCGCCGCGTACGGTGATGGGGGCGGGTCCCAGCCGCGTACGACCACCAGCGGCACCGGGGGGACCCGCGGCACCGGCGGGGCCGGCGCGGCGGCCGGCGCGGTCGCCGGCAGGAGGCCGAGCAGCAACAGCGTCACGATCGACAGGATGCGCATGCCGTCCAGACTGGGCGGCGACCCGGATCCGTGTGGATCTTGGTCCGTATCTGTGGGCAACTCACTCGTTGTGGACAGCCTCGTCACCCGGCACCGTCCGGGTCCCGTACACTTCTTGTGGCGATCCGGGTCACCGGGTCGACTTCGCACGCCCCGCCACCTGGCCCTCACAGCCGGTGGCCGCGCTCCTCGGTCCCTTGCGGCACGGCGCGTCGGGGCGTCAGGCGCGACCGCCGTCCGGCGGGCGCGACAACCGAGCACCTCAAGGAGTACGGCCATGGCCGTCGTCACGATGCGGGAGCTGCTGGAAAGCGGCGTCCACTTCGGTCACCAGACCCGCCGTTGGAACCCGAAGATGAAGCGCTTCATCTTCACCGAGCGCAACGGCATCTACATCATCGACCTGCTCCAGTCGCTGTCGTACATCGACCGCGCCTACGAGTTCGTCAAGGAGACCGTCGCGCACGGCGGCTCCATCATGTTCGTCGGCACCAAGAAGCAGGCCCAGGAGGCCATCGCCGAGCAGGCGACGCGCGTCGGCATGCCGTACGTCAACCAGCGCTGGCTGGGTGGCATGCTCACCAACTTCTCCACCGTCTACAAGCGCCTTCAGCGTCTGAAGGAGCTCGAGGCGATTGACTTCGAGGACGTCGCGGCCTCGGGTCTGACCAAGAAGGAGCTTCTCGTGCTCTCGCGCGAGAAGGCCAAGCTGGAGAAGACCCTCGGTGGTATCCGCGAGATGCAGAAGGTGCCCAGCGCCGTCTGGATCGTCGACACCAAGAAGGAGCACATCGCCGTCGGTGAGGCGCGCAAGCTCCACATCCCGGTCGTCGCGATCCTCGACACCAACTGCGACCCCGACGAGGTCGACTACAAGATCCCGGGCAACGACGACGCGATCCGCTCCGTCACCCTGCTCACCCGCGTGATCGCTGACGCCGTCGCCGAGGGCCTCATCGCCCGCTCCGGCGTCGCCACCGGCGACTCGAAGCCGGGCGAGAAGGCCGCCGGCGAGCCGCTCGCCGAGTGGGAGCGCGACCTCCTCGAGGGCGACAAGAAGGCTGACGAGAAGGCCGAGGAGAAGGCCGACGAGAAGGCCGACGACGCGTCGGACAAGGCCGCCGAGGCTCCGGCCGAGGCCGCTGCCGACAAGCCCGCCGAGGCCCCCGCCGCCGAGGCCCCGGCCGCGGACGCCGAGCAGGCCTGACCCAGCGCGAGCCGTCCGGGGGTGTGCTTCCCGGACGACCTCAGCACGGCTGACGACGGCGGGGACGGTGCCATGAGCGCCGCCCCCGCCGTCCACCCGTAGATCTACGACTTCTGAGAGAGATTCACAGATCATGGCGAACTACACCGCCGCTGACGTCAAGAAGCTCCGTGAGCTCACCGGCGCCGGCATGATGGACTGCAAGAAGGCGCTGGACGAGGCCGAGGGCAACGTCGACAAGGCCGTCGAGCTGCTCCGCGTCAAGGGTCAGAAGGGCGTCGCCAAGCGCGAGGGCCGCTCTGCCGAGAACGGCGCGGTCGTCTCCGTCATCTCCGACGACAAGACCTCTGGCGTTCTGGTCGAGCTGAAGTGCGAGACCGACTTCGTCGCCAAGGGCGAGAAGTTCCAGGCCGTCGCCAACAAGCTCGCCGCGCACGTCGCCGCGACCTCCCCGGCCGACATCGAGGCGCTGCTCGCCTCCGAGATCGAGGCCGGCAAGACCGTCCAGGCCTACGTCGACGAGGCCAACGCCAACCTCGGCGAGAAGATCGTCCTGGACCGCTTCGCGCAGTTCTCCGGCGGCTACGTCGCCACGTACATGCACCGCACCAACCCCGACCTGCCGCCGCAGATCGGCGTCATGGTCGAGCTGGACAAGGAGAACGCCGAGGTCGCCAAGGACGTCGCGCAGCACATCGCCGCGTTCTCGCCGAAGTTCCTCACCCGTGACGAGGTCCCGGCCGAGACGGTCGAGAACGAGCGTCGCGTCGCCGAGGCCACCTCGCGCGAAGAGGGCAAGCCCGAGGCCGCCCTGCCGAAGATCGTCGAAGGCCGGGTCAACGGCTTCTTCAAGGACGTCGTCCTGGTGGAGCAGGCGTTCGCCAAGGACAACAAGAAGTCGGTCCAGAAGGTCCTGGACGAGGCCGGTGTCTCCCTGAAGCGCTTCACGCGCATCAAGGTCGGCATCTGAGTCCGTACGCGATCGACCGAGGACCCCGATAGGGTCTGAAGCAGTCGCCGCGCATGCGCAGGGCGACCGCAGATCTGACGAGGAGGCCATTGCCGCAGAGGGAACGCAAGGACCCACCGGCAATGGCCTTCTTCGTATGTGCACGAGGAGATCTCCATGAATCAGGGCGCGGACCACCACAAGGCTTCCGACCACAAGAGCGACCACACGAAGGCCCGCCGCTTCATGCTGAAGCTGTCGGGTGAGGCCTTCTCCGGCGGCGGTGGTCTGGGCGTCGACCCCGACGTCGTCCACGCCATGGCCCGCGAGATCGCCGCTGTCGTCCGGGACGGCGCGGAGATCGCGATCGTCATCGGCGGCGGCAACTTCTTCCGCGGCGCCGAGCTCCAGCAGCGCGGCATGGACCGGGCCCGCTCCGACTACATGGGCATGCTCGGTACGGTCATGAACTGCCTCGCCCTCCAGGACTTCCTGGAGAAGGAGGGCATCGACTCCCGCGTACAGACCGCCATCACCATGGGCCAGGTCGCGGAGCCGTACATCCCGCTGCGCGCCGTGCGGCACCTGGAGAAGGGCCGCGTCGTCATCTTCGGCGCCGGTATGGGCATGCCGTACTTCTCCACCGACACCACCGCCGCCCAGCGCGCCCTGGAGATCGACGCCGAGGCGCTCCTCATGGGGAAGAACGGCGTGGACGGGGTCTACGACTCCGACCCCAAGGCCAACCCCGACGCGGTGAAGTTCGACGCGCTGGAGTACGGCGAGGTGCTGGCCCGCGACCTCAAGGTCGCCGACGCCACCGCCATCACCCTCTGCCGCGACAACAAGCTGCCGATCCTCGTGTTCGAGCTGCTCGCCGAGGGCAATATCGCGCGCGCCGTCAAGGGTGAGAAGATCGGCACTCTCGTGAGCGACCAGGGCACCCGGGCCTGATCCCAGACCCTCCCCACCCACACAAGACATGCAGGAGCTAGTGGTGATCGAAGAAATCCTCCTCGAGGCCGAGGAGAAAATGGAGAAGGCCGTCGTGGTCGCCAAGGAGGACTTCGCCGCGATCCGCACCGGGCGTGCGCACCCGGCGATGTTCAACAAGATCGTGGCGGACTACTACGGTGCGCTGACGCCGATCAACCAGCTGGCCTCGTTCGCGGTCCCCGAGCCGCGCATGGCCGTGGTGACCCCCTTCGACGCGAGCGCGCTGCGCAACATCGAGCAGGCGATCCGCGACTCCGACCTCGGCGTCAACCCGAGCAACGACGGGCGCATCATCCGGGTCAACTTCCCGGAGCTGACCGAGGAGCGCCGCCGCGACTACATCAAGGTCGCGAAGAACAAGGCCGAGGACGCGAAGATCTCGATCCGCTCCGTCCGCCGCAAGGCGAAGGAAGCCCTCGACAAGCTCGTCAAGGACAAGGAGTCCGGCGAGGACGAGGTGCGCCGTGCGGAGAAGGAGCTCGACGACACCACCGCGAAGTACGTCGCGCAGGTGGACGAGCTGCTCAAGCACAAGGAAGCCGAGCTGCTCGAGGTCTGATGAACGACTCTTCCTGGGGGGCCCCGCCGAGCGCCGGTTACGTCGGCGGGGGGCTGCCGTCCGACCAGGGGCCCGCCCCGGCGGGTCCCGCATACGATGCGCATGAGGTCCAGCAGACTCGGCCCATGCCCGTCGTGCCCGGCATAGTCGTGCCCGGCACAGGGGGGAACGACGCAGGCAGACAATCCGCCCACCACGACGTACGCGACCGGGGGTCCGCCCAGCTGGGCGGTCCCCTGTTCGGTGAAGAGATGCCGCAGGAGCCCATGCCCAGCCCGACGCCGGCCCCGCAGCCACCCCCGAGGAAGCGCGCGGGCCGTGACCTGCGTGCCGCCATAGGGGTGGGCCTCGGCCTCGCCGCGGTGATCATCGCGTCGCTCTTCATCGTGAAGGCCGTCTTCGTGGGCGTGATAGCGGCCGCGGTGGTCGTCGGCCTGTGGGAGCTGACGTCCCGGCTGGACGAGAAGAGGGGCATCAAGGCCCCGCTCGTGCCGCTGGCCGTCGGCGGCGCGGCGATGGTCGTGGCCGGCTATGTGCGCGGCGCGGAGGGAGCCTGGGTCGCCATGGCGCTCACGGCGCTCGCCGTGCTGGTCTGGCGGATGACCGAACCTCCCGAGGGTTACCTCAAGGACGTCACGGCCGGTGTCTTCGCGGCGTTCTACGTGCCGTTCCTGGCCACCTTCGTCGCACTGATGCTGACCGCCGAGGACGGCTCGTGGCGGGTGTTCACCTTCCTGCTGCTGACGGTGGCCAGCGACACCGGGGCGTACGCGGTGGGCTGGCGCTTCGGCCGGCACAAGCTGGCGCCGCGAATCAGCCCCGGCAAGACCCGTGAGGGGCTCTTCGGCGGGATGGCCTTCGCCATGGGGGCCGGCGCGCTGTGCATGGAGTTCTCGATCGACGGCGGCACCTGGTGGCAGGGGCTGGTGCTCGGCCTCGCCGTCGCGGTCAGCGCGACCCTCGGCGACCTGGGCGAGTCGATGATCAAGCGTGACCTGGGCATCAAGGACATGGGCACCCTGCTGCCGGGCCACGGCGGCATCATGGACCGGCTGGACTCGCTGCTGCCGACGGCTCCGGTGGTCTGGCTGCTGCTGGTGGCGTTCGTGGGGGCCGGCTGACCCACGTTCTCCGTGACCCGGGGGCCGGGAGGCGCGACGGGGGGCGCCCGCGGCGGTGCGCGTGACCGCCGTCACTGGAATCCGGGGCCGCGCCCATCTGCGACACTGGGTGAACCATGCCTGTACCTGGAGAACTGACTTTCGTCGCGCCGCGCGGGGCCAAGAAGCCCCCGCGGCACCTCGCCGACCTCACGCCCGCCGAGCGCCGCGAAGCCGTGGCCGCGATCGGCGAGAAGCCGTTCCGTGCCAAGCAGCTGTCGCAGCACTACTTCGCGCGGTACGCGCACGACCCGGCCGAGTGGACCGACATCCCCGCCGCCGCGCGGGGCAGGCTCCAGAGCGAGCTGCTGCCGGACCTGATGAACGTGGTGCGGCACATCAGCTGTGACAACGACACCACCCGCAAGACCCTCTGGAAGCTGCACGACGGCACGCTCGTCGAGTCGGTCCTGATGCGCTACCCGGACCGCGTCACGATGTGCATCTCCTCGCAGGCCGGCTGCGGCATGAACTGCCCGTTCTGCGCCACGGGACAGGCGGGCCTGGACCGCAACCTGTCCACCGCCGAGATCGTGCACCAGATCGTGGACGGGATGCGCGCCCTGCGTGACGGCGAGGTTCCGGGAGGCCCGGCGCGCCTGTCCAACATCGTCTTCATGGGCATGGGCGAGCCGCTCGCCAACTACAAGCGGGTCGTGGGTGCCGTCCGCCGGCTGACCGACCCGGAGCCGGACGGCCTGGGCCTGTCGCAGCGCGGCATCACCGTCTCGACCGTGGGCCTGGTGCCGGCGATGCTGCGCTTCGCCGACGAGGGCTTCAAGTGCCGTCTCGCCGTCTCGCTGCACGCCCCGGACGACGAACTGCGCGACACCCTGGTGCCGGTGAACACGCGGTGGAAGGTACGAGAGGTGCTCGACGCCGCGTGGGAGTACGCGGAGAAGTCCGGGCGCCGTATCTCCATCGAGTACGCCCTGATCCGCGACATCAACGACCAGGCGTGGCGGGGCGACCTGCTCGGCCGGCTGCTCAAGGGCAAGCGGGTCCATGTGAACCTCATCCCGCTGAACCCGACGCCCGGGTCGAAGTGGACCGCGTCCCGTCCCGAGGACGAGAAGGCGTTCGTCGAGGCCATCGCGGCCCACGGGGTGCCCGTGACCGTACGGGACACCCGTGGCCAGGAGATCGACGGAGCGTGCGGACAGCTCGCGGCGGCGGAGCGGTAGTCTGGGCTCGGACATTCGCATATTCCGACAGGGGAGCGCCACAGCGCTGAGAGTGCGACAACGTGCCGGGAGACGGCACAGCGGTCGCAGACCCTCTGAACCTTGCCCAGGTCATTCTGGGTAGGAAGTTCGGTCATCACTCAAGCTGTTGCGCCCTGCTCACTTCGTGAGCGGGGCCGCGTCTCTTCCTGGTCACTCCAGGAGGAATCTCAGTGAGCACCACCAAGAAGCTGGCGGTCACCGCCGTAGCCGCCGCTGTCGGCGTCTCGACGCTTGCCGCCTGCGGGGAGTCGAAGGACTCCGGCACGGACGGCGGTTCGCAGTCCAAGACCGTCACCCTGGTCACCCACGACTCCTTCCTCGCTTCCAAGAACGTGATGAAGGAGTTCACCCAGCAGACGGGCTACACGGTCAAGGTGCTGAAGAGCGGCGACGCGGGCGCCGCCCTCAACCAGGAGATCCTGACCAAGGGCTCCCCGCGCGGCGACGTCTTCTTCGGCGTCGACAACACTCTGCTCTCGCGCGCCCTCGACAACGGCATCTTCACCCCGTACGAGGCCAAGGGCCTGGACCGGGTCGCTCCCGAGCTCCAGCTCGACCGGGACAAGCACCGCGTCACCCCCGTCGACACCGGCGACATCTGCGTCAACTACGACAAGAAGTACTTCGCCGACAAGAAGCTCAGCCCCCCGCAGACCTTCGACGACCTGATCAAGCCCGCGTACAAGAACCTCCTCGTCACCGAGAACGCCGCGACCTCCTCGCCCGGCCTCGGATTCCTGCTCGCCACCACCGCCGAGTACGGGGACGAGGGCTGGCAGGACTACTGGAAGAAGCTGAAGGCCAACGGCGTCGAGGTCGTCGACGGCTGGGAGCAGGCGTACAACGAGCGCTTCTCCGGCTCCGCCGGCGGCAAGAAGGCCAAGGGCGACCGCCCGCTCGTCGTCTCCTACGCCTCCAGCCCGCCGGTCGAGGTCCTCTACTCCGAGCCGCAGCCGAAGGAAGCCCCGACCGGCGTCTCCACCGGCACCTGCTTCCGGCAGACGGAGTTCGCCGGCCTGCTGGACGGCGCGAAGAACGAGGCGGGCGGCAAGGCGCTGCTGGACTTCCTGCTGAGCAAGACGTTCCAGGAGGACATGCCGCTGAACATGTTCGTGAACCCCGTGGTCGAGGACGTGCAGCTGCCCGAGCTGTTCACCCAGCACGGCGTGGTGATCGACAAGCCCGAGACCGTCGCTCCGGAGAAGATCGCCGAGAACCGTGAGCAGTGGGTCAAGTCATGGTCCTCGCTCGTCCTGAAGTAACGAAGACGCAGCCGGCCGGGCCCGCGAAGGCCCGGCGCGGTCGCGGGGGCGCGGCGCGGCTCGGCCTGATGGCCGTGCCCGTCGCGTTCTTCGCGGTCTTCTTCGCCTACCCCGTGACCGCCATCGTGGCCCGCGGCCTCAAGGCCGACGGCGTCTGGCGGTTCGGGCGGACCGTCGAGGTGCTGAGCGAGCCGGACATCGTCCAGGTGCTGTGGTTCACCGCCTGGCAGGCGCTCGCGTCGACCGCGCTGACCCTGCTGATCGCGCTGCCCGGCGCGTACGTCTTCGCACGGTTCGACTTCCCCGGCAGACAGCTGCTGCGTGCGGTGGTCACCGTGCCGTTCGTCCTGCCGACGGTCGTGGTCGGGACCGCCTTCCTCGCCCTGCTGGGGCGCGGCGGGCTGCTCGACGCGACGTGGGGCGTACGGCTCGACACCACGGTGTGGGCGATTCTGCTGGCGCACGTCTTCTTCAACTACGCCGTGGTGGTCCGCACGGTCGGCGGGCTCTGGTCGCAGCTCGACCCGCGCCAGGAAGAGGCCGCCCGGGTGCTCGGCGCCGGCCGGTTCGCCGCCTGGCGCAGGGTCACGCTGCCCGCGCTCGGCCCCGCCGTGGCCGCCGCCGCGCTCATGGTCTTCCTCTTCACCTTCACCTCCTTCGGTGTCGTCCAGATCCTGGGCGGCCCGGCGTTCTCCACCGTGGAGGTGGAGATCTACCGGCAGACCGCGCAGCTGCTCGACCTGTCCACCGCCGCCGTACTGACACTGGTGCAGTTCGCCGCGGTCGGCGCGATCCTCGCCGTACACGCGTGGACCGTCCGCCGGCGGGAGAGCGCGCTGAAGCTGGTGGACCCGGCGCAGACCGCGCGCCGGCCGCGCGGCGCGGCCCAGTGGGCGCTGCTCGGCGGCGTCCTCGCCACCGTGCTGCTGCTGATCCTGCTGCCGCTCGGCGTGCTGGTCGAGCGCTCGCTCGCCGGGCCGGACGGGTACGGCTTCGCCTTCTACCGGGCCCTGCGGTCGGCGGACGGCGGCACCTTCCTGGTGCCCCCGCTGGCGGCGGTCGGGAACTCACTGCGGTACGCCCTGGTGGCCACCGTCATCGCCCTGGTCGTCGGGGGGCTCGCCGCCGCCGCGCTGACCCGGCGCGCGGGGCGGTTCGTGCGCGGCTTCGACGCGCTGCTGATGCTGCCGCTCGGCGTCTCCGCGGTGACGGTCGGCTTCGGCTTCCTGATCACCCTCGACGAGCCGCCGCTGGACCTGCGTACCTCGTGGATCCTGGTGCCGCTGGCCCAGGCGCTGGTCGGTGTGCCCTTCGTCGTACGGACGATGCTGCCCGTACTGCGCGCGGTGGACGAGCGGCTGCGCGAGGCGGCGGCGGTCCTCGGGGCCTCCCCGCTCCGGGTCTGGCGGGAGGTCGATCTGCCGCTGGTACGCCGGGCGGTGCTGATCGCCGCCGGGTTCGCCTTCGCCGTGTCCCTGGGGGAGTTCGGGGCGACCGTCTTCATCGCCCGGCCCGACAACCCGACGCTGCCGGTCGCGGTGGCGCGGCTGCTGGGGCGGGCGGGTGAGCTCAACTACGGGCAGGCGATGGCCCTCAGCACGATTCTGATGCTGGTCTGCGCCGCGGCGCTGCTGGCGCTGGAACGTATCCGCACCCAAGGCTCGGGGGAGTTCTGATGGCTGATGCCGGCGCGCTGCTGCGGCTGGACTCGGTGACCGTACGGTTCGGCGAGCGGGCGGTGCTCGACGCGGTCGACCTGGAGGTCGCGGAGCACGAGATCGTGTGCGTGCTCGGGCCGAGCGGCAGCGGCAAGTCCACCCTGCTGCGGGTCGTCGCCGGGCTTCAGGACGCGTCCGGGCGGGTGCTGCTGGCCGGCGCCGACCAGACGTCGGTGCCGGTGCACCGCCGGGGCGTCGGGATGATGTTCCAGGACCATCAGCTGTTCCCGCAGCGGGACGTCGGCTCCAACGTGGCCTTCGGGCTGCGCATGCACGGCGAGAACCGGGCCGGACAGGCGCGCCGGGTGGACGAGTTGCTCGACCTCGTCGGCCTGCCCGGCGCCCAGCGGCGGGCCGTGGCCTCGCTGTCCGGCGGTGAGCAGCAGCGCGTCGCGCTGGCGCGCGCCCTCGCGCCGCAGCCGAAGCTGCTGATGCTCGACGAGCCGCTCGGGCAGCTCGACCGTGGCCTGCGTGAACGCCTCGTCGTCGAACTGCGGCAGCTCTTCGGCCGGTTGGGTACGACCGTGCTGGCCGTCACCCACGACCAGGGCGAGGCCTTCGCGCTCGCCGACCGGGTCGTCGTCATGCAGGACGGCCGCATCGCCCAGGCGGGCGCGCCGCTGGAGGTGTGGCAGCGGCCCGCGACCGAGTTCGTGGCCCGCTTCCTCGGTTTCGACAACATCGTCGGCGCGACCGTGAGCGGGGCGGCCGCCGACACCCCCTGGGGCAAGGTCCCGGTGCCGGACGGATCGCCCGAGGGCGACTGCCGGCTGCTGGTCCGCCCGGCGGGGGTCCGGCTGGTCCCGGCGGCGGACGGCCTGCGCTGCGAGGTGGAGGCGCGGACCTTCCGGGGCAGCCATGTCGCCGTACTCCTGCGGCCGGAGGGCGCGCCCGTCATCGAGGCGGAGTGCTCGCTGCGGGACGCGCCCGAGGTGGGCGCGGTGGTGGGGGTCGCCTTCGACGCCGGGGACGTGGTCGTCCTGCGGGACGGCCTCAGCGGGTGAGCAACTCCTGCGGCTCGGGGCGGGGTTCGGTGGGATCAGGCGCTGTGTCCGTTACGGTGTCGCCGCCCTCCGGCGCGCCGAACCAGGCCACCGCGACCGCGCCCGCCACGGCCAGGACGAACCCGGTGACCGCCAGCCAGGCGAATCCCGGGCGGGAGGCGTCGCCCAGCCACCAGACGCCGACCATGCCCGGCAGGACGGTCTCGCCGACCACCAGTGCCGCGGTGGCGCCGTTCACCGAGCCGATCTGCAGGGCGACCGTGTGCAGGTACATGCCGCCGATGCCGGCCACCAGGATCGCGTAGAGGGCGGGGTCGGCGAGCAGAGCGCCGGGGTCGAACGGATCGATGCCGTTCAGTACGCGGACCCCGACGCCCAGCGCGCCGAAGCCCAGGCCGGACAGGAGGCCGGCCAGGATCGCGGCGCGCCCGCCGAGGAGCCGTACGGCCACCGTGCCGCCCACCATCAGCAGCACCGACACCGCCAGCAGCCACCAGTGGGTGGCGAGCGGGGTGTGGCCGCTGCCCTCCGGGCCGGCGGCGGTGGCCAGCAGCACCAGCGCGGAGCAGACGACACCGATCGACGTCCACTCCCTGCGGGTCAGGGAGATGCCGAGCAGTTTGACGCTCAGCACCGCCGTGATCACCAGGTTGGCGCTGATGACGGTCTGGGAGAGGAAGAGGGGCAGCAGCCGGGCCGCCAGTGCGCCGAGGCCGAACCCGATGAAGTCCAGAATCGTGCCGACGATGAACTCCCAGGTCATCGCCGCCTTGGCGGTGGAGGAGAGGCTGGGTCCGCCGTGCTGCGTGAGGCCGCCGGCCGCCGCCTCGCGGCGGGCGGACTTCCGGGAACCCACGGCTTGCAGCACGGAGCCCGTGCCGTAACAGATCGAGGCCGCGACAGCGGTCAGAAGGCCGATGAGCACCGGGAGCTCCGTTCACGTGTGGTCGGTCGGGCGGGTGGGGGGACCGCTCCGACTGCCAGACGTGCGTTTCGGCACGGACGTTGCTTCTACGGCCGGACAGTGCTCAACCGGACAGTGCGACAGTGCTCAACCGGACAGTGCTCAGCCGGACAGGGCGGCGAGCGCGGCCGGGACCTCCGTGACGCTGTCGACCAGTGCGATCCGCGACTCCATGGACCGCCCCTGGGACAGGGACCGCAGCAGCGGCCAGGCGGGCAGCCGCTCGGTCCAGTGCGCGCGGTTCACCAGCACCATCGGGGTCGGCTCGCCGCGCGACTCGTAGTAGTTCGGCGTGGCGTTGTCGAAGATCTCCTGGAGCGTGCCGGCCGCGCCCGGGAGGAAAATCACACCGGCGTTGCAGCGGGCGAGCAGGCCGTCCTCGCGGGTGGCGTTCGCGAAGTACTTGGCGATGTGACCGGCGAAGGCGTTCGGCGGCTCGTGCCCGTAGAACCAGGTGGGGATGCCGATGGAGTCGCCGCCGCCCGGCCGGCGGGCGCGGACCTCGAAGGCGGCCTGCGCCCAGTCGGTGACGGACGGGACGAAGGACGGCGCCTTGGCGAGCAGCTCCAGCGCCTCGGTCAGGACGTCGTCCTCGAACGGCGCGGTGTACGCGCCGAGGTTGGCGGCCTCCATCGCGCCCGGGCCGCCGCCGGTGGCGATCGTCAGGCCGCCGCGGGCCAGCTCGCGGGCGAGGCGGGCGGCGCCGGCGTACTCGTCGGTGCCGCGGGCCATGGCGTGCCCGCCCATCACGCCCACCACGCGGGTGCCGGCGAGCCGTTCGTCGAGCGCGTCGGATATCGCGTCGTCGTGGATGGCCCGGAGCATCGAGGAGAAGACGTCGCCGTCGGACTTGGCACGCTGGAACCAGGCGTACGTGTGGGCGTCGGGCGTGCCCTCGTAGCCGGTCGCGAGACCGGTGAACAGCTCGTCCGCGGTGTAGAGCAGGCCCCGGTACGGGTTGAACGGCAGGTCCGGGACGGGCGGGAAGACCAGCGCCCCGTCCGCGCGCACCTTGGCGGCGGCGTCGGGCTCCATGGTGCAGCCGAGGAAGACGGCGCTCGCGGTGTCGGCGGCGAGCAGGGCGAAGGTGCGCCCGGTCAGGTCGACGGACTGGACGCGGTATCCGCCGAGTGAGCCGCGGGCGGCGACCTGGTCGAACTCGGCCAGGGTCTCGATCTCGAAGTCTTCGGTGGCCACGCGGCAACGATAGCCGCGCACGGCGCCCGGCCCGGCGGGCGGGTCGCGGGGGGCGTTCCCCAGCCCCGCCCCTTCCCGAAACCGGGGGCCCGCCCCCGGCCCCCGGAAGCGGAGCGCCTGCGGCGCCCGCTGCGCGCCCGCTTCGCGGCGCGAATTGGGCCCCGGTGTGCGCCGCGCCCCGCGGTCGCTGCACAGAGTGGGCGGGGCTTGTCGCGGGGCCGCGCCCGCTTCGCGGCGCGGACCGCCGGGGCTCAGGCGCTGGAGCCGCGCCCCCTGAGCGGCGCGTGGTGGGCCCCGCTTGTATCGCGGCCGGGGGCTGGGCGCCGTGGCCGCGCCCGCTTCGCGGCGCGAACTGCCGGGGGTTGGGCGCTGAGCCGCGCCCGCTTCAGCGGCGCGTGGTGGGGCCCGCTTGTGTCGTGGCCGGGGTTGGGCGCCGTGGCCGCGTGCGCTTCGCGGTGCGGACTGCCGGGGGTTGGGGGCTGGAGCGCCCGCTCCAGCGGCGCGTAGTGGGCCCCGTACCGCGGCCGGGGGTTGGGTGCCGGGGGCGGGGACGCTGCGTGGGGGCCGGCTGGCGGTTGGCGCTTGAGCGGGGCGGTACGAGGCGATCAGGGGGTCAGGGGGAGGGCCGCCAGGTGGGCGATCGTCCAGGTCACCGGGGTGAACAGCGCCAGCACGGCCGCCGCTCGGAGGGTGGCCGCTCCGCGGAGGAGTTTCGGCGGGGTGCCCAGGCGCAGCAGCGTCTCCGTCGTCTCCGCGCGCGCGTGCCTCGCCTCCAGGGCCGACGTCAGCAGGGTCGCCGTGGCGCAGCCCAGGACCAGGGCCGCGCCCAGGCCCGTGAGCGGGCCGAAGAGGGCCGGGCCGGCGCCCGCGGTGTGCAGGGTGGTCAGCGCGATCACGCCGGACACCACCGCGCACAGCACCCCCAGCGGCCGGCCGATGCGGCCGGCCTCCTGCTGGAGGGCGCGGCCCGCCAGCAGCCGCAGCGCGCCCGGCCGGGCCGACTGCAGCAGCCGGCCGCAGAGGTACGTGAGGCCGGGGCCGGCCAGCGCCAGGCCGACCGCCGTGAGCGCCCAGCCGGCCAGGACCCACGCCGGGCCGCCGTCGAGCCCGGCGCCCTGGCTTGCGTACGCCTCCACCGCCAGCCCCGCCGCGACCAGTGCGACGCCCCAGGGCAGGCCGTCCGGCTGCGCGGGGCCGGCCTCGGGGTCCTCCGGTTCCGTCGGTCGTACGCGACGCGGCCGGAGCGCGAGCGCACTGGCCGTCGCCGCGCACAGCGGCGCCAGGCTCAGCAGGGTGAGGGCCGCGGCCAGCGGCAGCGGGTGGTGCGCCGCCAGGAGTTCGGCCGCCGCGCCGTCGAAGGGGAGGCCGCTGAGGTCGCCGCGCAGATGGAGGAAGACGAGCAGCGCCACCATGCTGCCGAGCGTGCAGGAGACGGCGGCCGAGGCCGCGGCCACCGCGCTGAGGCGGGCCGGGCCGAGGCCGATCGCGGAGAGCCCGGCCCGGGGGCGGGTAGTGGGGTCCGTACGGGCCACGGCGACGGCGAGGTGCACCGTCGCGGCCAGCGGCACCGCGCACCACAGCAGTCGCAGCAGCGAGCCCGCCGGCTGGGCCATCGCGGTGCCCAGGGTGCACAGCAGCAGGAATCCGACCCCCGCCGACGCGGCGGCCACCATCAGCCGGCGGAGCTGGACCAGCGGGTGCGAGCCGCGGGCTAGGCGGAGAGCGAGCACGCGGTACGGCCCTCCGGCTCGGCGGACAGGCCGGTGCCCAGGCGGCGGCCGTCGAGCAGGGACACCGCCCGGTCGGCGAGCGCCGCCACCTCCGCGTCGTGCGTGGCGAGGAGCACGGTGATGCCGTGCGAGCGGGCCGCGGTGGTCAGGGTGCGCAGCACCTGCGCGGCGTCGGCGCGGTGCAGCGGCGCGGTGGGCTCGTCGGCGAACAGCACCGCCGGCATGGTGACCAGGGCGCGGACGACGGCGACCCGCTGTCGCTGGGCCTGCGGGACGGCGTGCGGGCGTTTGCGGGCGATGGCCCCGATGTCGAGGCGTTCCAGCCATTCCGTGGCCGCGGTCCTGGCGGTCCGCGGCGTGGCGCCGCGCAGGAGCAGCGGGAGGGCCGCGTTCTCCCAGACGGTGAGTTCCGGTACGAGCCGGGGCTCGGGGCCGATCCAGCCGAAGCGCTCGCGGCGCAGCCGCTCCCGCAGCGCCGGGCCCATGGTGTGGACGGGCGTGCTGTTGAACCACACCTCGCCCTGCTGGGGCACGAGCTGCCCGGAAAGGCACCGCAGGAGGGTGGTCTTGCCGCAGCCGCGCGGGCCGTGGACCGCGAGGATCTCGCCCTCGCGGACACCGAGCGAGACGCCGGTCAGCGCGGGCGAGCCGCTGTGGGAGCAGTGCAGGGAGCGCGCCCAGAGCACATCGTTGTCCGGCGGGGCCACCATGGCGTACACCTCGGTTCGGATGAGACTTCGGATCGGGCTGTTCGCCCGGTTCCCCCGTACGGGGGAACGATGCCGAAGCCGGTCGGTCACTGGGCCGTGAAGGCACCGTAAGGATCCGAACCTCCGGAGGCCGGACAGCACACGGCCCGGACGCGCTCGTTCTCACTCGAACGGGCGCATCCGGGCCGTGTGGTCCGACGGCGGTGAGGGTTGCCGCCGGAGTCCTGGCCGGTACAGGACCGGTCAGGGTCTTGCCAGGCCTCCTGGGGCCTCCGTGGGACCCCGGGAGGACTGGAGCATGGGACCCCGGAAGAACTAGAGCTTCGCCCAGGCCTCCGTGAGGACGCCGCGCAGGATGCCCTCGATCTCGTCGAAGGTCTCCTGGTTGGAGATCAGCGGCGGGGCCAGCTGGACGACCGGGTCACCGCGGTCGTCGGCGCGGCAGTACAGACCGGCGTCGTACAACGCCTTCGAGAGGAAGCCGTAGAGCACGCGCTCGGTCTCCTCGTCGGTGAAGGTCTCCTTGGTGGCCTTGTCCTTCACCAGCTCGATGCCGTAGAAGAAGCCGTTGCCTCGGACGTCGCCGACGATCGGCAGGTCGTGCAGCTTCTGCAGCGTGGAGAGGAACGCGCCTTCGTTGTCGAGGACGTGCTGGTTGAGGCCTTCCTTCTCGAAGATGTCGAGGTTGGCCAGGCCCACCGCCGCGGACACCGGGTGGCCGCCGAAGGTGTAGCCGTGCAGGAAGGTGTTGTCGCCCTTGTAGAACGGCT
This sequence comes from Streptomyces mabaensis, assembly GCF_053763515.1. Taxonomy (NCBI): domain Bacteria; kingdom Bacillati; phylum Actinomycetota; class Actinomycetes; order Kitasatosporales; family Streptomycetaceae; genus Streptomyces; species Streptomyces mabaensis. Next base: position 143,518 of record NZ_JBSOPZ010000008.1, read on the forward strand.
CGGCGAGGCGGTCGGAGATGATGCACGCGCCGATCGGGGAGTAGCCCGAGGTCATGCCCTTGGCGCAGGTGATCATGTCCGGTACGTAACCGAACTTGTCGCAGGCGAACATCGTGCCGAGACGGCCGAAGGCACAGATGACCTCGTCCGAGACGAGCAGCACGTCGTACTGGTCGCAGATCTCACGGACCCGCTGGAAGTACCCGGGCGGCGGCGGGAAGCAGCCGCCGGCGTTCTGCACCGGCTCGAGGAAGACGGCCGCGACCGTCTCGGGGCCCTCGAAGAGGATCTGCTGCTCGATCTGGTCGGCGGCCCAGCGGCCGAAGGCCTCCGGGTCGTCGCCGTGGATCGGCGCGCGGTAGATGTTGGTGTTCGGCACCTTGTGCGCGCCGGGGACCAGCGGCTCGAAGGGTGCCTTGAGGGCGGGCAGGCCGGTGATCGACAGGGCGCCCTGCGGGGTGCCGTGGTAGGCGACGGCGCGCGAGATGACCTTGTACTTGGTGGGCTTGCCCTGGAGCTTGAAGTACTGCTTGGCCAGCTTCCAGGCGGTCTCCACCGCTTCACCACCACCGGTGGTGAAGAAGACCTTGTTCAGGTCGCCCGGGGCGTGCTGCGCGAGCCGCTCGGCCAGTTCGACGGCCTTCGGGTGGGCGTACGACCACACCGGGAAGAAGGCGAGTTCCTGAGCCTGCTTGTAGGCGGTCTCGGCCAGCTCGTGGCGGCCGTGGCCGGCGTTGACCACGAACAGGCCGGAGAGGCCGTCGAGGTAGCGCTTGCCCTTGTCGTCGTAGATGTAGGTGCCCTCGCCACGCACGATGGTGGGCACGGGTGCGTTCTCGTATGACGACATGCGGGTGAAGTGCATCCACAGGTGGTCGTACGCGGTCTTGGAGAGGTCCTTGCTCACGGCTATCGGGTTCCCCACATATAGGTCTGCTTCTTCAGCTTCAGGTAGACGAAGCTCTCGGTGGAGCGCACGCCGGGGAGCGAGCGGATCCGTTTGTTGATCACTTCGAGCAGGTGGTCGTCGTCCTCGCAGACGATCTCCACCATGAGGTCGAAGGAGCCCGCGGTCATCACCACGTACTCACATTCGGCCATGGCCGTCAGCGCGTCCGCCACGGAGTCCAGATCGCCCTCGACGTTGATGCCGACCATCGCCTGCCGCCGGAAACCCACGGTGAGCGGGTCGGTGACGGCGACGATCTGCATGACGCCCTGGTCGAGCAGCTTCTGTACGCGCTGGCGCACCGCCGCCTCCGAGAGGCCGACGGCCTTTCCGATCGCGGCGTAAGGACGGCGTCCGTCCTCCTGCAGTTGCTCGATGATCGCCAGGGAGACAGCATCGATCGACGGGGAGCCGGACCTGTGCCTGGAATCTGCGCTTCGACTGACCACGACCTCACTGTGCACGAGGACTCGTCTGTTCCGCAAGCCCGAACCGATGAAATTCGTTGTTGTGGGGTTCAGATCTCACTGAATCCGTAGTTCGTCGGCGTTGGGTATGTCGAAAGCGTCGCCGAAGCGATTAGGGTGGGATGTCTCAGCCATCGGACATCTGACAGGAGGGGTGGCAGTGACCACCGAGCTGCGCCGTCTGCGCAACTACATCAACGGGGAGTTCCGGGACGCCGCCGACGGCCGGACCATCGACGTGGTCAACCCGGCCACCGGCGAGGTGTACGCCACGTCGCCGCTCTCCGGGCAGGCAGACGTCGACGCCGCCATGGAGGCGGCCGCGGCCGCCTTCCCGGCCTGGCGCGACTCCACGCCCGCCGACCGGCAGAAGGCCCTGCTCAAGATCGCGGACGCCTTCGAGGCGCGCGCGGACGAGCTCGTCGCCGCCGAATCGGAGAACACCGGCAAGCCGCTCGGCCTCACCGCGAGCGAAGAGGTCCCGCCCATGGTGGACCAGATCCGCTTCTTCGCGGGTGCGGCCCGGATGCTCGAAGGCCGCTCGGCCGGCGAGTACATGGAGGGCATGACGTCCATCATCAGGCGCGAGCCGGTCGGTGTCTGCGCGCAGGTCGCGCCGTGGAACTACCCGATGATGATGGCCGTCTGGAAGTTCGCCCCGGCGCTTGCCGCGGGCAACACCGTGGTGATCAAGCCGTCCGACACCACCCCGGCGTCGACCGTCCTGATCGCCGAGATCATCGACTCGATCCTGCCCAAGGGCGTCTTCAACGTCCTGTGCGGCGACCGGGAGACTGGCCGCGCGATGGTCGAGCACGAGGTGCCCGCGATGGCCTCCATCACCGGCTCCGTACGGGCCGGCATGCAGGTCGCCGAGAGCGCGGCGAAGGACGTCAAGCGCGTCCACCTGGAGCTGGGCGGCAAGGCGCCGGTCGTCGTCTTCGAGGACACCGACATCGCCAAGGCCGTCGAGGACATCTCGGTGGCGGGCTTCTTCAACGCCGGCCAGGACTGTACGGCCGCGACGCGCGTCCTCGTCCAGGCGTCCATCCACGACGAGTTCGTGGCGGCGCTGGCCAAGGCCGCCGCCGACACCAAGACTGGACAGCCGGATGACGAGGACGTGCTGTTCGGCCCGCTCAACAACGCCAACCAGCTGAAGCAGGTCAGCGGGTTCATCGAGCGGCTGCCGGCGCACGCCAAGGTGGAGTCGGGCGGCCACCGGGTCGGCGAGAAGGGCTACTTCTACGCCCCGACCGTCGTCTCCGGCCTCAAGCAGGACGACGAGATCATCCAGAACGAGGTCTTCGGCCCGGTCATCACCGTCCAGTCCTTCACGGACGAGGCGCAGGCTCTGGAGTGGGCGAACGACGTCGAGTACGCCCTCGCCTCCTCGGTGTGGACCAAGGACCACGGGCGCGCGATGCGCATGTCGAAGAACCTCGACTTCGGCTGCGTGTGGATCAACACCCACATCCCGCTGGTCGCGGAGATGCCGCACGGCGGCTACAAGAAGTCCGGCTACGGCAAGGACCTCTCGGCGTACGGCTTCGAGGACTACACGCGCATCAAGCACGTGATGACCTCGCTCGGCGGCTGACACGGCTCGGCCGACTGATGCAGCCCGCGGGGCGGGCCGTGGACACCTGGTCCACGGCCCGCCCCGTGCGCGTCAGCCCGTTCGCGTCACCCCGTGAGGACGGCGCGCAGGGCGTCGATGCGGTTGGTCGTGATCGAGTCGACGCCCAGGTCCACGAGCCGGCGCATGGTGCGCCTGGTGTCGGCGGTCCAGGCGGAGACCAGCACGCCGTCCGCGTGGACGCGGTCCGTCAGCTCCCGGCTCACCAGGCCGAAGCGGTAGTTGAGCCAGCGCGGCGCGACCGCGTCGACGAGGACGGGCCGGGGCGGGCACAGCGACGTCCAGGTCAGGGCGATCTCCGCGCCCGGATCGGCGGCACGGACCTTGAGCATGGTGGCCGCGCCCGCGCAGTAGTACGCGCGGTCCCGCGCCCCGCACTCGCGCACCACCCCGACCACCGTGCGGACCGCGGCCTCGTCGGCGCCCGGAAGGTCGATCATGACCCGGGCCGTCGTGGTGGCGGCCAGCGCCTCCCGCAGCGTCGGCATCTCGCCGAGCGACAGCTCGTGCACCTCGTGTGCGTGCAGGTGTGCGAGCAGCCGGTCGTGGCCCCACAGGCGCTTGAGCGAGGCGTCGTGCACCAGCACCGGCACGCCGTCCCGGGTCACCCGTACGTCGATCTCGACCGCGTCCGCGCCCCGCTCCAGCGCCGAACTGAGCGAGGGCAGGGTATTCTCCCGGACGCGGTACGGGTCGCCGCGGTGGGCCACCGCCATGACGGTGCGCATGCGCCGCCGCCCTACCGCGCGAGCCAGGCGGCCGTGTACGTGTCGATCTCCTCGGCCAGCTTCGCCTTGCCCGCGGGGTCCAGGAACGAGGCCTCGACCGCGTTCTTCGCCAGTCGGGCCAGTCCCCGCTCGTCCAGGCCGAGCAGCCGGGCAGCGACCGCGTACTCGTTGTTCAGGTCGGAGCCGAACATCGGCGGGTCGTCGCTGTTGATGGTGACCAGTACGCCCGCCTGGACCATCTCCTTGACCGGGTGCTCGTCGATGTCGGTGACCGCGCGGGTCGCGAGATTCGAGGTCGGGCAGACCTCCAGCGCGATGCGCTGCTCGGCGAGGTGCGCGAGCAGCTTCGGGTCCTGCGTCGCGCTGGTGCCGTGGCCGATCCGCTCGGCGCGCAGGTCGATCAGGGCGTCCCAGATGGTCTGCGGCCCCGTGGTCTCGCCGGCGTGCGGGACGCTGTGCAGTCCGGCGGCGATCGCGCGGTCGAAGTACGGCTTGAACTGCGGGCGCGGTACGCCGATCTCGGGACCGCCGAGCCCGAACGACACCAGCCCGTCCGGGCGCAGGTCCACCGCGAGCCGGGCCGTCTCCTCGGCCGCTTCCAGACCCGCCTCACCCGGGATGTCGAAGCACCAGCGCAGGATGACGCCTAGCTCGGCCTCGGCGGCCTTGCGGGCGTCCTCGATGGCGTCCATGAAGGCCTGCTCGTCGATGCCGCGACGGGTCGAGCTGTACGGCGTGATGGTCAGCTCGGCATAGCGGATGTTCTGCCGGGCCATGTCACGGGCGACCTCGAAGGTCAGCAGCCGGACGTCCTCGGGGGTGCGGATGAGGTCCACCACGGAGAGGTAGACCTCGATGAAGTGCGCGAAGTCGGTGAAGGTGAAGTAGTCCGCCAGCGCCTCCGGGTCGGTGGGGACCTTCGAGTCCGGGTGCCGGGCGGCCAGCTCGGCAACGATACGCGGGGACGCGGACCCGACGTGGTGCACGTGCAGCTCCGCCTTGGGCAGTCCCGCGATGAAGGGGTGCAGGTCGGGCATGGGGTCCTCCGGGTCCAGCGGTGCGGTCGTCGGGGATCATCGTAGGCAGGCCGGTGTCGGGTGCGGTGCCAGGCCTTAGCATGACGGAACGTAGATGGGGGAGGCACATGTCAGACAACACCCGGCCGCCGTCGGGGGAACCCGAGCCGCTGGATCCCTGGGCGCCCCCGGAGCGGAAGGTGCCGCTCGACAAGCCGCCGGCGGGTGCGCAGCCGCCGATACCCCCGGTGCACGACCAGCCGACGGTCACCGCGATGCCCGCGGCCGGCCCGGCCGGCGGCACCGGCACCGGCCAGGGCGCTGTTCCTCCGCCGCCGATGGGGCCGAACGGGCCGGGGCAGGCCGTCCCGGGACCGTACGGCTACCCCGGCCACCCCGCCGCCGGCGGTCCGGGCGCTCCGTACGGGGGCACCCCGGGACCCCAGGGCTACCCGGGCTATCCCGACTACCCGGGCACGGGCTACCAGGGCTACCCCGGATACGGATACGGCCACGGCGGCTGGGGCATGATGCCGCAGCCGCAGAACGGCATGGGCGTCACCGCGCTGGTGCTCGGCATCATCTCGGTCTGCATCTTCTGCAGTTCGATCGTCGCGGTCGTCTTCGGCGTGCTGGCGGTCGTCTTCGGGGTCATCGGCCGGACCCGGGCCGGCCGGGGCCAGGCGACCAACGCCGGGCAGGCGCTGGCCGGGATCATCCTCGGTGTCGTCGGCATCATCCTGGGCGCGGGCATGTTCGCGCTGATGATCTCCGGCGGGTCGTTCACCGACGAGGACTCGGACAGCTACGAGGAGGACCCCTTCTCCACCTCGCTGGTCGTCGACAACGCCGCCGACCGCACCCCCTGGCCGACTACCCCCTGGCCGCCGGCAACCATGTAGCCCCAGCCCCCGCCCCGAGCGGCCCTCAGGCAGGCCCGGCCCCTGCCCCCTCCCCACCCCGCAGCCGCTCCCGCGCGTCCATCAGCGCGAAACCCAGCAGGTTGAGCCCGCGCCACCGAGCCGGATCCTGCGCACGCTCGTCGTCCCCGGCCAGCCCGATGCCCCAGATCCGGTCCAGCGGGCTGGCCTCGACGAGCACCCGCTCACCGGTGCCCAGCAGGAATTCCCGCAGGTCCGCGTGCGCTCCGAACTTGTGCAGACTGCCGGCGACCACGATCGCGTACCGCTCGCGCCGCCATATCTTCTCGTCGAACCCGCGCACCAGCCGCCCGGCCTTCTTCGCCTGGGCCGGACCGCCCGCGGCCACCGCCTCGCGCTCCGCCTCCGCGTCCCCGAAGAGCCGCGCCTTGGCCGCCATCATCCAGTGCTCCGCGGTTGCGTACTCCACGCCGTCGACCGTGAACGGCGACGGCCACCACTGGCTCAGACAGCTCGCGCCGATCGCCCCGTCCCGCCTCGGCGCGTGCCCCCAGAAGTGCAGATACTTGATCCGTGAACCCCCGCTGACCTGCTCGATCAGGTCGTCGATCTTCGTCATACACGCGAGCATGGCAGCCGCCACTGACACTTCGTACGGGATTCGCGGGTTCGGTCGACACATGGTCGACCGAATCCGTCGCGTAACCAAAAGGCAACAACGGAATCACTTGTTGGGCCGATACCCCTCTGTCAGTATCGGCACTCAATTCGAGCTGAAGCTACGGAGAGCGTGATGGACAACCGCTTCCAGGTAAAGGACCGTTTCGCAGACGGCGCGCAGTACATCGGCGGTCAGCTCCGGGCCGGCACCTCCGGGCACGAGCACACCGTCGTCGACCCGGCGACGGGCGAGGACGTCCTGACGTACGAACTGGCCGGCACCGCCGAGGTGGACGCGGCCGTGGCCGCCGCCCGCGCGGCCTTCCCGGGCTGGGCGGGCAGCACCCCGGGTGAGCGGTCCGACGCGCTGCACCGCTTCGCGGGCGTCCTGGCCGAGCAGGCCGAGGACTTCGCGTACACCGAATCGCTCCAGTGCGGCAAGCCGATCAAGCTGACCACGGAGTTCGACGTGCCCGGCACGGTCGACAACACCGCCTTCTTCGCGGGCGCCGCGCGGCACCTCCAGGGCCAGTCGGCGGGCGAGTACAGCGGTGACCACACCTCGTACGTCCGCCGCGAGCCGATCGGCGTCGTCGGCTCCATCGCCCCCTGGAACTACCCGCTCCAGATGGCCGCGTGGAAGGTCCTTCCGGCCATCGCCGCGGGCAACACCGTCGTCCTCAAGCCCGCCGAGCTGACGCCCCTGACCTCGCTGATGTTCGCGCAGGCGGCCCAGCAGGCCGGTATCCCCGACGGCGTCGTCAACATCGTCACCGGCGCGGGCCGCGACGCGGGCGAGCACCTGGTCGGCCACCCGGACGTGGCCATGACCTCCTTCACCGGCTCGACGCCGGTCGGCAAGCGGGTCGCCGAGATCGCCACCTCCACCGTCAAGCGGGTCCACCTCGAACTCGGCGGCAAGGCACCCTTCGTGGTGTTCGACGACGCCGACCTGGAGGCCGCCGTGCACGGCGCGGTCGCCGGCTCGCTGATCAACAGCGGCCAGGACTGCACCGCCGCCACCCGCGCCTACGTCCAGCGCCCGCTGTACGACGCCTTCGTCAGCGGGGTCGCCGACCTCATGGCGACCGTCCGCCTCGGCGACCCCTTCGACCCCGCCACCGACCTCGGCCCGCTCGTCTCGCACGCGCAGCGCGACCGGGTCGCCGGCTTCGTCGACCGGGCCCGTGGGTACGCCACCGTCGTCACCGGCGGCGAAGCGCCGGGAGGGGACCTGAAGGACGGCGCGTACTACCGCCCCACCCTCATCGCGGGCGCGGCCCAGGACAGCGAGGTCGTCCAGTCCGAGATCTTCGGCCCGGTCCTGGTGGTCCTGCCCTTCGACTCCGACGACGAGGGCATCCGCCTCGCCAACGACACCCCGTACGGCCTCGCCGCCTCCGCCTGGAGCCGCGACGTCTACCGCGCCGGCCGCGCCACCCGCGAGATCAAGGCGGGCTGCGTCTGGGTCAACGACCACATCCCGATCCTCAGCGAGATGCCGCACGGCGGCTACAAGGCCAGCGGGTTCGGCAAGGACATGTCGGCGTACTCCTTCGAGGAGTACACGCAGGTCAAGCACGTGATGTACGACAACACGGCGGTGATCAGGAAGGACTGGCACCGCACGATCTTCGGGGACCGATAGCCATCACCGCCCGAGCGGTCCCACCCACCGAGAGGGAACAGCGCATGGAGCAGTACGAGCCCGACCGCCTCTCCGCAGCCCAACTGGCGGCCATGCGGCGCAGCCTGACGAACGGCCGGGGAGCCCTTTCCCGGCGTTCGCTGCTGCGCGCGTCGGGCGTCGGAGCGCTCGCGGCCGGCGGGGCCGCCCTGTTGAGCGGCTGCGGAATCCCGCCCGCCAAGCGGGAGGGCGAAGCAGGGGTCTCCGACGACCACTCGGACAAGGAGAAGCAGGTCAACTTCTCCAACTGGACCGAGTACATGGACATCAGCGAGGACGAGAAGAGCCGTCCCACCCTGGTGGCGTTCACCAAGCGCACCGGGATCAAGGTCAAGTACACCGAGGACATCAACGACAACGTCGAGTTCTTCGGCAAGATCCGGCCCCAGCTCGCGGCCGGCCAGGACACCGGCCGCGACCTGATCAACGTCACCGACTGGCTGGCCGCCCGGATGATCCGGCTCGGCTGGGCGCAGAAGCTCGATGCGTCGAACCTGCCGCACGCGTACGCCAATCTGTCCGCCCAGTTCCGCAGCCCCGACTGGGACCCCGGCCGCGCCTACTCGTACCCCTGGACCGGTATATCCACGGTCATCGCCTACAACTCCGAGGCGACCGGCGGCCGCAAGGTCGACTCCGTCACTCAGCTGCTGGACGACCCGGCCCTCAAGGGCCGTGTCGGCTTCCTCACCGAGATGCGCGACTCGGTCGGCATGACCCTTCTCGACATGGGCAAGGACCCGGGGAATTTCACCGACGCCGACTACGACGCCGCCATCGGCCGGCTCCAGAAGGGCGTCGACAAGAAGCAGATCCGGCGCTTCACGGGCAACGACTACACGTCCGACCTCTCCAAGGGCGACCTGGCCGCCTGTCTCGCCTGGGCCGGTGACGTCATCCAGCTCCAGGTCGACAACCCGGCCATCAAGTTCGCGATCCCGGCCGCCGGTTACCTCACCGGCAGCGACAACCTCCTGGTCCCGGCCAAGGCGCGGCACAAGAAGAACGCCGAGCGGCTCATCGACTACTACTACGAGCTTCCGGTCGCCGCGCAGCTCGCCGCGTACATCAACTACGTGTGCCCGGTGGAGGGCGTCGCCACCGAACTCGCGAAGATCGATCCGGCACTCGCCTCGAACACACTGATCCTCCCGGACAAGGCCATGGCCGCCAAGTCACGCGAGTTCCGCTCGCTGAGCAACGAGGAAGAGACGGCGTACGAAGAGAAGTTCGCCAAGCTCATCGGCGCCTGACCTCCCCTTCCCCCCGACACCACTGGGACCGCGACCCATGACTGCTTCGAAGACCGAGGGCGGCGACGTCCGCCTCACCGGGATCAGCAAGACCTACGGCTCCTTCACCGCCGTACAGCCGCTCGATCTGACCGTCCCGCAGGGCTCGTTCTTCGCCCTGCTCGGCGCGTCCGGCTGCGGCAAGACCACCACGCTGCGGATGATCGCCGGGCTGGAGGACCCGACCACCGGCACCGTCTTCCTCGGCGACAAGGACGTCACCGGCCTCGCGCCGTACAAGCGCCCGGTCAACACCGTCTTCCAGAGCTACGCGCTCTTCCCCCACCTCAACATCTACGAGAACATCGCGTTCGGCCTGCGCCGCCGCGGGGTCAAGTCGGTGAAGAAGCAGGTCGGCGACATGCTGGACCTCGTCCAGCTCGGCGACTTCGCGCAGCGCAAGCCGCACCAGCTTTCCGGCGGCCAGCAGCAGCGCGTTGCCGTCGCCCGCGCACTGATCAACCACCCGCAGGTACTCCTCCTCGACGAGCCCCTCGGCGCCCTCGACCTCAAGCTGCGCCGCCAGATGCAGCTGGAGCTCAAGCGGATCCAGACCGAGGTCGGCATCACCTTCGTCCATGTCACCCACGACCAGGAGGAGGCCATGACCATGGCCGACACGGTCGCGGTGATGAACGGCGGCCGGGTGGAGCAGTTGGGCGCGCCCGCCGACCTGTACGAGAACCCGCAGACCACCTTCGTCGCCAACTTCCTCGGCACCTCCAACCTCATCGAGGCCGAGGTCGCCGAGACCACCGGCAGCGACATCGTGGTCACGGCCGCCGACGCCAAGCTGCGGCTGCCCGCCGACCGGTGTTCCACCCAGCCCCGCACCGGCGGAAAGCTGCTGGTCGGAGTGCGCCCCGAGAAGATATCCCTGGCCCACGCGGACGACGCCGACAGCATCGCCGACGGCCGCAACCGCGTCGCCGGCCGGATCGCCGACTCCAGCTTCATCGGCGTCTCCACGCAGTACGTCGTCGACAGCCCGGTCTGCCCGGACCTGGAGGTGTACGTACAGAACATCGAGCGGGACGCGCGCTTCACCCCGGGCGCCGAGGTCGTCCTGCACTGGAACCCGGCGCACACCTTCGGGCTCGACGCCGACCAGGACATCGACGCCGGTGTGGAGACGGTCGAGGAGAGCGCATGACCGTCACCGAAGCACCACCCGCGGCCAGGCCGCCCGCCACCGAGCCGGTCCTGCACAAGCCGTCCGTCCGCCGCAAGCTCGTCCCTTACTGGCTGCTGCTGCCCGGCATGCTGTGGCTCGTCGTCTTCTTCGCGCTGCCGATGGTCTACCAGGCCTCGACCTCCGTACAGACCGGCTCCCTGGAGGAAGGCTTCCAGGTCACCTGGCACTTCCAGACCTACTGGGACGCCCTGACCGAGTACTACCCGCAGTTCCTGCGCTCGGTGCTGTACGCCGGCACGGCCACGATCCTGTGTCTGCTGCTCGGCTATCCGCTGGCGTACCTGATCGCCTTCAAGGCGGGCCGCTGGCGGAATCTGCTGCTGGTCCTGGTCATCGCGCCGTTCTTCACCAGCTTCCTGATCCGCACGCTCGCCTGGAAGACGATCCTCGCGGACGGCGGACCGGTGGTCGAGGTGCTGGGCAGCGTCGGCTTCCTGGACGTCACCAGCTGGCTGGGCATGACCGAGGGCAACCGGCTGCTGGCCACGCCGTTCGCGGTGGTCTGCGGTCTCACGTACAACTTCCTGCCGTTCATGATCCTGCCGCTGTACACCTCGCTGGAGCGGATCGACCCGCGGCTCCACGAGGCGGCCGGCGACCTCTACGCGAAGCCGGCCACCACGTTCCGCAAGGTGACGTTCCCGCTGTCGATGCCGGGCGTCGTCTCCGGCACGCTGCTGACCTTCATCCCGGCCAGCGGCGACTACGTCAACGCCGAACTCCTCGGCTCCACCGACACCAAGATGGTCGGCAACGTCATCCAGTCGCAGTTCCTCCGGGTGCTCGACTACCCGACCGCGGCCGCGCTGTCCTTCATTCTCATGGCGGTCGTGCTGATCATGGTCACTGTCTACATCCGCCGGGCCGGGACGGAGGATCTCGTCTGATGCTGCGACACTCCACCGACTGGATACGGCGCAACCTCGTCGTCATCGCCGGCCTGCTCACGCTCGCGTACCTGATCCTGCCGAACATCGTCGTCATGGTGTTCTCCTTCAACAAGCCGGCCGGGCGCTTCAACTACTCCTGGCAGGAGTTCTCCACCGACGCCTGGCGGGACCCGTGCGGCGTCGCCGATCTGTGCGGCTCGCTCACGCTGTCCCTCCAAATCGCCTTCTGGGCGACCCTCGGAGCGACCGTCCTCGGCGCGATGATCGCCTTCGCGCTGGTCCGCTACCGCTTCCGGGCGCGCGGCGCGATCAACTCGCTGATCTTCCTGCCGATGGCGATGCCCGAAGTGGTCATGGCCGCCTCACTGCTCACGCTCTTCCTCAACATGGGCGCCGAGCTGGGCTTCTGGACCATCCTCATCGCGCACACCATGTTCTGCCTCAGCTTCGTCGTGGTGGCGGTCAAGGCGCGTGTGATGTCGATGGACCCCCGCCTCGAAGAGGCCGCGCGTGATCTCTACGCCGGTCCGGTGCAGACGTTCGTACGCGTCACGCTGCCGATCGCCGCCCCCGGCATCGCCGCCGGTGCGCTGCTCGCGTTCGCGCTCTCGTTCGACGACTTCATCATCACCAACTTCAACTCGGGCAACACCGTCACCTTCCCCATGTTCGTGTGGGGATCGGCGCAGCGCGGGACGCCCGTCCAGATCAACGTCATTGGTACGGCCATGTTCCTCGTCGCCGTACTGATCGTGGTCGCCGGCCAGCTCATCAGCAGCCGGCGCAAGAAGAGCGCACCCTAGCGATTTGCCGAAGGAGTGGAAACCATGGCCCCAGCTGCCATGACCCCCGCCGCATCCCTGTCCGACGCCCGGCCCGTCTCCTACTGGCTGGACGACCCGGGCAAGCCCGCCCCGCAGCCCGCCCTCACCGGCGACGAGCACTGCGATCTGCTCGTCATCGGAGGCGGATACAGCGGACTGTGGACCGCGCTCCTCGCCAAGGAGCGTGACCCGCAGCGCGATGTCGTACTGATCGAGGGCCACGAGGTGGGCTGGGCCGCCTCGGGCCGCAACGGCGGCTTCTGCGCCGCCTCTCTCACCCACGGCTTCGCCAACGGCCTGGCCCGCTGGCCCGGCGAGTTGGCGAAGCTGGAGGAGCTCGGCGCCCGCAACCTCGACGCCATCGGGGCGGCGGTGGCCCGCTACGGCATCGACTGCGACTTCGAACGCACTGGCGAGATCGACGTCGCCACCGAGCCGCACCAGGTCGAGGAACTGCTGGACATGCAGCGCGAGGCCGGGGAACTCGGTTTCGGCGGTCTGGAGTTCCTCGACCGGGACGCGGTACGGGCCGAGGTCGACTCGCCCACCTTCCTCGGCGGCCTGTACGACCGGGACGGCGTGGCCATGCTGCACCCGGCCAGGCTCGCCTGGGGTCTGAAGGCGGCGTGCCTCGGCCTCGGCGTACGGGTCTACGAGCACACCCGCGGCCTGGAGCTGGCCGCCTCCGGCGCCGGGATGGCCGTACGTACCCCGTACGGCCGGGTGTTCGCGCGGCGTGTCGCCCTGGGCACGAACATCTTCCCGTCGCTGGTCAAGCGCGTCCGCCCGTACACCGTCCCGGTCTACGACTACGCGCTGATGACCGAACCGCTCAGCGAGGAGCAGCTCGCCTCCGTCGGCTGGAAGAACCGCCAGGGGCTCGGCGACAGCGCCAACCAGTTCCACTACTTCCGGATCACCCCCGACCACCGCATCCTGTGGGGCGGCTACGACGCGATCTACCCCTACGGCGGCCGGCTCAGCGCCGACCTCGACCACCGTCCGGAGACCTACCTCAAGCTCGCCGGACACTTCTTCCGCTGCTTCCCGCAGCTGGAGGGCCTGAAGTTCAGCCACGCATGGGGCGGCGCCATCGACACCTGCTCGCGCTTCTCGGCCTTCTTCGGCACGGCCCACGGCGCCAAGGTCGCCTACGCGGCCGGTTACACCGGGCTGGGCGTCGGGGCGACCCGGTTCGGCGCGGACGTGATGCTGGACCTGCTCGCGGGCGAGCGCACCGAACGCACCGAGCTGGAGATGGTCCGCAGCAAGCCGATGCCGTTCCCGCCCGAGCCACTGGCCTGGACCGGCATCGCGATGACCAAGTGGTCGCTGGCACGCGCCGACGACAACGGCGGCCGGCGCAATACGTGGCTGAAGGCGATGGACCGCCTCGGCCTCGGCTTCGACAGCTAGAGCCTGCCCGGCGGGTGAATGCGGTGGATCCGGCGGCAGCCGAGGGACACCGCCACCAGCAGCAGCACGCTCAGGCACCAGCTGCCGACCACGTCCAGCGGCCAGTGGTAGCCGCGCAGCACCAGTCCGAGGCCCGTCGCCGTACTGAGCACGATCGCGGCGGGCAGCAGGCTGCGACGTACGAGGCCTCGGCGTAGGTACGGGGCGAGCAGCAGCGCGGCCGCGCCGTACGCCACCGTCGCGGTCGCCGTATGGCCGGACGGATACCAGCCGGTGCCCGGCACGAGCGGTCCCGGGCGGGCGATCCAGGCCTTCAGCGGGAGGACGAGCGCGGGTACGGCCGCCAGGGCGAGGACGCCGACGAGCGCCGGCCGCCGCTGCCGGCCGCGCCAGAAGACGTACCCGATCGCCGCGGCCAGCACCGGACCGGCGACGGCCACGTTGCCGAGGTCGGCGAAGAACTCGGCCGGCCGGGCCGGACCGCGCAGGAAAAGGGCCCGGCCGAGCCGCTCGTCGGCGGCGCGCAGCGGACCGCCGGCCGCGACCTGCCAGGTGACCAGGGCGAAGAGAGCGCAGCAGAGGGCGCCGAGAAGGAGGAGAGGAGAAGTCGGCCGCCCCGGAACAGGGGGGGTGGTTCCGGGGCGGCCGTCTGGACCGGTGTGCCGCGCGCCCCGGGGGGTTTGGGGCGGGCGGCCATCCGATCGGTGAGGAGATCCGAAGCCTGAGGCTCCGTTTGTGTGCGCGAAGGCACAGCCAGGTCGAAGCTGGGGAAGCCCCGGCCCGGCATCGCCCACAGTCTCCTGTGGGCGGGGTGTTTCTCTCATCTGCAGAAACCGTACGGCAGGAAAAGGGGGACCGACAGCAGGATCGGCGTCCCGCCATCGGCCCCCCACAGCTTCTTCACAGAGCCTGACCGTTACCGCGTGGTCACACTCCGGCGAACGCCGTCTCGATGATGTCCAGACCCTCGTTCAGCAGGTCCTCGCCGATGACGAGCGGCGGCAGGAAGCGCAGCACGTTGCCGTACGTACCGCAGGTCAGTACGAGCAGCCCCTCGGCGTGGCAGGCCTTCGCCAGCGCGGCGGCCGCAGCCGGGTTCGGCTCCTTGGTCGCCCGGTCCTGCACGAGCTCGATGGCGATCATCGCGCCGCGGCCACGGATGTCACCGATGATGTCGAACTTCTCGGCCATCGCGGTCAGGCGGCCCTTCATGACCTCCTCGATGCGCTTGGCCTTGCCGTTGAGGTCCTGCTCGCGCATGGTCTCGATGGAGCCGAGCGCGCCGGCGCAGGCCACCGGGTTACCGCCGTACGTGCCGCCCAGGCCGCCCGCGTGCGGGGCGTCCATGATCTCGGCGCGGCCGGTCACGGCGGCGAGCGGCAGACCGCCCGCGATGCCCTTGGCGGTGGTGATCAGGTCCGGGACGATGCCCTCGTCCTCGCAGGCGAACCACTGGCCGGTGCGGCAGAAGCCGGACTGGATCTCGTCGGCGACGAAGACGATGCCGTTGTCGTTGGCGAACTTCACGATCGCCGGCAGGAAGCCCTTGGCCGGCTCGATGAAGCCGCCCTCACCCAGCACCGGCTCGATGATGATCGCGGCGACGTTCTCCGCGCCGACCTGCTTGCTGATCTGGTCGATGGCCTGGGCGGCGGCCTCGGGGCCGCAGTTCTCCGGGCCGGTGGGCCAGCGGTAGCCGTACGCGACCGGGACGCGGTAGACCTCGGGGGCGAACGGGCCGAAGCCGTGCTTGTACGGCATGTTCTTGGCGGTCAGCGCCATCGTGAGGTTCGTCCGGCCGTGGTAGCCGTGGTCGAACACGACGACCGCCTGGCGCTTGGTGTACGCGCGGGCGATCTTGACGGCGTTCTCGACGGCCTCGGCGCCCGAGTTGAACAGGGCCGACTTCTTCGCGTGGTCGCCCGGCGTCAGCTCGGCGAGCGCCTCACAGACCTCGACGTACCCCTCGTACGGCGTGACCATGAAACAGGTGTGGGTGAAGTCGGCCAGCTGGGCGGACGCGCGGCGCACGACGGCCTCGGCGCTCGCACCCACGGAGGTCACGGCGATACCGGAGCCGAAGTCGATGAGGCGGTTGCCGTCGACGTCCTCGATGATCCCGCCGCCGGCGCGCGCGGTGAACACGGGCAGCACGGACCCCACTCCACCGGCCACCGTGGCCGTACGTCGGGCCTGAAGCTCCTGCGACTTCGGGCCGGGAATGGCGGTGACGACGCGGCGCTCCTGCGGAATTGCGGTCATGAGGGGCTCCTGGGGGAGTGCTGGGGGCGAATCGGGACGCTTTTCTTCCGCAGGCTAGGCGCGGCGCGGGGGGTCCGGCATGTTCCGTACGGGCGAAATGGCGTCGTGCCGTTGTCCGCGACGGCCATAGCCGCACTCCTCTCCTCCCGGGCGCGCGCGGGCGCGGCGGCGGCGCGGATCGGTGAACTGCCCAGGGCCGACCACTAGATTGACTCCCTGCGTACGCATACCGCTGGTCAGGGGACGAGGGGCAGCACACATGGACACCGAGGGCACGTACGACGCACGCGGCACCCGGGCCGGTCAGGTGCCGCGCCCGGCCGGACCGCCGCCCATGCCTCCGCTGCCCCCGGCCACCGGACCGGCCCTGGCGGAGTGGCTGCGCACCCCGCGCCCGGAGGCCGAGCCGGGCGTCTGGCGGTACGGGTACGTGCCGCGCGTGGCCGAGGAGCCGGACCGGATCCCGGACCGCCAGCTGCTCACGGGCGCGCTGATCTCGTTCCTCACCGCCCTGCTGATCTGGTCCCTGTGCTGGAACGGCTACATCAGCTTCTGGATGGACCCGCTGTTCTGGGTGATCCCCGACGACTGGTACCTCGACGTCACCGAGCCGCCGGTCGCCTACGCGGTCGTGACCAACCTCTACTACGTCCTCTTCGCCGGCCTGCTGGCGGTGATCTTCGGCCGGGTCGGCCGCTGGGCCGAGCTCGGCCGCCGCTTCGTGCTGCCGCTCTTCCGCCGTGGCCGCCCGGCCCCCGAGCCGCAGGCCACCGCGGCCGCACACCCGGCCGCCGACCCCGCCGAATGGCCCGACCTGCGCGGCTCGGGCCAGGCCGCCGCGGCCGACCGGCTCGCGGACGAGGTGCGGACCGGCCGGATGAATGACGTCGACCATGTGCGACTCCGCCGCGCCTGGCAGTCCGTCCAGGCCGACCCGTCCCGCCTCGACGCCTTCACCGGCGCCGTGCTGCGGCAGGGCGCGGCCGCGTGCACCCACCCCTCGGGGGCCCGTGACCTGCCCGTCCGCGCCGCCCGCCATGACCTCCTGGTGCGCCAGGTACGGATCGGCGCGGCCGACCGGGGTGAACGCAACCCCTACTCCCGGCGCGGCACCGCCGTCGCCCTCGACCCGGCCCTCCTCGGCACCTCGCTGCTGGCCGTCGGCCCGCCCGGGTCGGGGAAGACCGGCCACCTCGTCCGGCCGGTGGTGGAGTCCCTCGCCCTCCAGGCGATCGCCGGGCAGGCGGCCGTCATCGCGGTGGGCGCGGTCGGCGCGCAGCTCGGGCCCGACGAGGCGTACGACGTGGTCGTCAAGCTCGGCGACCCCGCGTCCGCGTACGACCTCGACCTGTACGGCGGCACGACCGACCCGGACGAGGCGGCGGCCGTGCTCGCCGAAGCCTTCATCGGCGACCTCCCGGAGACCGACAGCCGCCGCGCGGCGACGGCCCTCGCCCAGCTGCTCGGCCCGTACCGCGCGGCGCACGGCCGCTTCCCGTCCGTACCGGAGCTGCGCGAACTCCTCGACGGCGTGCCGGCCGCGCTCGCCGCCCTCCGCGAAGCGCTCGACGCCGGCGGCCACTCCTCCCTCCAGCGCGAGCTGGACGCGCGCGCCCGCCAGTCCGGGGCGCCCGGCGACCCCGGTGTGCTGCTCGCCGACCGGGTCGCCCTCCTCGACCGGCCCGCCTTCGCGGGGTTCTTCGACACCGGAGCCGACGGCCGGCCGTTCTCGCTGCGCTCCCTGGAGCACCCGCTCCGGGTCCGGATCGACCTGCCCGAGCGCGGGCACGCCGAGGCGTCGCGGATGCTGGCCCGGCTGGTCCTCGCGCAGTTCACCGCGAGCGCGGCGGCGCGGGCCGACCGCTCCCTGTTCGCCTGCCTCGTCCTCGACGACGCCTCGCACACCCTCACCGCCGAGACCGTCCGCGGCATCCAGCGGCTCCGCTCGGCCAACGCGGGAGCGGTCCTCACGCTCCGTACCCTGGACGACGTTCCGGAACGGCTGCGCGCCCAGGTGCTGGGCGCGGTCGGCTGCCGGATGGCGTTCTCCGGGGTGACGACCTGGGACGGGAAGCGGTTCGCCGAGGCGTGGGGCACGGAATGGGTGGAGACCCGGGACGTCACCAGCCGCACGGTCTTCGCCGACCAGCCGCTCACCCGGGCCGTCCACGCCTTCCGGAAACTGGTCACCGGAAAGGCCGTGACGACGGACGCGATCACCGTACGCAGGGTCGAGCGCGAGCGGTGGTCGGCCTCCGACCTCGCCCACGCCGTACCCGTGGGACACGCGGTGCTGTCGCTGACGACGGTACGAGGAGAACACGCCGCGCCCCTGCTGGTGGACCTGCGCGGGTAGGGGGTGTCCGGGCGATCAGGCCGGGCTCCCGTCTCCCCCAGCTACCGCTGGGAGGTGCCCCCAGGCACGCACATCTGCCGCGTTGGCCGAATCCACCCATAGCTCCGCTATGGCCGAATCCGGCCGCCTTGCAGCTGCGCTCGGCATCCGGAGGATGAATCAAAGAGCCGAGACGGAGCGAGCGAAGCGAGTGCAGTGCACCAGACGCCGCTCGCTGATCCGGCCTGATCGACCGGACACCCCCTGGGTCCTGGTGCACGGAACCCATACGCCCTGGCAGAATCGACAGTAACCGTTCATACGGGACGGCCAAATCCTCCGCAGATCGCCGAAGGCCCCATGCCCCCCACGCTTGCCTCCCTCGTCCACCACTCCGCGCTCAAACTCACCGTGCGCGCGGGTGAGGACCGGCTGGAGACGCCCGTGCGCTGGGCCCATGTCAGCGAACTGGCCGACCCCGTCCCGTACATGGAGGGCGGCGAGCTGCTCCTGATCACGGCGATGAAACTGGACGCCGAGAATCCGGAAGCGATGCACCGCTATGTACGGCGGCTGGTCGGCGCCGGCGTCGTCGGACTCGGCTTCGCGGTGGGGGTGTACTACGAGGACATCCCGCAGGCACTCGTGGACGCGGCCCGGGAGGCGGACCTCCCGCTGCTCGAAGTGCCGCAGCGCACGCCCTTCCTCGCGATCAGCAAGGCCGTCTCGGCCGCCAACGCCGCCGACCAGTACCGGGCCGTCACCGCCGGCTTCGAGGCCCAGCGCGAACTCACCCGGGCGGCGCTCTCCACCGACGGCCCCGCCGAACTCCTCGCCCGGCTCGCCGCGCACGTCCACGGCTGGGCCGCGCTGTACGACGCCTCCGGCGCCGTCGTCGCGGCCGCACCGGACTGGGCCGCGCGCCGGGCCGCCCGGCTCACCGCCGATGTCGAACGCCTCCGGGAGCGGCCCGCCCCCGCGAGCGCCGTCGTCGGCGGCTCCGAGGACCGCGTCGAGCTCCAGTCGCTCGGCACGGGACGGCGGGCGCGCGGCGCACTGGCCGTCGGCACGGGCGCCCCGCTCGGCACCGCCGAGCGCTACGCCGTGCACTCGGCGGTCGCCCTACTCACCCTGGGCACCGAACGCTCCCGCTCGCTCCAGGACGCGGAGACCCGCCTCGGCGCGGCGGTCCTGAAGATGCTGCTGGCCGGCGAACCGGACCACGCGCGGGCCGTCGCCGGCGACCTGTACGGCGCGCTGCTCGACGCCCCCTTCCGGCTGATCATCGCCGAAGCGGTGGCCACCGGCGACGAACCCCCGGCCGAACCCGCCCCCGGCGCGCTGGCGACGCTGGCCGACGCGCTGGAGGCCGCTGCGGCCCGGGCCGGCGAATCCCTCCTGCTCGTCCCTGAGGGCGCACGGCTCATCGTGCTGGCGGCCGACGGCGGCGCGGCGGTCACGGCGTGCGCCGAGCACGCCGACGCGGTGGAGGCCCGCCGCGGGGCGGCCTCGCGGCCGCACGAGCCGGCCGAACCCGACGAACTCGTGGTCGGCCTCTCCGCCCCGGCCGGCCCGATCGCCGCGGCAGCCGCGTACAAGCAGGCGGACCAGGCCCTGGCCGTGGCCCGCCGCCGGGGCCGCACGCTGGTCGAGCACGAGGAGGTGGCGGCCGGCTCGGTCCTGCCGCTGCTCGCCGACGACGCGGTGCGGGCGTTCGCCGACGGGATGCTCAGGGCCCTGCACGAGCACGACGCGACCGGCCGCGGCGACCTGGTGGCCTCCCTCCGCGCGTGGCTCTCGCGCCACGGGCAGTGGGACGCGGCGGCGGCGGACCTGGGCGTCCATCGCCATACGCTGCGCTACCGGATGCGCCGGGTGGAGGAGATCCTGGGCCGCTCCCTGGACGACCCGGACGTCCGGATGGAACTCTGGCTGGCCCTGAAGGCCACGACCCCCGCCTAACCCGCCCCGCGGCGCGGGACAGCTTTCCCCGAAACCGGGGCCAAGCCCCCGGGCCCCTGCAACGCGCCTGCGGGGCGGCGCGGATTCGAAACCGTGGGCGAGCGCCCCCTCCCCCCCGAAACGCGCCCGCTCCGCGGCGCGGGAAAGCTTCCCCTCCCCGCCCCTTCCCGAAACCGGGGGCAAGCCCCCGGGCCCCCCGGAAGCGCCCGCTGCGCGGCGCGGACGGGCGTTCGGCCCCTCCGGCCGGAACACCTGCGCGGACGGCGGGAGGGTGACGGGGTTGGAGGGAGGGGTGTTCGGGACGTAAGAGCGTGATTTGTGGCGCAGGGCGCCGGGCACGGTTGGCGACCCCGCCGAACGCGCCGTAAATCATGCAGTCCCGGACGCCCCTCCCGGAGGCCGCGGCGCCCGGCGGTCACCACGGCCCCGGATCCCGGGCCACCCCGCGCCCGGCACCCGCGCACCGCCCCGACCCCGGGGCAACCCCGCGCCCGGCCGCCGCGCACCGCCCCGCGCCCGCCACCGACAAACCGGCAGACGCACCGCGCAGACCACTCCACCCCGGACAAACGCCAATCCGCGCGTCCGCCCCTACCGTGGTGGCGACAGGACCCACACGGCACACCCAATCTTCGGAAGGGCCGGGAATCACAGTGACTTCCACCCACGCGTTCTGGCTCGCCGGCCGCCAGGCCACCGGCGAGGACAGCTTCGACGTCACCTCCCCCTGGGACGGCCGAGTCGTCGGCAAGGTCAGCGTCCCGACCGAGGCACAGGTCGAGGAGGCCGTCGCCGCCGCGCACGCCGTCACGGCCGAGTTCGCCGCCACCCCGGCCCACGTCCGCGCCGCCGCCCTGGACCACGTGTCGCGCCGGCTCACCGAGCGCACCGAGGAGATCGCCCAGCTGATCTCCGCCGAGAACGGCAAGCCGATCAAGTGGGCGCGCGGCGAGGTCGGCCGCGCGGTGTCCGTGTTCCGCTTCGCCGCGGAAGAGGCCCGCCGCTTCAACGGCGGCGAGGCCCAGCGCCTCGACACCGACGCCGGCGGCGTCGGCCGCCTCGCGCTGACCCGCCGCTTCCCCAAGGGCCCCGTCCTCGGCATCGCGCCGTTCAACTTCCCGCTGAACCTGTGCGCCCACAAGGTCGCCCCGGCCATCGCCGTCGGCGCGCCGATCATCCTCAAGCCGGCCCCGGCCACGCCCCTCTCCGGTCTCATCCTCGGCGACCTGCTCGCCGAGACCGACCTCCCGGCCGGCTCCTGGTCCGTGCTCCCCGTCGCCAACGACCGGATGCCGGCCCTGGTCAAGGACGAGCGGCTGCCGGTCATCTCGTTCACCGGTTCCGAGAAGGTCGGCTACGCGATCATGGACTCGGTGCCGCGCAAGCACTGCACCCTGGAGCTCGGCGGCAACGGCGCGGCCGTCGTCCTGGCCGACTTCGCCTCCGAGGCCGACCTCGACTGGGCGGCGACCCGTATCGCCACCTTCTCGAACTACCAGGGCGGCCAGTCCTGCATCTCCGTCCAGCGAGTGATCGCCGACGCCTCCGTCTACGACCGTCTCGTCCCGAAGGTCGTCGCGGCCGTCGAGGCCCAGGTCACCGGTGACCCGTCCGACGCCACCACCGACGTCGGCCCGCTGGTCAGCGAGGACGCCGCCAAGCGCGTCGAGTCCTGGGTCGACGAGGCCGTGAACGCCGGCGCCCAGCTGCTGACCGGCGGCAAGCGCGACGGCGCGTCCTACGCGCCCACCGTGCTGGCCGACGTCCCGGCCGACGCCACGATCTCCTGCGAGGAGGTCTTCGGACCGGTCCTGACGCTGAAGAAGGTCAACGGCGAGGCCGAGGCGTTCGCCGCGGTCAACGACTCCAAGTACGGCCTGCAGGCAGGCGTGTTCACGCACGACGTGCAGACCGCCTTCCGCGCGCACCGCGCGCTCGAGGTCGGCGGCGTGATCGTCGGCGACGTCCCCTCGTACCGCGCGGACCAGATGCCGTACGGCGGCGCCAAGCTGTCCGGCGTGGGCCGCGAGGGCGTGCGCTTCGCGATGGACGACTACACGTACGAGAGGGTGCTGGTCCTCACCGGACTCGACCTCTGACCTGTACGGCACATCCGTACGGCGGATCCGCCACCACGGACCCGTACGGCCCAAGAACACGGCCGGAGCCCACTGTGCGGGGGCTCCGGCCGTTCGCCGTACCCGCGCGACGTCTGGTGCGAGTTGTGCGAATCGGGTAGAGACTCACAGGTAGCACTGCCCGGTAGCCATCTCCGGCGCCGGCTCCTGACATCGACTCAGCGGCGAGGTGAGCCCCTCATGTCCGCACCATCCGAGACATCCGAGACCTCCGGAACCCCGGAAGACCCCAGGCCCGGGACCCCGGGAACCACCGGGACCCCCCCGGCACGCGGAGCCGCCGGGCACACCGGAACCTCCGGCCCCAAGGTGACCGAGCGTGAAGCCCGGCAGGTGGCCGAGGCCGCCCGCGAGCAGGACTGGCGCAAACCCAGCTTCGCCAAGGAACTCTTCCTGGGCCGCTTCCGCCTGGACCTCATCCACCCCCACCCGATGCCGGCCGGCGAGGACGCGCGGCGCGGCGAGGAGTTCCTCGCCAAGCTCCGCGACTTCTGCGAGACGAAGATCGACGGCGCCAGGATCGAGCGCGAGGCCCGGATCCCCGACGAGACCATCAACGGGATCAAGGAACTCGGCGCGCTCGGCATGAAGATCGACATCAAGTACGGCGGGCTCGGCCTCACCCAGGTGTACTACAACAAGGCCCTCGCCCTCGTCGGCTCGGTCAGCCCCGCCCTGGGCGCGCTCCTCTCGGCCCATCAGTCCATCGGCGTACCGCAGCCGCTCAAGATGTTCGGCACCCAGGAGCAGAAGGACCAGTTCCTGCCGCGCTGCGCCCGGACCGACATCAGCGCCTTCCTGCTCACCGAGCCGGACGTCGGCTCCGACCCGGCGCGCCTCGCCACCAGTGCCGTCCCGGACGGGGACGACTACATCCTCGACGGCGTGAAGCTGTGGACGACGAACGGCGTCGTCGCCGACCTGCTGGTGGTCATGGCCCGCGTCCCCAGGTCCGACGGCCACAAGGGCGGCATCACGGCCTTTGTCGTCGAGGCCGCCTCACCTGGCATCACCGTCGAGAACCGCAACGCGTTCATGGGCCTGCGCGGCCTGGAGAACGGCGTCACCCGCTTCCACCAGGTCCGGGTCCCCGCCGCCAACCGCATCGGACCCGAGGGCGCCGGCCTCAAGATCGCGCTGACCACGCTCAACACCGGCCGCCTCTCGCTGCCCGCGATGTGCGTCGGCTCGGGCAAGTGGTGTCTGAAGATCGCCCGCGAATGGTCGTCCGCCCGCGAGCAGTGGGGCAGGCCGGTCGCCAAGCACGAAGCCGTCGGATCCAAGATCGCCTTCATCGCCGCGACGACGTTCGCGCTGGAAGCGGTCGTTGACCTGTGCTCCCAGATGGCCGACGAGGACCGCAACGACATCCGTATCGAGGCCGCCCTCGCCAAGCTCTACGGCAGCGAGATGGGCTGCCTGATGGCCGACGAACTGGTCCAGATCCGCGGCGGCCGCGGCTTCGAGACCGCCGAATCGCTCGCGGCCCGCGGCGAACGGGCCGTCCCCGCCGAGCAGATCCTGCGCGACCTGCGCATCAACCGCATCTTCGAGGGCTCGACGGAGATCATGCACCTCCTCATCGCCCGCGAGGCCGTGGACGCCCACCTCTCGGTGGCCGGCGACCTCATCGACCCCGACAAGTCCCTCTCCGACAAGGCGAAGGCGGGCGCGAACGCGGCCGGCTTCTACGCCAAGTGGCTGCCGAAGCTGGTCGCCGGGCCGGGCCAACTCCCGCGTACCTACGCCGAGTTCCACCCCACCGAGCACCCCGACCTGTCCACCCACCTCCGGTTCGTCGAGCGCGGCGCCCGCAAGCTGGCCCGCTCCACCTTCTACGCCATGTCGCGCTGGCAGGGCCGGATGGAGACCAAACAGGGCTTCCTGGGCCGGATCGTCGACATCGGCGCGGAACTCTTCGCGATGAGCGCGGCCTGCGTACGGGCCGAACTCCTGCGCAGCACCGGGGACCACGGCCGCGAGGCCTACCAACTCGCGGACGCCTTCTGCCGCCAGTCCCGGATCCGTGTCGACGAACTCTTCGCCCGCCTGTGGACCAACACCGACGACCTCGACCGCAAGGTCGTCGACGGCGTCCTGTCCGGTACGTACACCTGGCTGGAGGAGGGTGTCCTCGACCCGTCGGGAGACGGCCCCTGGATCGCGGACGCGACCCCCGGCCCCTCCAAGCGGGACAACGTCCACCGCCCCATCCGCTGAACCGTGCCGAGCCCGTGGCCGCCGTCCCCGCCCGGGGGCGGCGGCCACGGGCTTCGTGCGCTCCCCCGGCGGCAGTTAGGGTGCATCCGCCACGCATCGAGGGGGAGTCACCATGTCTGCCGCACCGCCGCCGGGCCAGCACCCGCACCCGTACCCCTACGCCGCCCAGCCGCCCGCGCAGCCGTACGGCCCGCCGCACCCGTACGTACAGCCGCAGCCGCAGCCGTACGGCCCGCCCGGCCCGCACCCGGCTTCGCCCTGGGGAGCAGTCCCGCACCCCGCCCCGGTCTGCCGGATCTGCGGCGCGCTGCCGGTGTCCGCGGCGTCCGTGCGCGGGCACCAGGGATTCCTCGTCATCATGCGCTTCCTCAAGGCGGAAGGACCGTTCTGCCGGACGTGCGGCATCGCCACCTACCGCAGGATGACCGCCGACACCCTGATCCAGGGCTGGTGGGGCGCGCTGTCCGCCGTCATCACCCCGTTCACCCTGCTGGCCAACCTCTTCGCCCGCGCGTCCTTCCGTAAACTCCCCCCGCCGCAAGGCGGTTGGCGCCCGCCACTCGACCCCGGCAAGCCGGTACCGCTGCGCCCCCAGGGGCTGCTGTTCCTCATCCCGCTGGCGCTGGTCGCCGCCACGGTGACCACGCTGCTGACGCTCGGCGTGGTGGGCGCCGCGTCGGCGCCGGCACGGTTCACGGTGGGCGACTGCGTACGCAACGACGCCGACTGGCCCGACCAGGACCTCGAACCCGTCGGCTGCGACGCGTCGGGGGAGCGCTACGAAGTCACCGAGTACACGGATTGCGGCCCCACCGACTACCTGATGCGCCTGGAGTACAGCGCGGACGGGGCGACGTCGTACTGCCTCAAGCGGCTCGGGTGAGGCGGCTGTGATCATCTTCGGCCGCCTGCTCGCCATCGGCCTCCTGACCGGCGCGCCCGTCGCCTGGCTCTTCGAACCGCGCGGCGACAACTCCGAGCATCTGCGACTGTCCGCGCTCATCGGCATGCTGGCCGGCCAGTTGTTCATGGTCCCCCTCGCTCTCGTCGCGGGCGGCCTCTGGATCCGCCTCTCCGGTCGCCCGAAACCGGGACCGCCTGGACTCCCGCTCGCCGGACTGCTGGCCGCGCTGGGCATGTCCGTCCTGGCGGCGGCCCACGGTCTGCTCGACTGGGTCCCGCGCGTGCGAAGAGCGGCGCGAACGCGAAGCGGTCGCACCCCGGGTACGGCGTGAAAAACACCCTCCCGCTGCTCCTGCGGTATACGCCGGGCCCCGTCATCCCCACCCTGCTCACGCGCCTCGACGACCACCAGCGCCACGAACTGCTGCGCCGGTCGGCACCGCTGCCGCACGTCGTGGAGTACGTACTGGCCGACGGGACCCCCGCCGACCGGACCGCCCTCGCGAGCAACCCCGCCACGGACCGCGCCGTACTGCGGCGGCTGATGGACCGCGGGGAGTACGAGGTCGACCGAGAGGTGTTCAAGCACCGCCGGACGACCGGCGCCATGCGCAGAGAGCTCGCCCCCGCCGCACACGAGCAGCCGCTCGGACCGCGGGAGCTGATCGGCCTGCTCCGAGGCCATCAGCGGGTGCGGGCCGCGCTGCACATCCTGGACCGGCCGCACACCCTCGACCTCGAATTGCTGGTCCAGGAACACCGTCGCGAGCCCTTGCCGCCCGGCGCCGCCGAGGCGCTGGTCCTCAGCGGCGACTGCCCGCGCGAGGTGGTGCTCGCGCTCCTCGACACCCGGGGCACGCGGACGTACGGCCGCTGGTGGTACCGCCCTGCCCAACGTGCCCTCCGCGTCGGCACGGTCACCCCCGCCGAGCTCGTCCGGCACACCGCCCCCGCCCACCGCACCCTGCTGCTCCCCACGGTCGAGGTGGGCAAGGGCTTCCGCTGGAACGTGGCCGAGCGCGCCGCCGTACGGTCCGAGATCCGGCGCCTGCTGCACCCCGTTCTGCGCGACCGCACCGAGGACTTGGCCGCACTCGCCCGGCGTGCCCACGACTTCGACGGCACCCTTCCCGAGCTGGTCGCGGGAGCCCCCGCGACCGCGCGCGGCGGCTGCGTCGCAGGGCTGGAAGCCGCGATACTCGACGTCTTTCCAGCCCGCCCGGACGCCCAGCCGGAGGTCCGCCCGTCCCCGGACCGGCGCGCCAGGGCCGCTGCACTCAAGATGCTCTCCGCGCTCGATACCCACCGAAACAGCTACTGGCGGCAGATCCGCTGGCTCGGAGACTCACTGGCAAGCGGACTGATCACCGGAGAGGACCTGGTGCAGCACGGCGCCCCTGCCCGCCACGCGCTCGACCCCACGTATCTGTTCGATCACCTCGACCGCTTCGAACTGCCCGCGGCCGAAGCCGTCGCAGCCGCCCACGCCCGTGCCACCACCCTCACCCGCGCCGCCCTCGGCGACGACCCCGACGCCTGGTGGGCGGTGGCGCGCACCCTGCCGCACTTCCCCGGCACCCTCCCCGACCTCCTCGCCGCACCCTCCCGCCGCCGCACCGAAGGGGGCGCCCTGTCCACCCCTTGAACAGGTGCGGCCACAATGGAGGGCATGAGCGACAGTCCAGCCCCCCTCGCCGACCCGCACCTCACCTTCGACGCCGCCGAAGGCCGCCGGGACATCGTCGTCCTCGGCTCCACCGGGTCCATCGGCACCCAGGCCATCGACCTGGTGCTGCGCAACCCCGCCCGCTTCCGGGTCACCGGGCTCTCGGCCGCCGGCGGCCGGGTCGGACTGCTCGCCGAGCAGGCCCGGCAGCTGCGCGTACGCACGGTCGCGGTCGCCCGCGAGGACGTCGTCCCGGCGCTGCGGGAGGCGCTGAAGGCCCAGTACGGAAGCGAACCCGTACCCGAGATCCTGGCCGGCCCGGACGCCGCCACCGCACTCGCCGCGAGCGACTGCCACACCGTACTGAACGGCATCACCGGCTCCATCGGCCTCGCCCCCACCCTCGCCGCCCTCGAAGCCGGCCGCACCCTCGCCCTCGCCAACAAGGAGTCGCTCATCGTCGGCGGCCCGCTGGTCAAGGCCCTCGCCAAGCCCGGCCAGATCATCCCCGTCGACTCCGAGCACGCCGCGCTCTTCCAGGCCCTCGCCGCCGGCACCCGCGCCGACGTACGCAAGCTCGTCGTCACCGCCTCCGGCGGCCCCTTCCGCGGCCGTACGAAGGCCGAACTGGCACACGTCACCCCCGACGACGCCCTCGCGCACCCCACCTGGGCGATGGGCCCCGTGATCACGGTCAACTCGGCGACCCTGGTCAACAAGGGGCTGGAGGTCATCGAGGCGCACCTCCTCTACGACATCCCGTTCGAGCGAATCGAAGTCGTCGTCCACCCCCAGTCGTATGTCCACTCGATGGTGGAGTTCACCGACGGCTCGACACTCGCGCAGGCCACCCCGCCCGACATGCGCGGCCCGATCGCCATCGGCCTCGGCTGGCCGGAAAGGGTCCCCGACGCGGCCCCCGCCTTCGACTGGTCGAAGGCGTCGACCTGGGAGTTCTTCCCGCTCGACCAGGCAGCCTTCCCGTCCGTGGGACTCGCCCGGCACGTGGGTAGCCTGGGTGGCACCGCTCCCGCGGTGTTCAATGCGGCGAACGAGGAATGCGTGGACGCTTTTCTCGCCGGGCGGCTGCCGTTCAACGGAATCGTGGATACGGTCGCCGCAGTGGTCGCGGACCACGGCACTCCCCGGACGGGAACTTCACTCACCGTCGCGGACGTCCTGGAAGCAGAGACCTGGGCACGGGCCAGGGCCCGTGAACTGGCAGCGAAGGCAACAGCGGAGGCTCGCGCATGACGATTCTGATGACGGTGCTGGGCATAGTCGTCTTCGCCATCGGCCTGCTCTTCTCCATCGCATGGCACGAGCTGGGACACCTGTCGACGGCCAAGCTCTTCGGCATCCGCGTGCCGCAGTACATGGTGGGCTTCGGGCCGACCCTCTGGTCGCGGCACAAGGGTGAGACGGAGTACGGGATCAAGGCGATCCCGATGGGCGGCTACATCCGCATGATCGGGATGTTCCCGCCCGGCGACGACGGCAAGATCTCCGCCCGCTCGACCTCGCCCTGGCGCTCGATGATCGAGGACGCACGCTCGGCCGCGTTCGAAGAGCTGAGGCCCGGGGACGAGACCCGGCTCTTCTACACGCGCAAGCCGTGGAAGCGCGTGATCGTCATGTTCGCGGGCCCGTTCATGAACCTGGTCCTCGCGGTGGCCATCTTCCTCGGCGTGATGATGACCTTCGGCATCAACACCCAGACCACCACCGTCGGCAAGGTCTCCGACTGCGTCATCCAGCAGAGCCAGAACCGCGACACCTGCAAGCCGACCGACCAGCCCGCCCCCGCCAAGGCGGCCGGCCTCAAGGCGGGCGACAAGATCGTCGCGTTCAACGGAGACCGCACCCAGGACTGGGGCACGCTGCAGCAGCACATCCGCGACACCGTCGGCCCCGCCACCATCACCGTCGAACGCGGCGGGCAGCAGCTGGAGCTCAAGGCCACCCTCATCCCGAACCAGGTCAGCAAGACCGACGGCGAGGGCGGCTACGTCGACGGCGAGTACGTCGTCGCCGGCTTCCTCGGCTTCAGCCCGGCCAGCGGCATCGTCGAGCAGTCCTTCGGCCAGTCCGTGGACCGCATGGGCGACATGATGCAGACCGGCGTCGAGTCACTGATAGCGCTCCCGTCCAAGGTCCCCGACCTGTGGGACGCGGCCTTCGGCGACGGCGAGCGCAAGCAGGACTCCCCGATGGGCGTGGTGGGCGCGGCCCGGGTCAGCGGCGACATCGTCAACCTGGACATCCCGCCGGAGAACCAGGTCGCGATGTTCCTGTTCCTGGTCGCGGGCTTCAACCTCTCGCTGTTCCTCTTCAACATGCTCCCGTTGCTCCCGCTGGACGGCGGCCACATCGCGGGAGCCCTGTGGGAGTCCGTACGCCGCAACCTGGCCCGCCTCTTCAAACGCCCGGACCCGGGCCCGTTCGACGTGGCGAAGCTGATGCCGGTGGCCTATGTGGTGGCGGGAATCTTCGTCTGCTTCACCCTCCTGGTCCTCATCGCTGATGTCGTCAACCCCGTGCGGATCTCCTGACAGCCCGCCCTGCACCTCGGTCGGGCACCTTCGTGCCCGGCCGCCCACACGTGGGTGGACTTTCAAGGCGGGGTGCACAGCGCCTGTGCGCCGTGCCGTAACCTCGGAGGCTGGAGCCCGCCGATCCGGGACCTTGATCCATAGTTGGAGTTGCACAGCGATATGACTGCAATTTCTCTCGGAATGCCGTCCGTTCCGACGAAGCTCGCCGACCGAAGGGTCAGCCGTAAGATCCAGGTCGGCACCGTGGCCGTCGGCGGGGACGCGCCCGTGTCGGTGCAGTCGATGACCACCACCAGGACCTCCGACATCGGCGCCACGCTCCAGCAGATCGCCGAGCTGACGGCGTCGGGCTGCCAGATCGTACGGGTCGCCTGCCCGACCCAGGACGATGCGGACGCGCTCGCCACCATCGCCCGGAAGTCCCAGATCCCGGTGATCGCGGACATCCACTTCCAGCCGAAGTACGTCTTCGCGGCGATCGACGCGGGCTGCGCGGCGGTCCGGGTGAACCCGGGCAACATCAAGCAGTTCGACGACAAGGTCAAGGAGATCGCCAAGGCGGCCTCCGCGACCGGCACCCCGATCCGGATCGGCGTCAACGCGGGCTCGCTGGACGCGCGGCTGCTGCAGAAGTACGGCAAGGCGACGCCCGAGGCGCTGGTGGAGTCGGCGCTGTGGGAGGCCTCGCTCTTCGAGGAGCACGGCTTCCGCGACATCAAGATCTCGGTCAAGCACAACGACCCGGTCGTGATGGTCAACGCCTACCGGCAGCTCGCCGCCCAGTGCGACTACCCGCTGCACCTCGGCGTGACCGAGGCCGGTCCCGCCTTCCAGGGCACCATCAAGTCGGCCGTCGCCTTCGGCGCGCTGCTGAGCGAGGGCATCGGCGACACCATCCGCGTCTCGCTGTCCGCTCCGCCCGCGGAGGAGGTCAAGGTCGGCATCCAGATCCTGGAGTCGCTGAACCTGCGCCAGCGCCGGCTGGAGATCGTTTCCTGTCCGTCCTGCGGCCGCGCCCAGGTCGATGTCTACAAGCTCGCCGACCAGGTCTCCGCCGGCCTGGAGGGCATGGAGGTACCGCTGCGCGTCGCCGTCATGGGCTGCGTCGTCAACGGTCCCGGCGAGGCCCGCGAGGCCGACCTCGGCGTCGCCTCCGGCAACGGCAAGGGCCAGATCTTCGTGAAGGGCGAGGTCATCAAGACCGTCCCCGAGTCGAAGATCGTCGAGACGCTCATCGAAGAGGCGATGAAGATCGCCGAGCAGATGGAGAAGGACGGGATCATGTCAGGGGAGCCTGAGGTCTCGGTCAGCTGATCCCCGCCCACGCTCGCCGGCCCCGTTCCCGCAGCTGCGCGGGGGCGGGGCCGTCCGCTGTCTTCCGCACGGGCTCCTGACCGGGGGCGGCGGTCCGAAGCGACGCCGGGTACAGTGCGGAGATCAGCAGAACCGCATGGTGAGGCCCCCGCAACGTGTTGATGCAGACCACTACCCGGGTCCTCGAGCCGGGTGATCTCGACGCCGCGCTCGGGGTACTGGACCGCGAGCCGGTCGCCAACGCGTTCGTCGCTTCCCGGGTCCAGGTCGCCGGTCTCGACCCGTGGCGGCTCGGCGGCGAGATGTGGGGCTGGTACGCGGACGGGGAGCTGCGCTCGCTCTGCTATGCCGGGGCCAATCTGGTGCCGATCTGCGCGACCCCCGAAGCGGTACGGGCGTTCGCCGACCGGGCGCGCAGGAGCGGCCGCCGCTGCTCGTCGATAGTCGGCCCCGTCGAGGCGACCGAGGCGCTGTGGAGGCTTCTCGAACCGACCTGGGGCCCGGCCCGTGACGTGCGGCCCAACCAGCCGCTGATGATCACCGAGCAGCCGGCGAGCCAGGTGGTGCCGGATCCGCTCGTCCGCCGGATCCGCAAGGACGAGATGGACGTGATCATGCCGGCGTGCGTGGCGATGTTCACCGAGGAGGTGGGTGTCTCGCCGCTCGCGGGCGACGGCGGTCTGCTCTACCAGGCGCGGGTGGCCGAACTGGTCGGCGCGGGGCGGTCGTTCGCCCGTATCGAGGACGGCAGGGTCCTTTTCAAGGCCGAGATCGGGGCGGCCACCACGCAGGCCTGTCAGATCCAGGGCGTCTGGGTGGACCCGGAGTTCCGGGGCCGGGGCCTGTCGGAGACGGGCATGGCCGCCGTGCTGCGCTATGCGCTGGCGGATGTGGCGCCCGTGGTCAGCCTGTACGTGAACGACTTCAACACGGTGGCGAGGGCGGCCTATCGCCGCGTCGGTTTTCGTGAGGTCGGGGCCTTCATGAGCGTGCTGTTCTGAGGGGTAGTCTCCCGGGCATGCTGGATTCTCCCGGGGAAGCCCGGATCCCCGACGATGTTGTGGTCGCTCCGCTCGACCTCGCCACGCGTGTGGACGAGGCGCTGGCCGTGCAGGCGCTCGCCTTCGGTCTCAGTGCGGACGAGATGGGGGTGCGCCGGCACATCGTGCTGCGGCATCTGACCAGCCGGGGAGCCCGCGCACGGGGCGCGACGACCGCCGACGGGCGGCTGGTGGGTTTCGTGTACGGGATGCCGAACGACCGTACGCACTGGTGGTCCACGGTCGTCGAGCCGTATCTGCGCAACGCGGGGCTGGACGACTGGCTGGACGACGCGTTCGTCATCACCGAGCTGCATGTGCATCCGGATTTCCAGGGCCGCGGCATCGGCCGGGAGCTGATCACCGACATCACCGACACCGCCGAGCTGCCGCGCTCGATCCTGTCCGCGATCGACATCGAGAGCCCGGCCCGCGGCCTCTACCGCGCGCTGGGCTACACCGACCTCGCGCGGCAGGTCCACTTCCCGAGTGCCCCGCAGCCGTACGCGGTGATGGGAGCGCCGCTGCCGCTGCGCCGCCGGTAGGTCCTGCGACCTAACCGATTTCCGCCCGCCGGTCGGCCCCGGTTAACCTCCTGGCATCACCCGACAGCACGCAGGAGTATCACCATGGCCCAGGTCCAGCGCATGTCCCGTCTGATGGTCAAGACACTGCGCGACGACCCGGCGGACGCCGAGACGCTCAGTCACAAGCTGCTGGTGCGCGCGGGCTATGTGCGCCGCAATTCCGCGGGCATCTGGACCTGGCTGCCGCTCGGCAAGAAGGTGCTCGACAACATCTCGCGCGTGGTGCGCGAGGAGATGGACGAGATCGGCGCCCAGGAGGTGCTGCTCCCCGCGCTGCTGCCGAAGGAGCCGTACGAGGCGAGTGGCCGCTGGGAGGAGTACGGCGACCTGCTCTTCCGCCTCAAGGACCGCAAGGGCGGCGACTACCTCCTGGGCCCGACCCACGAGGAGATCTTCACGCAGGTCGTCAAGGATCAGTGCACGTCCTACAAGGACCTGCCGGTGATGCTGTACCAGATCCAGACGAAGTACCGCGACGAGGCGCGTCCTCGCTCGGGTGTGCTCCGCGGCCGTGAGTTCCAGATGAAGGACTCCTACTCGTTCGACACGACGGACGAGGGTCTGGCGCAGTCGTACGCGCTGCACCGCGAGGCGTACACGAAGATCTTCGCCCGCCTGGGCCTCGACTACCGCATCGTCTCCGCGGTCTCGGGCGCGATGGGCGGCTCGGCATCGGAGGAGTTCCTGGCTCCGGCCGCGGCCGGTGAGGACACCTTCGTGGACTGCCCGAGCTGCGAGTACGCGGCCAACACGGAGGCGGTCACCTTCAGGACCGAGCCGCAGGACGCCGCCGCGCACGGCCCGGTCGAGGAGCTGGACACCCCCGACACCCCGACCATCGAGTCGCTCGCCGAGTTCCTGGGCGTGCCGGCCTCGGCGACCCTGAAGAACCTGCTGGTCAAGGTCGACGGCGAGATCACGGCCGTCGGTGTGCCCGGTGACCGCGAGGTGGACCTCGGCAAGCTGGGCGAGCACCTCGCGCCCGCGGTGGTCGAGCTGGTCACCGCCGAGGACTTCGTGGGCCGGCCCGACCTGGTACGCGGGTACGTCGGCCCGCAGGGCCTGGCCAAGGTGCGCTACATCGCCGACCCGCGCGTCGCCCCGGGCACGGCCTGGGTCACGGGTGCCAACAAGGCGGACACCCACGCCAGGAACGTCGTCTGCGGCCGGGACTTCGACGTCGACGACTACCTCGACGTGGTCGTCGTGGAGGCGGGCGACCCGTGCCCGTCCTGCGGCGCGGGCCTCAGGCTGGACCGGGCGATCGAGATCGGTCACATCTTCCAGCTGGGCCGCAAGTACGCCGACACGTTCGAGCTCGACGTGCTGGGCCAGCAGGGCAAGCCGGTCCGGGTGACGATGGGTTCGTACGGCATCGGTGTCTCCCGCGCGGTGGCGGCCCTCGCCGAGCAGACGGCGGACGAGCAGGGCCTGTGCTGGCCCGCGGAGGTCGCCCCGGCGGATGTGCATGTGGTGGCGGCGGGCAAGGCGCTGCAGACCGAGCTGGCGCTGGAGGTGTCCGGGAAGCTGGCTGCCGCGGGTGCGCGCGTCCTGGTCGACGACCGGGCCGGGGTCTCGCCGGGCGTGAAGTTCACCGATGCGGAGCTGATCGGTGTGCCGAAGATCCTGGTCGCGGGGCGGCGCTCTGCCGAGGGTGTGGTGGAGCTGAAGGACCGCCGCACGGGGGAGCGCGAGGAGCTGACAGTGGCGGAGGCGATTGCTCGCGTCACCGCGTAGCGGGGTTTTCTGGCGGTTGCGGCTTGCCGGTGCCTTTGCGCGCCCGGGGGCGGGGGTGCCGGGGGCGGGCCGCTCCGGGGTGCGGGGCGCCCTGGCTGTCGCGGGGTACCGGTTGCCTTCTCGCGCCCGGGGGCGGTGTGCCGGGGGCGGGCCGCTCCGGGGTGCCGTTCTGGACTGTACGATTTACGGCGCCTCGGCAGCGGCGAGAAGTTGGGCGGGGGTCCGCGCCACAAATCGCACTTCTACGTCCAGAACAGCACCCCTGCGCGTCCCGCCCCCTCCCGTGGAGCCACCAGCGGCGGTGGGCGGCGGGGTGACGGCGGGAGGGGGTCGGGGTCGGAGGGAGCGGTGTCCGGGACGTAGAAGTGCGATTTGTGGCGCGCGGCCCTGGGCACCGGATTCACCCCCGCTGAACGCGCCGTAAATCGTACAGTCCCGGACGCCGCTCCCGGAGGCCCCGGCCCCCGGCACCACAACGCACCCGGCCCCGGGTCAGACGGCATCCGTGCCCGGGAGGCGCCACGCGTCCGGCTCGGGCGCAGCCTCCGCGCCCGGGGGCTGGTGGCCGTCCAGCGCCGGCTTCGTTTTCGCCGGCTCGACCGGCGGCACCTTCGCTTCCCCGGGCTGCTGCGCCGCCGCCCGCTCCAGGAAGCGCAGCAGCTCGACCGGGAACGGCAGTACGAGGGTGGAGTTCTTCTCCGCGGCCACGGCCACCACCGTCTGGAGCAGCCGCAGTTGCAGCGCGGCGGGCTGCTCCGCCATGACCCCGGCCGCCTCCGCGAGCTTCTTGGACGCCTGGAGTTCGGCGTCGGCGTTGATGACGCGCGCCCGGCGCTCCCGGTCCGCCTCGGCCTGCCGGGCCATGGAGCGCTTCATGGTCTCCGGGAGCGAGACGTCCTTGATCTCGACGCGGTCGATGGTCACGCCCCACTCGACGGCCGGGCTGTCGATCATGAGCTCCAGGCCCTGGTTGAGCTTCTCCCGGTTGGACAGGAGGTCGTCCAGGTCGCTCTTGCCGATGATCGAGCGGAGCGAGGTCTGGGCCATCTGGGAGACGGCGAAGCGGTAGTCCTCGACCCTGATGAGCGCGTTGGCCGCGTCGACGACCTTGAAGTAGATCACCGCGTCGACCCGGACGGTGACGTTGTCGCGGGTGATGCCGTCCTGCGCGGGCACGGGCATCGTCACGATCTGCATGTTGACTTTGTGCAGCCGGTCCACAAACGGCACGATCATGGTGAATCCCGGCTGCCGGATGCCGCTGCGCAGCCGGCCGAAGCGGAGCACCACGCCCCGTTCGTACTGCTTGACGACCCTGGCCGCCGCGGCCGCGTACAGCACGACGGCCGAGCCCGCCGCCACTCCTGCCGCCAACAGATCTTCGATCATCACGGCCCCCTGGTGTCCGAGCCGGGTGTTACGCCTACGGTATGCCCGTATTTGCGCCGGATCGACCCTCCGGACAGGACCTACAGCCAGCCCGCGAACTCCAGCAGCAGCTCCGCGTCCTGGTGCCGGCCCGCGCCACCCGCTCGTACGCCCGACTCGACCGCGCGGAACAGCGTCCAGCCGCGCAGCCGCTCGCGGTCCACGTCCAGCGCGTCGGCGAGCTTGTTGATCCGGCGGCGGGCGGCCGAGGCGCCGCCCGCTGTGGCGACCAGGTCCTCCAGGCGGTCGCGGACCAGCCGTGCGAGGTCGTACGCGCGTTCGCCGACCAGGGGCTCGGGGCCGACCGTCAGCCAGGGCGCGCGTTCACCGGCCAGCACCTTGCCCTGCCGGAAGTTGCCGTGCAGCAGTAGTTCTTCCGGCGGCAGGGCGGTGAGTTCCTCGCGGGCGGCCAGCGCCTGGGAGGCGAGGGGCTGGGCCTCGGCGGGGGCGTCCTTCAGGGCGGCGGCCTGGCGGGCCGTGCGCTCGGCGACCGTCTCGAACCGGTGCGCGGGGGGCGGCTCGACCCAGAGCCGCCGAATCGTTCCCGCCGCCTCCAGCAGGGCCTTCGCCTCGGGCAGCGACCGCAGCGAGACGTCGGGCTGCAGCCGCTCCAGCAGGAGCGCGCCGTCGTCGGCCCGGGTGTCCAGTGCCCGTACGGCGCCGAATCCGCCCCAGTGCGCGAGGGCTGCCAGCTCCAGATCCGGCCGGGCGGCGGGCGGGGCGAGCTTCAGCGTCGCGGGGGTGCCGTCGGCGTACTGCACCAGGACGACGAGGCTGCTCCGGCCGCCCGGAAGCGCCACCCGCCGGGCCTTCAACTCGCGCCGGGACAACGCCTCCTGGGTGAGGCCGGGCAGGTGCTCCAGCCAGTCACCGGCGGGGTCCCCGAGCGTCTCGCCGAGCGCCCGTACAAGCCGCTCCGGCGGTTCGAAAGCCATGCGTGCGTGGTCCCTTTCATGCTGCTTCAGGTGGTTTCTGGTGCTTCCGCTCGTTCGGCGAGCCCTGGGAAGGCTACGCCAGTGCCGCGCCAGCGCACGGCCCGGACCGCGGCCTCGCGCAGGGCGTCGGCGGCCTGGCGGCGCAGCGGGCCATCGGTGGCCCGTACGAGGTCGGAGTAGACCCCGGCGACCCGGTCCTCGATCTCGGCGGCCAGCCGCACGGCGGCGGCCGCGTCGGCCACCGCGAACGGGAGGGCGTACGCGGCGGCCGAGGGCGCGGGCTTGCCGCCCAGGTCGCGGGCGGTGCGCGCCAGGGCGTCGCGCCGGGCGCGGTGCGCGTCGTACGCCGCCCGGGCCTCGGGCCGGCGCGCTTCGGCTGCCCGGGCGCCGACGACCCCGTAGCCGTAGACGGCTGCGTGCTCGGCGGCCAGCGCGGCCTGTACGGCGTCCAGGGCCTCTCGCTCTGCACTCACTTCGGCTCTCCTGTCGTGAGCAGGTAGGCGTGTACGGCTCCCGCGGCGGCGACGGAGGCCAGTAGCCGGGCGAGCTCGCCGGGCGCCCCGAGCAGCGCGGCGGCCCGCGCGTCGGCGATCCGCCGCTCGGCCGCGGCGAGCGCGGCGAGCGCCTGCCCCGGCTCGGCGGGGGGCGCGGGTGCGCCGGGTGCCGGCGCGGCCGGACTCGTGACCTGCGGGCCGGTGCTTGGGCCCGCCGCTGCCGGGCCAGGCGTGGCCGTCGGGGGCTGTGCCCCCTTCCGTGTCGCGCCGAACGACCCCGCGTGGGCCGCCACTTGCGCCCGCAGGGGGGCCAGCCGGGCCGCCAGGGCCGGGTGCGCCGCGGCCGTGGCGTCGTACTGCGCGAGCAACTGCGTGCTGTCCCGCGCGGCGCGCTCTCGCAGTCGTTGTTCGGCGGAGAGCCGCGCGCGCTCGGACGCGCCGCCGTCGTCGCTGGGGGCACGGTCGGAACAGCCGGCGAGCAGCGCGGCGCCCGCCGCGCCGGCGGCACCGGCCAGCAGGCTCCGTCTGCTTCTGCGCAGGGTGAACGGCACGGTGGACGTCCTCGTGAGGTGCGTGGGGGTGTGCGGGGGGTGATCAGGGGCCGTGAGCCCTTGATCACCGTACCTGTGGCCGCCGGGAACAGGGCGGACGGCAACACCCTCCGGGACCGGATACCCTTTGACCTGACACGCGACGATCCCACAACAGCACACGCGGCCGAGGAGTCACCCGGATGAGTACGACCCCCCCAAGCGAGAGGCTGCGCGAACTGCTGGAACCGCTTGTCGCCGCCAAGGAGCTGGACCTCGAGGACATCGAGCTGTCGCGGGCGGGCAAGCGGCGGATGCTGCGGATCATCGTGGATTCCGACGAGGGCGTGGAGCTGGACGCCTGTGCGGAGCTGAGCCGGGCCGTCTCCGAGAAGCTGGACGAGACGGACGCCATGGGCGAGGACGAGTACGTCCTCGAAGTCAGCTCGCCGGGCGCGGACCGCCCGCTGACCGAGCACCGCCACTACGTACGGGCCACCGGCCGGCTGGCCAGGCTGACCCTGCACGAGGGCGGCGAGCTGGTCGCACGCATCCTCCAGGTGGACGACGAGGGGCTCGACCTTGAGGTTCCGGGCGTGAAGGGGCGCAAGCCCACCGCCCGCCGCGTCACCTTCGCCGAGATCGTCAAGGCGCGTGTCGAGATCGAGTTCAGCCGCAAGGACAAGAAGGAAGAGGAGGCGTAGCCGTGGACATCGACATGAGTGCCCTGCGGGGTCTGGTCCGGGAGAAGGAGATTTCCTTCGACCTGCTGGTCGAGGCGATCGAGTCGGCCCTCCTCATCGCGTACCACCGCACCGAGGGAAGCCACCGCCGCGCCCGCGTCGAGCTGGACCGCACCAACGGCCACGTGGTCGTGTGGGCGAAGGAGGACCCGGCCGACCTCGAAGAGGGCCAGGAGGCCCAGGAGTTCGACGACACCCCGACCGGCTTCGGCCGGATCGCCGCGACCACCGCGAAGCAGGTCATCCTCCAGCGTCTGCGTGACGCGGAGGACGAGATCACTTTCGGTGAGTTCGCCGGCCGTGAGGGCGACGTCGTCACCGGGGTCGTCCAGCAGGGCAAGGACCCGAAGAACGTCCTGGTCGACATCGGCAAGAT
Source organism: Streptomyces mabaensis (assembly GCF_053763515.1). Classification (NCBI taxonomy): domain Bacteria; kingdom Bacillati; phylum Actinomycetota; class Actinomycetes; order Kitasatosporales; family Streptomycetaceae; genus Streptomyces; species Streptomyces mabaensis. Next base: position 182,387 of record NZ_JBSOPZ010000008.1, read on the forward strand.
GGAAGCCATGCTTCCGGTGCAGGAGCAGGTTCCGGGCGAGGAGTACAAGCACGGCCTGCGGCTGCGTACGTATGTCGTCCGGGTGGCCAAGGGGGTCCGCGGTCCGTCCGTCACGCTCTCGCGGACGCACCCCAACCTGGTGAAGAAGCTCTTCGCGATGGAGGTCCCGGAGATCGCGGACGGTTCCGTGGTCATCGAGGCGATCGCCCGCGAGGCCGGCCACCGTACGAAGATCGCGGTGCGTTCCACGCGGTCGGGGCTCAACCCGAAGGGCGCCTGCATCGGCCCGATGGGCGGCCGGGTGCGCGCGGTCATGGCCGAGCTGCACGGCGAGAAGATCGACATCGTGGACTGGTCGGACGACCCGGCGGAGATGGTCGCGCACGCGCTGTCCCCGGCCCGGGTCAGCAAGGTCGAGATCGTGGACATGGCCTCGCGTTCCGCGCGGGTGACGGTCCCCGACTACCAGCTGTCGCTCGCCATCGGCAAGGAGGGGCAGAACGCCCGCCTCGCCGCCCGGCTGACCGGCTGGCGGATCGACATCCGCCCGGACACCGAGCAGGCGGCGGACCAGCCCGCCGACCGGGCGCCGGACCGGGACTGACGGGCCCCGACCGGGCACGGAGCCCGGTCGGGGAATAAATCCGGCCGGGATCCCGCTGGGGTTCCGAAGGGATTTCGACAACATCCGTTCGATTTTTGCCCCCAAGGGGTGAGGTCGGTGCGGGGAGGTAGACTTAAGCGTGTCTGGCCGGACGCATGCCCGCGCATGCCCTGAGCGAACCTGCGTGGGATGCCGGGAGCGAGCGGCCAAGAGCGATCTGCTGCGCATCGTGGCGGTCGAGGGCGAATGCGTCCTGGATCCTCGCGGTACGCTGCCCGGCCGGGGTGCGTATCTGCACCCCGCCCTGGTCTGTCTCGACCTGGCGGTCCGCCGCCGGGCGTTCACCCGGGCCTTCAGGGTCCGGGAGGCGCTCGATACCGCGGACGTACGCCGAGCAGTCGAGCAGACAGTCGCAGAGAAGGCGACACCGTAAGAAGAAGTACGGCACGGAACCCCGTGCGGTCAGGTACCTCGCGAGTTGGAAGTAGGTCGAGATTGCGATGAGCACTCGATGAGTACGCGATGAGTACGCCCATGAAGTAGCGACGGTCCGGCGTAACCCGGACCTAAAAGGAGCGAAGTGGCTAAGGTCCGGGTATACGAGCTCGCCAAGGAGTTCGGGGTGGAGAGCAAGGTCGTCATGGCCAAGCTCCAAGAACTCGGTGAATTCGTCCGTTCGGCATCCTCGACGATCGAGGCGCCGGTAGTACGCAAGTTGACTGACGCTTTGCAGGGGCCCGGCGGCAACGCCGGCAAGACCGCTGCCAAGCCCGGCGCGCCTCGTAAGGCGACGCCTGCCAAGCCGTCCGCGCCCTCCCCGGCCGCGGCGGCCCGTCCTGCTGCCCCGAAGCCCGGCGCCCCGGCCCCCAAGCCGGCCGCCGCCGAGGCCCCCGCGAGCAGCACCCCGGTGACTCCGGCCGCCCCCGGCCCGCGTCCCGGTCCCAAGGCTCCGGCCCCGAAGCCCGCTCCGGCGGCTCCGGCTCCGGCTGCCCCCGAGTTCACCGCGCCGCCGGCGGCTCCCGCCGCGCCGCGTTCCGGTGGCGCTGCCGCCCCCGGCCCGCGTCAGGACGCCCCGCGTCCCGCCGCGTCGCGTCCGTCCGCTCCCGGCCAGGGCGGTGCCCGCCCCGCGGGTGCCCCGCGTCCCGGTGGCGAGCGTCCGGCACGACCCGGTGGCGCTCAGGCCCCGCGTCCGGGCGGTGCCCGTCCCGCGGGTCCCCGTCCCGGCAACAACCCGTTCACCTCGGGTGGCTCCACCGGCATGGCGCGCCCCCAGGCGCCCCGTCCCGGCGGTGCCCCCCGCCCCGGCGGCGGTCAGGACCGTCCCGGCGGCCCGCGTCCGCAGGGTGGTCCCGGTGGCGCTCCGCGCCCCCAGGGTCAGGGCGGCGCCCGTCCCACCCCCGGTGGCATGCCCCGTCCGCAGGGTGCCCGTCCGGGCCCCGGCGGCCCCGGTGGTGCCCCCGGTAACCGCCCGAACCCGGGCATGATGCCGCAGCGCCCGGCTGCCGGTCCCCGTCCTGGTGGCGGTCCCGGCGGCGGTGGCCGTGGTCCCGGCGGCGGCGCAGGCCGTCCCGGTGGCGCCGGCCGTCCCGCGGGCGGCGGCTTCGCCGGCCGTCCGGCCGGTCCCGGTGGCGGCGGTCGTCCTGGTGGTGGCGGCGGCTTCGGCGGTCGTCCCGGTGGCGGCGCCCCCGGTGGTGGCGGCGGCTTCGGCGGTCGTCCCGGTTTCGGTGGCCGTCCCGGCGGCCCCGGTGGCCGTGGTGGCACGCAGGGTGCGTTCGGCCGTCCCGGCGGTCCGGCCCGTCGTGGCCGTAAGTCGAAGCGGCAGAGGCGCCAGGAGTACGAGGCCATGCAGGCCCCGTCCGTCGGCGGCGTGATGCTGCCTCGCGGCAACGGACAGACCGTCCGCCTGTCGCGCGGTGCGTCCCTCACCGACTTCGCGGAGAAGATCAACGCCAACCCGGCGTCGCTCGTCGCCGTGATGATGAACCTCGGCGAGATGGTCACTGCCACGCAGTCCGTCTCCGACGAGACCCTCCAGCTGCTGGCCGACGAGATGAACTACGTCGTCGAGGTCGTCAGCCCGGAGGAGGAGGACCGCGAGCTGCTCGAGTCCTTCGACATCGAGTTCGGCGAGGACGAGGGCGGCGAGGAGATGCTCGTCTCCCGTCCGCCGGTCGTGACCGTCATGGGTCACGTCGACCACGGTAAGACCCGGCTGCTGGACGCCATCCGCAAGACGAACGTCATCGCGGGCGAGGCGGGCGGCATCACGCAGCACATCGGTGCGTACCAGGTCGGCACCGAGGTCAACGGTGAAGACCGCAGGATCACCTTCATCGACACCCCGGGTCACGAGGCGTTCACCGCCATGCGTGCCCGTGGTGCCAAGTCCACCGACATCGCGATCCTGGTGGTCGCGGCCAACGACGGTGTCATGCCGCAGACGGTCGAGGCGCTCAACCACGCCAAGGCCGCGGGTGTCCCGATCGTCGTCGCGGTCAACAAGATCGACGTCGAGGGCGCGGACCCGACGAAGGTGCGCGGCCAGCTGACCGAGTTCGGTCTGGTGGCCGAGGAGTACGGCGGCGACACCATGTTCGTCGACATCTCTGCCAAGCAGGGTCTGCACATCGACAGCCTGCTGGAGGCCGTGGTCCTCACCGCGGACGCCTCGCTCGACCTCCGCGCCAACGCGGAGATGGACGCGCAGGGTATTGCGATCGAGGCCCACCTCGACCGCGGCCGCGGCGCCGTCGCCACCGTGCTCGTCCAGCGCGGAACGCTCCGCGTCGGTGACACGATGGTCGCCGGTGACGCGTACGGCCGTGTCCGGGCGATGCTCGACGACAACGGCAACCACCTCGAGGAAGCGGGTCCGTCGACCCCCGTCCTGGTCCTGGGTCTCACCAATGTCCCCGGCGCCGGCGACAACTTCCTGGTCGTCGACGAGGACCGTACGGCCCGCCAGATCGCCGAGAAGCGCGCCGCGCGTGAGCGCAACGCCGCCTTCGCCAAGCGCACCCGCCGGGTGTCCCTCGAGGACCTCGACAAGGTGCTCAAGGCCGGTCTGGTCCAGGATCTCAACATCATCATCAAGGGCGACGCGTCCGGTTCGGTGGAGGCTCTCGAGTCCTCGCTGCTCCAGCTCGACGTCGGCGAAGAGGTGGAGATCCGGGTCCTGCACCGCGGTGTGGGTGCGGTCACCGAGTCCGACATCGACCTGGCGATGGGCTCCGACGCCATCGTCATCGGCTTCAACGTCCGTGCGGCCGGCCGTGCCGCGCAGATGGCGGAGCGCGAGGGTGTCGACGTCCGGTACTACTCGGTGATCTACCAGGCCATCGAGGAGATCGAGGCGGCCCTCAAGGGCATGCTCAAGCCGGAGTACGAAGAGGTCGAGCTCGGTACGGCGGAGATCCGCGAGGTCTTCCGCTCGTCCAAGCTGGGCAACATCGCGGGTGTTCTCATCCGCTCCGGCGAGGTCAAGCGCAACACCAAGGCGCGTCTCATCCGCGACGGCAAGGTTGTCGCGGAGGACCTCAACATCCAGGGTCTGCGTCGCTTCAAGGACGACGTCACCGAGATCCGCGAAGGGTTCGAGGGCGGTATCAACCTCGGCAACTTCAACGACATCAAGGTCGACGACGTCATCGCGACGTACGAGATGCGGGAGAAGCCGCGCGGCTAGTCCGCGCAGCGAGACCTGTACAGCGTCAGTCGGGGCCGGTCGGCGGATCATATTTCCGTCGAGCGGCCCCGGCCGTTGCGTGTACGGTTCTGGTGTCCCTGCCACGGCTGAGCAGGGCCCTCGAACCCGTACCGGCGGGACATCCGGATCTGCATGTATGTGGGGACACTGTCCTTCGATCTGCTCCTCGGCGACGTACGGTCGTTGAAGGAGAAACGCTCCGTCGTCCGGCCGATCGTCGCCGAGCTCCAGCGCAAGTACGCGGTGAGCGTGGCCGAGGTCGGCGACCAGGACCTCCACCGCAGGGCCAGGATCGGCCTGGCGGTGGTGTCGGGGGACACGGGGCATCTGACGGAAGTACTGGACCGGTGCGAGCGCATGGTCGCCGCCCGGCCCGAAGTGGAGCTGCTGTCGGTGCGACGGCGGCTGCACGGCGACGAAGACTGAATGTGCAAGGAAAGAAGGAGACGGACCAGTGGCCGACAATGCGCGGGCGAAGAAGCTGGCGGACCTCATCCGGGAGGTGGTCGCGGAGAAGCTGCAGCGCGGCATCAAGGATCCGCGGCTCGGTACGCACGTGACGATCACGGACACCCGGGTCACCGGCGACCTGCGGGAGGCCACGGTCTTCTACACGGTCTACGGTGACGACGAGGAGCGGGCGAGCGCGGCGGCGGGGCTGGAGAGCGCCAAGGGCATTCTCCGGTCGGCGGTCGGCGCGGCGGCGGGGACGAAGTTCACGCCGACCCTGGCCTTCGTGGCGGACGCGCTGCCGGAGAACGCGCGGACCATCGAGGACCTGCTGGACAAGGCGCGGGCCTCGGACGCCGCGGTGCGTGAGGCGTCCTCGGGCGCCGCGTACGCCGGCGAGGCCGACCCCTACCGCAAGCCGGGCGAGGACGAAGCCGCGGAATGAGCCAGCAGAACCAGCAGAACCGGACTCCGGACGGCCTTGTCATTGTCGACAAGCCGTCCGGTTTCACTTCGCACGACGTCGTCGCCAAGATGCGCGGGATCGCCAGGACCCGGCGCGTCGGCCACGCGGGCACCCTCGACCCGATGGCGACGGGCGTGCTCGTCCTCGGTGTCGAGAAGGCCACCAAGCTGCTCGGTCACCTCGCGCTGACCGAGAAGGAGTACCTCGGTACGGTCCGGCTCGGCCAGACCACCGTCACGGACGACGCCGAGGGCGAGATCACCGGCTCCACCGACGCCTCCGGAGTCACCCGGGACGCCGTCGACGCCGGCATCGCCAAGCTGACCGGCACCATCATGCAGGTCCCGTCAAAGGTCAGCGCCATCAAGATCAACGGCGTGCGTTCCTACAAGCGCGCCCGTGAGGGCGAGGAGTTCGAGATCCCGGCCCGCCCGGTGACCGTGTCCTCGTTCCAGGTGTACGACATGCGTGAGGCGGTCGCGGAGGACGGGACGCCCGTCGTCGACCTCGTCGTCTCGGTCGTCTGCTCCTCCGGTACGTACATCCGCGCCCTCGCCCGCGACCTCGGCGCGGACCTGGGCACCGGCGGGCACCTGACCGCGCTGCGGCGCACCCGGGTCGGTCCGTACAAGATCGACCGGGCCAGGACGCTCGACCAGCTCCAGCAGGAGCTGACCGTCATGCCGATCGCCGAGGCCGCCGCTGCCGCCTTCCCGCGCTGGGACGTGGACGAGAAGCGGGCCAGGCTGCTGATGAACGGCGTGCGCCTGGAGATGCCCGACGAGTACGCGGCCGGGCCCGTCGCCGTCTTCGGCGCCGAGGGGCGGCTGCTCGCCCTGGTCGAGAACAAGGGCGGCAAGGCGAAGAGCCTCGCGGTCTTCGCCTGAGTGCGTCGCGCCGGCCTGAGCGCGTCGGGCCGGTGCGACTTCCGTGGAGCGGGGGGGCGGGGGGGTTCTCCGTACCCCCCCCCCCCAACCCCCCCCACCCAAGGGGTGTTCCCCCCCCCCCCCCCCCTCCCCCCCCCCTTTTTTTTTTTGTTTGGTGTCCTTCCGCGTTTTACTGGTCTTTTTTGTTTTTGCGTTTTGTTGGTTTTTCTCCCCCCCCCCCCCCCCCCCCCCCCCCCCCCCCCACGATCCCCCTCGCCGGATGTCTGTCCATTCCACCCCCTGCATTCACCCCTTCGGGCAGGCGCTCGGAGTGAACCAAGGGTGCACAAGGGGGCGCGTTCGTCTCCGGGACCCCTGGCCCGATGCGGGCCGGCGTCCGCGAGCATGGCAGTCTTAGACCTGCGTAATGGGCAATCACCACACGGGTTCGGGCGAGGAGCGGTCACAGTGCAGCGCTGGCGTGGCTTGGAGGACATCCCCCAGGACTGGGGACGCAGCGTCGTCACCATCGGCTCCTACGACGGCGTACACCGAGGTCACCAGCTGATCATCGGGCGGGCGGTCGCCCGTGCCCACGAGCTCGGCCTGCCGTCGGTCGTGGTCACGTTCGACCCGCACCCGAGCGAGGTCGTACGCCCCGGCAGCCACCCGCCGCTGCTGGCACCGCACCACCGGCGCGCGGAGCTGATGGCCGAGCTGGGGGTGGACGCGTTGCTGATCCTCCCCTTCACCGCCGAGTTCTCGCAGCTGTCGCCGGCCGACTTCATCGCGAAGGTCCTCGTCGACAAGCTGCACGCGCGGGCGGTCATCGAGGGCCCCAACTTCCGTTTCGGGCACCGGGCCGCGGGCAATGTGGCGTTCCTGTCCGAGCTCGGGGCGACGTACGACTACGAGGTCGAGGTCGTCGACCTGTACGTGCGCGGCGAGGCGGGTGGCGGCGAGCCGTTCTCCTCCACGCTGACGCGGCGGCTGGTCGGCGAGGGCGATGTCACGGGCGCGGCCGAGATCCTGGGCCGTCCGCACCGCGTCGAGGGCGTCGTGGTGCGCGGCGCGCAGCGCGGCCGCGAACTGGGCTACCCCACGGCCAATGTCGAGACGCTGCCGCACACCGCGATTCCGGCGGACGGCGTGTACGCGGGCTGGCTGACGGCGGCGGGCGAGCGGATGCCGGCGGCGATCTCGGTCGGTACGAACCCGCAGTTCGACGGCACGGAGCGGACCGTGGAGGCGTACGCGATCGACCGGGTCGGTCTCGACCTGTACGGGCTGCATGTCGCCGTGGACTTCCTCGCCTATGTGCGGGGCCAGGAGAAGTTCGACTCGATCGAGTCGCTGCTGGAGGCGATCGCGGACGACGTGAAGCGCTCGCGGGAGCTGATCGAGGCGTACGACGCAAAGTAGCTTCCGCCGGACAGCAGTTGAGGGCTCGCACCGTGTGTACGGTGCGAGCCCTCGTTGCTGCTGGGCTCCGGTGGCTGGTGGCCCCGGCTGCCGCCGCTACTGCTGGGGCGGCTGCTGCGGCCAGCCGGGCTGCGGCTGGGGTTGCTGCTGCGGCGGGTACGGCTGGGCGGGGGGCTGCTGACCGCCGTACGGCTGCTGGGGCTGCTGCTGGGGCGGGTACGGCTGCTGCTGCGGCGGGGCCGGGTAGCCCTGCGGGCCGCCGGCGCCGGGCATCGGCGGGGCGAGGTGCGGCGGCGGGTTGCCGTTGGCCGTCCACAGCCCCTGCTGCTGCTGGGCGCGAACGAAGTCCTCGGCGACCAGCGCGGAGAGGTTGAAGTACGCCTCCCGCGTCTTCGGCCGCATCATGTCGAGGTCCACCTCGGCGCCGGCCGACAGGTGTTCGTCGAAGGGGATGACGACCACACCGCGGCAGCGGGTCTCGAAGTGCTGCACGATGTCGTCGACCTTGATCATCTTGCCGGTCTCGCGGACACCGGAGATGACCGTGAGAGAGCGCGAGACGAGGTCGGCGTAGCCGTGCGCGGAGAGCCAGTCGAGGGTGGTGCTCGCGCTGCTCGCGCCGTCCACCGAGGGCGTTGAAATGATGATCAGCTGGTCGGCGAGGTCCAGCACGCCGCGCATGGCGCTGTAGAGCAGACCGGTGCCGGAGTCGGTGAGGATGATCGGGTACTGCTTGCCCAGGACGTCGATCGCGCGCCGGTAGTCCTCGTCGTTGAAGGTCGTGGAGACGGCCGGGTCCACGTCGTTGGCGATGATTTCCAGACCGGAGGGCGCCTGCGAGGTGAACCGGCGGATGTCCATGTAGCTGTTGAGGTACGGGATCGCCTGGACCAGGTCACGGATGGTGGCCCCGGTCTCGCGGCGCACGCGGCGGCCGAGGGTACCGGCGTCCGGGTTGGCGTCGATGGCGAGGATCTTGTCCTGCCGCTCGGTGGCCAGGGTCGCGCCGAGGGCGGTGGTCGTCGTGGTCTTGCCGACGCCGCCCTTGAGGCTGATGACCGCGATCCGGTAGCAGGACAGCACGGGCGTACGGATCAGCTCCAGCTTGCGCTGCCGCTCGGCCTCCTCCTTCTTGCCGCCGAGCTTGAAGCGGGCGGCGGCGCCGGAGGGGTTCCGGCTGCTCTTGGGCTTCTGCTTGTTGCGCAGCAGCCGGTCCGAGGACAGCTCCACGGCGGCGGTGTACCCGAGCGGGGCGCCCGGCACGGAACGCTGCCGCTGGTCATGGGCGACGGGAGTCGGCCATGCGGCACCGGAACGCGGATCGGCGGGCCCGGCGGGCGGCGCCGCCGGCGCCTGCTGGCCGGGGTGCTGGGGCCAGGGCGCGGCCGGCGGGGGCGCGGACGCGGCGCCGGGCAGCGGCTGGCTCGCGGGACCGCCGTGCGCTTGCGCTTGCGCTTGGGGCGCGGGCGGGTTGGCCTGCGGCTGGGACGGGTTGCCCCCGCCCCCGGCCTGCGGGAACCCGTACCCGCCCTGCGGGCCGGGGGAGGGCACCTGGTCCTGCGGAGCCGGGGCGTTGGCGCCGGCGGGCGGGAAGCCGTAGCTGCCGCGCGGCGCGGGGATGGGTGCCTGGCTCTGCTGGGCCTGCGGGGCGGGGGTGGGTGCTGGACTCTGGTGCGGCGGGGCGGTGGGCTGCGGTTGGCCCTGTGGGGTGAAGGTGTTGCCGTCCTGCGGCGCCGGGGCCGCGGCGGGCTGGGGGAATCCGTACCCGTCCTGCGGAGCCGGGGCGTTGGGGCCGGTCTGCGGGCCGGGGGAGGGCACCTGGTCCTGCGGGGCGGGGTTGTTGGGCCCGGTCTGTGGGAAGCCGTAGCCGGCCTGGGGCGCGGGGGTGGGTGCTGGACTCTGGTGCGGCGGGGCGGGCTGTGGTTGGCCCTGTGGGGTGAAGGTGTTGCCGTCCTGCGGCGCCGGGGCTGCGGCGGGCCGGGGGAATCCGTACCCGTCCTGAGGAGCGGGCGGGAACCCGTAGCCGCCGTGTGCTTGGGCAGCGGGTGCCGCCGGGGGCTGCTGCCCGGCCGCAGGCGCCGGCCACTGCGGCGCGTCCGTGGGTGCCGCGGGCTGCGGATTGCCTGCCGGCTGGAAGGCGGGCGGCAGCGGCGGGAGTTCGCCCTGCTGGACCGGCGGCGACCACGGCTGTGCCGTGGCGGGCCGGGCGTCGCTCGGGATGGCGTCCTGCGGTTCGTCGGCGGGGACGGCGTCGGACGGCTCGTCGGCGGATTCGCCGAGCTCTGCCGCCGTCCGTACCTCGTCCTCGTCCCGGCCACCGTCGTCCGCCGCATCCGGCGCGACAGCGGCCACGCGCACGCCCTCGTCGCCGCCATCGGCGGCCTCGGTGTCCGACTCCGCAGCACGCTCCGCCACCGGTGCGGCTCCGTGCTCCGACACCGGCCCGGAGGCAGACCCAGCGGACGGAGCCGCCGACTCGGTCGGCGAGGCCGAGCCGGGCGCGTCCACCGGCGGGTTCTCAGCGGTCGGCGCCGTTCCGGCCTCGGTCGGCGAGGGCTGGCCCGCTTCCGCGGCCGGGAGCGGCGCGGGTCCGCCCAGCTGAGCTGACCCCTGCTCGGCCCGCGAGTCAGGCGCGGCTTCCGGCAAGAGGAAGGACGCAGGGGCGCCCGCTCCTGCGGAGGCAGTGTGCCCGGTCGGAGCCGGCCCCGCCTCGGACGGTGAGGCCGCGCCGGGCGCGTCCACCGGCGCGTTCTCAGCGGTCGGAGCCGTCCCGGCCTCGGCCGACGAGGTCTGGCTCGCTTCCGCGGCCGGGAGTGGCGTGGGTCCGCCCACCGGAGCTGACCCCTGCTCGGCCGGCGAGGCCGCGCCGGGCGCGTCCACCGGCGCGTTGTCAGCGGTCTGGGCCGGACCGGCCTCGGCCGGCGAGGGCTGGCTCGCTTCCGCGGCCGGGAGCGGTGCGGGTCCGCCCGCCGGAGCTGTTCCCTGTTCGGCCTGCGAGGCGGGCGCGGCTTCCGGCAAGAGGAAGGCCGCAGGGGCAGGCGCAGACGCAGGCTCAGCGGTCGGAGCGGGCCCGGCCTCGGTCGGCGAGGGCTGGCTCGCTTCCGCGGCCGGGGCCGGCTGCGTGCCTTCGGTTACCTCCCGCCGCAGCGCCGCCGGCGAGAACCGCATCGTCGCGCCGCTCTCCAGGTCGCCCTCGGGCGCCCGGTCGGGGGCGGGCTGGAAGCCTCCCGCCGGCGGGAGGCCGGGGATCGCCACCGGCCGGCCGGCCGGCGGGGGCGGCGTGTGCGCGCCCGTACCGTCCTGCCCGCCGCCCGAGGCGTTCTGCGTGTACCAGGCCGGCGGGGTGTAGTCGATGGTGAACTCACCCGTCATCTCGGCGGGATCCGCGTCGGACTGATCGTCGGCGGGGGTGTTCCAACCCCCACGGATCTCGTTCCGATCGCCGTTCACTTTGCCTCCTGGTGTGGTCGAGCACCCTTGTGCCGTCGTGGGTGGGGGCGACCGATCCTGCGTCCGATCCGCCCGGCTCTCCCCCTCGGGACGCCGCTGCCCGCCCGCGGGTTCTGACGCGGCGCCCGGACCCAGCCTAATCATCATCCGCACCGCTCCGGCAGGCCCGGCGGACCCAGACCGGCTGTCCCGTGCGTCACTCCATACCGTCGACGCGCTCTCAAGGCGCCCTCAAACAGCGCGAATCGGGCGGCAAAACGGTCAACTCTCCGACATTTCCCTACGGAAAGCGGGCTGTTCAGTCCATCCTGCGCGCGGCGCCCAACAATCCGGTCTCGGCATCGGTCGCCTCCGTCATCACGAACTGCCGGTCACGGGCCGTGCACCACAGCGTGACCCCGTCGGCCAGCGTCGACAGCGCGTCGGTCTCCACCCGCGGCAGGCTCATGATGCGGCCGATCTGCGCGGCCTCGTCGGGCGAGACGCGCTGGATGCCGACCAGACCGGCCTGCTCCAGCAACCGCGGTGCCACCGGGCTCAGATACGGCAGCAAGGTCAGGACGGACTGCCAGGGCCCGGCCACCACCCGCCCCCGCGGCGGCCGCATACCGCAGTCCCGCACCACGAGCACCGGGCTGCCGGCCGAGGCGCCCTGGGGCGGCACCCGGCCCACCTCGTGGAGCGTGATGCACGGCTGGCCGCCGCCCGCCGCCTGCGCGAGGCCGGTCCACGCCTGCGCGCGGCCCGTCTCGACGGCGACCCGCGCACCGGTGGCCGCCGCGCGCAGCGCCAGCACCTGTGCGGTCCACAGCCCGCCGATCAGCGTGATGTCGTACGGCGTCGGCCGGTTGATGCCCAGCACCCCCGGCCGGCCCTCCGCGTCGACGCCGATGACCACCCCGTCGTCGCCGACGGGCAACGCCAGGGCGGACAGCTGGTCGACGGAGACCGCGTGCCGGTCGCGGCGCGGGCCGATCAGCCCGAACCCCAGGCGCGGCTTCCCCGCCGGCGTGATCGGTGTCGGTACGGACATCAGCGGGCACCCCCGAGCGGCAGTGTGGCGAGCACAGCGGGCAGCTGCTCGCGGTCGAGCCGCACCAGCCCCGTCTTCACGCCCCGCGCGGTGCGCTCCAGTTCGTGGCGGGCGGTCACCAGCTCCTCGTCGCTGCGGCCGGTGATCCGTACATGCCCGGTGACCGTCACCTCCTGGCGGTCACCCCGTCCCAGCGTGAGGCTGAAGGTCGTGGCCAGCGCGGGAATCGAGGTCAGCAGCGCGACGAGCTGCGGCATCGGCGCACCGCCGCTGCCCAACTGCGGCCAGCGGGCCACCCAGTACGTCGTATGTCTGCGGTCGTCGCACCGCCACGTACGCGAGGTCTCCTCGGTCCGCCGGGCCTGCGTCTCGGTGCGGCCCGCCTGCGTGATCGCCATCGGGTTGGCGCACGAGGACGTCGCGATCGCGGCGGTCAGCTCCTGCTCGGTCAGTACGGTCGCCCGGAACCCGGCGCCCGTCAGCCGGCTCGCCAACTGGTCGGCCGTACGCACCACACAGCGCTGCGCCCCGCCGAGACCGCCGCCGCGCGCCGCCACCGCCTCCGGGCACAGCTCGGGGTCGAGCTTGAGCGCGATCCAGGTGAGCCGGACCGCCGGCGAGCCCGTCCGGGCCTGCAACGGCGCGTAGTTGCGCGCGGCCACCGACTGCTCGGGCAGATGCGGCGCGGGCGCGGGCTGGGTGTGCTGGACGATCTGGGCGGACTCCAGCACGATCCCGTCGACTTCCAGCACGTCCCGCACCAGGCCGACCGGCAACGGCCGGGCGCCACGGTCCGGCCGCAGGGCGGTCGCGTCGGTCTCCACCTGCACGACGGCGGTGAGGAACGTCCCGTCGCCGATCATCCCGACGGGCCTGCGCTCACGGTCGCTGAAGGTGTACGTACGCAGCGCCGGGTCGCACTCCACCACCGGCGCGAGCCCCGGCTCCGTACCGGCGGGAACGACGGACCCGCCCGAACCGGCGGCCCGGCGGCGGCGTGCGCGCAACGCCAGGGCGGTGGAGATCCATTCGGGCAGGGAGCGCTGGTGTCGCCGCACGACGGCCAGCAGTACGAGGACGGCCGCCGGCACACCGGCCGGGACCAACAGCAACGGATCGAGCACCCAGGCCACCAGAAGCAGCGCGGCGGCAGCCTCGATCAAGACGAGCTGTTGCAATCGGAACGATCCGAAGTGGCCGGGGCGCGCCTTCAGATGCGGCGCGGCGGGGCCCTGGGGTGTCGCCGGTGCGGTGGGCCGCGTCCGTGTCCGCGTCGCGGTAGCCATCCCTGAAGGCACCCCCCGTAGTCAAGAGGCCCCAATAGTTCACAAGGCCCGAATTCATCCCGATCAACCCGTACGACAAGGGCTTTGGCGGCGGGATCACCCTACCCGCCCCGCGCGCGCCGACCGTCAGCAGGCATAGTAGGGGCCGGTCCGGACACCAAGGCCCGGGGACTGTGCTCACCATTGGGGCCGCGCGGGGAGAAACAGACACTGATGGCATCACGGCGGGATGAGCTCAACGCGTACACCTTTGCGAAGAAGCGCACGGTGGCCGCGTTCCTACAGCCCTCACCCTCGGGCACGGAAGAGGGAGCGCCGCGCGCACTGCGTGCCGTCGTCCCCGGCGTGATCGTCGCCACGCTCGTGGTGGCCGGCTTCGGCGCCTGGGGCATGTTCAAGCCCAAGGCGCCCAAGGACTGGGCCGCACCCGGCGCCAAAGTGATCGTCGGCAAGAACTCGACCACCCGCTATGTCGTTCTCAGCACGGGCAAGGGCAAGAACAGGAAGACCCTGCTCCACCCCGTACTGAACCTCGCCTCCGCCCGACTGCTGCTCAATCCCAGGCAGTTCGCGGTCATCCAGGTCAGCGACGACATCCTGGACGCCGGCAAGCCACCGCGCGGGCCGATCCTCGGCATCCCGTACGCCCCCGACCGGCTGCCGGGGGAGAAGGACGCCGGCAAGGCCAAGCGCTGGGCGGTCTGCCAGCAGCCGGGCGGGCGGGGCAAGACCGTGCAGAAGGCCACCTTCGTCTTCGCCGACCGTGAGGCGGACCGGGTCGACGGCACCCAGCGGCTGCGGGGCGGTCAGGTCCTCTACGTCCAGGGGCAGGACAGGGCGCGCTACCTGGTGGACGCGTCCGGCACCAAGTACGCCATCGGCGGTGCGCCGGCCGAGCGGGAGACCCTGACCCTCGCGCTCGTCGGCGACCGGGAGCCGCAGTCCGTCACCGACGACTGGCTCGCCACCCTGCACACCGGGAGCCCGGTCGCCTTCCCCGAACTCCCGGGCCCGGTCGGGTCGGACGCCGGTATCCAGGGCCAGCTCTCGGCGGACGAGAACAGGGTCGGCATGGTCCTGCGGACCGAGACCGGTTCCGGGCCGCAGCACTACGTCGTGCTGCCCGGCAAGGTCCAGCCGGTCTCGGAGTTCACGGCGCGGCTGATCATCACCTCTCCCGCCACCAAGGAGCTGGACATGGAGGGCAAGGCGCGCGACGTCGACCTCCAGGACTTCCGGCCCGACGGCGAGACCTTCGCGAGCGGCTTCAGCTGGCCCGAGCACAGGGCCGTACAGGTCAACTCGGCGGGCGGCGGCGGAGGCCGGGACACGGTCTGCAGCGTGCTGCGCAACGTCGACGACAAGGGCCGTACGACCCTGAGCACCTGGGCCGGTACCACGTACCCGGCCGAGATCACCGCCACCGGCACCAGCACCTATGTGACCCCCGGCACCGGGCTGCTGTACACGCAGGTCCAGGGGAACCAGACCCGCCCCGACGGCTCCCTCTTCCTGGTGACGGACACGGGACTCAGGTACGCCGTGCAGGCGAACGGCGACAGCGACGCCGGCACGTCGGACATCGGCGCGGGCGACCAGGAGAAGCAGCAGGACGGGCGCCCCGAGCCCAGCCAGGCGCAGATCCGGCTCGGATACGAGAAGGTGCTCCCCGCCCTCGTCCCCATCACCTGGTCGGAGTTCCTGTCCAAGGGTCCCCGCCTCGACACCAACAGCGCCCGCCAGCCCCAGGGCTCGTAAGCGCGCCGGAGAGCGCACCGTGTCACAGGGGAGAGGACCCACGTGCTGAACCAGAAGACCGCCCTGCTCGCCACAGGCCTCGCGCTGGCGGGGGCGGGGCTCGCGGCCGCGCCGGCGGCGAGCGCGCAGGACACCGCCGCGCGCCCCCGCCTCGACGGCGGCGGGGAGTGCACCTTCCCGATGAAGAAGCAGATCGAGGGCCGCCCCTGGGCGCTGCAACGCGTACTGCTCGACGAACTCTGGCAGGACACCAAGGGCAAGGGCGTCCGTGTCGCGGTCATCGACACCGGAGTCGACGACGTCAACGTCCAGCTGAGGGGCGCGGTCGACGCCTCGGCGGGCCGCGACTTCCTCACCAAGGGCGGCGACGGCACGGGCGACGAGGTCGGCCACGGCACCAAGGTCGCGGGCATCATCGCGGCCCGCCCGCGCGCGGGCACCGGCTTTGTCGGCCTGGCCCCCGAGGCCACGATCATCCCGATCCGGCAGAACGACGAGAAGAACAGCGGCAACGACAAGACGATGGCCGAGGCCATCGAGCACGCGCTGGCCAAGAACGCCGACGTCATCAACATCTCGCAGGACACGACCAAGCCGCTGGCCGCCACCTCAAGGCTCGCGCTGGCGGTGCGGAAGGCCATCGAGCAGGACGTCCTGGTCGTCGCCTCGGCCGGCAACGGCGGTCTCGACGGCAAGCAGAAGAACACCTATCCGGCGGCTTTCGACGGCGTCCTGGCCGTGGCGTCCTCGGACCGCAACAACGAGCGCGCGGAGTTCTCCCAGTCCGGCGCCTTCGTCGGGGTCGCCGCGCCCGGTGTCGACATGGTCTCGACCGTGCCCGGCAACGGCCAGTGCGTCGACAACGGAACCAGCTTCTCCGCCCCGTACGTCTCCGGGGTCGCGGCCCTCATCAAGGCCAAGCACCCGGACTGGACTCCGCGTCAGATCATCGCTCAGATCGAGCAGACGGCGGAGCGTTCCATCAACGGCCACGACAACTTCGTCGGCTGGGGGGTCGTGGACCCGGTGCGCGCCCTGACCGAGGACGAGGCGCCCAGAGAGTCCCCGACCCCGGACCCGGGCCCCGCCAGACCGCCGGCCCCCGAGCCCGCCCATCTGGCCATGACCGAGACCGCCCATGAGCGCGACGAGCGGTACGCGACGTACGCGCTGGGCATCGCCGCCGTCCTGGTCGCGGTGATCGCGGGCACGGCCACCGTGATCCGCGACACCCGGCGCCGGCGTCGCACCACCGACTGAAAGGCCCCGAGTTGAGTTTCGGCCCCCCGCCCCCGGCATTCCAGCCGCAGCCCCCGGCGGAGCAGCCTCCGCCGGAGCAGACCCCGATGCCGGCACCGCCCCGGGCGCCGCAGCGCGGCGGCAGGCGCCGGACCGTCCTCGCCGCATGCCTCGCGGTCCTCCTGATCGCGGCTCTGGGCGGCGGCGGTTGGCTGCTGTGGGGCCCGGACGGGGAAGCCGGCGGCCCGCGGCCGGGCAAGGCCGAACCCGTGGCCGGAGCGGGTACGGGCGGAGTGCGGGAGACCGTCGAGCAGCAGCCGGCCCATACCCGGGGCGCACTTCTGTACAAGATCGGCTCGCCGCGCCTGGGCAAAGGTGAGGTGTCCCAGTCGCCGGGAACGTGGGCGACCGAGCGGACGTTCGCCAAGACGCTGGACCGGGAGGTGGTGGGCCACCGGGCCGACAGCGGCAAGCAGGTCTGGAGAATCCCGCTCCCCGGTGTCGTGTGTGCCGCCGCGCGCCATGTCACGGACGACGGTCTGACCGCGGTCGTGTTCGAGCCGGGGCAGCGGCAGAACAAGCAGCTCCAGCCCTGTAACCAGTTGGCCGTGTTCGATGTCGACAGCGGAAAGAAGGTCTGGCAGAAGGCCATCCCGGGTGCCGACGACGTCGCCTATTTCACGGCGGGAGTCGCCATCAGCCACGGCGTCGTCGCCGCCGGCTGGATCAACGGTTCCGCGGGGTTCAGCGTCGATACGGGAAAGCTTCTGTGGAAGTCCAATCCCGCCTCGGAATGCCGGGATCGCGGATTCGCCGGCGGCCGGGGTCTTGTCTCCGTGGTCGCCTGCGGAGATTCGGCGAATCCCCTGTTGCGGGTTCAGCGCGTCGATCCGCTCACCGGAGAGCCGAAGTGGACCTACAAGGCGGCAGCGGGCGTCGGGGCGGTGTTCGTCGTCTCCACCGACCCGGTCGTCATCGCCGTCGCCGCGGGTGGCAGTGATGCCACGACGGAGACGGATCTCATCTCGATCGACGAACGCGGCACCATGCGTGCCATGGTTCCGCTGCAGGACGGGCTGTACGAGACGAAGTGCCGCAGCCTGGTGGAGTCCTGCAAGACGCCCGTGGTGAGCGGCGACACACTGTTTCTGCCCAGCAGAGAGAACGAGTTCACCGACGGGCCCGACACGGCGAGCAACGAGATCGTGGCGTTCGACCTCCGCACGGGAAAGGCCAGGGCCAGATTCCCGTCGAAGGCGTACCGGGTCATGCAGCCCCTGCGTATGAGCGGAAAGAAGCTGCTCGCCTACCGGGAGGGGTTGGGGGAGGTTCCCGCGGAAGTCGTGAGTATCGACCCCGCGACGGGTAAGCAGCAGGTCCTGCTGACCGCCCCGGCGCTCGAGGAGCTGCAGCCGGTCATGGGCCGCCCGCACGCGATGGAGATCGTGTACGAGCACGGCAGGCTCTACTTCGGCTCCCCCGAGGTGTTCGGCCCCGACGACTTCGGCGGGAATCTTCACAAGATCCCCATCGCAATCGCCTTCGGAGCACGCTGATCACGGCCTTCACCGCGCCCTCGCCGGGGTCGTTCGTGAGGCAAGTCTCGTGCGGGGCTTTGCAGTTGGAACCGTCACTCCGAGTGGCTAGAGTGACTCGTAGTATCACGTGAGTGATCCGCAACACGGGGGACAGGCTCTGCGCCGGCAAGTCCTCGACAACTTCAGTAGCGAGCCCGGCCGTTCCGGTCGCTACCGACCACAGGAGGAAAGATGGCGACTCCAAACCTCAACGTAACCACCTCCGACCACGATGGCCTTGCCGGGGAGATCGACAGCCTCCAGCAGAAGCTCGATGACCGCATCCGCGCCCTCAACTCGGTGGTCGACCGCATTCAGGCCGGCTGGAAGGGCGCGGCGGGCAGGGAGTACGACATCCTGCAGCGCGGTGTGAACGACCACGCGCGCAAGATTCAGGTCCGCCTCATCGAGCTCGAGGAGACCATGCGGATGAGCTCCAAGGGGTTCACGGAGGAAGAGCAGCAGCGCATCGCCGAGCTGCGCCGACTGGACGACACCCGGGCCGGCGAGAGCAAGATCCTCGGCATGGCCTGAGCGGCCCGGCTCACCCCTGAACCCCACGAAGAAGGAGAGAACATGACCACCGCGGTCAACTACGACACCGTGACCCAGGCCGCCTCGGACGTCCGTCTGACGGGCCAGCAGCTCAGCCAGTGGCTCGACGACCTGATGGCCAGGGTCAAGGCCACCGCCGAGAACTGGGAAGGTGAGGCCAAGCTGGCCTACATCGAGATCCAGCGGGACCTGACCACCGAGATGTCCGGGATGAACGCCAAGCTCCTGCAGATCGCCCAGCTCCTCGACCAGTCGGTCGTCGGCTACCAGGACACCGACAAGGGCAACGCGGCCCGGTTCCGCATGCTCTGAAGTCCGGCCCGGCCGGACACGGCGAAGGGTGGTTGCCCGCGGGACGGGCAACCACCCTTCGTGCGTACCCCGTCGGCACGCCCCTACTTGAGGTCGAACTCGCCGTCCCGCGCCCCGAGCACGAACGCGTGCCACTCGGCCTCCGTGTACCGCAGGACCGTCTCCGGGTCCACGGACGACCGCATCGCCACCGCGCCCCCCGGAAGATAGGCGATCTCCACCCGCTCCTCGTCCGCGGAAGCATCGGGTGCGCTGACCCACTCGACCCCCGAGATGTCCAGTGCGTACAGCTCGTCCTTCTCGCTTGCATCAGCCATCGGTTGAAGATCCTTTCTCAGATGTCCGGTGCCAGCTTGTCAGAGCGCGCCCCGGCTCCGCAGGACCACGGCTCGTGTTCACCGGTCCGGCAGCCAGCCCAGCTGCACCAGGGGTGTTCCGCGCTTGCGGGAGACGAACGTGCCCCGGCCCGGCGGCATCGGGCGGGCTCGTACGCTGCCCAGGATGTCGCCCTCGTTGCGGTCGCCGGAGAGGACCACGCCCTGCGCGCCCAGCTCCTTGACCCGCTGCATGAACGCCTCGTACATCGAGCGCGACGCGCCGGCCGAGCTCCGCGCGACGATGAAGCGGATGCCCACGTCCCGCGCGAACGGCAGGTTGTCCACCAGCACCGCCAGCGGGTTGCCGGAGTTGGTGGCCACCAACTCGTAGTCGTCGACGATCACGAAGAGCTGCGGGCCGGTCCACCAGCTGCGGTCCCGCAGCTGCTGCGGGGTGATGTCCGGCTTCGGCGCCCGCTTGCCCATCACCGTGTTGATGGCGTCCATGTGCATCTGCATCGCCGAGGCCATCGGCGCGTACTCCAGCAGGTGCTCCGGCGGTACCGCCTCCAGCATCGTGCGCCGGTAGTCGCCGACCACGATCCGTGCCTGGTCCGGCGTGTACCGCTCGGTGATCTGCTTGGCAATCAGCCGCAGCAGCGAGGTCTTGCCGGACTCGCTCTCGCCGAAGACCAGGAAGAACGGGTCGGTCTCGAAGTCGACGAAGACCGGCTCCAGATTCGTCTCGTCGATACCGATCGCGATCCCGTGCTGCGGGAACTCGAAGCCCTTCGGCAGCTGCTCGGCCGGCAGCTTGCGCGGCAGCAGCCGCACCGTCGGCGCCGAGGGCCCCGTCCAACTGCCCCTGACCGCCTGGACGAACTGCGCCGTGCCCTCCGACAGGTCCTCCGCCCGGCTGACCGAGTCGACACGCGGCAGCGCACCCATGAAGTGCAGCTTCTCCGGTACCTGGCCGCGGCCCGGCACACCGGCCGGTACGTTCGCCGCGACCCGGCGGTCGAACTCGGAGTCCATCACGTCACCGAGGCGCAGTTCGAGGCGGCCGAGCATCTGGTCCTTCAGCGCGGCCCGGACCTCCATGTAGCGCGAGGCCGAGAGCACCACGTGGATGCCGTACCCCAGACCGCGGCTCGCGATGTCCGACACGACGCCTTCGAGGATGTCGTAGTCGTTCTTGAACGCGCCCCAGCCGTCGATGACCAGGAAGACGTCCCCCCAGGCCTCGCCCGGAAGCTCGCCGGCAGCCCGGCGCCGCCGGTAGGTCGCGATGGAGTCGATGCCGTTCGCGCGGAAGAACTCCTCGCGCCGGTTGAGTACGCCCGCGACCTCCGCGACCGTACGGCGGACCCGCTCGGGGTCCAGGCGGGAGGCGACCCCGCCGACGTGCGGGAGATCGGCCACCGCCGTCAGACCGCCACCGCCGAAGTCCAGCCCGTAGAACTGCACTTCGTGCGGCGTGTGGGTCAGTGCGAAGGACGAGATCAGCGTCCGCAGCAGGGTCGACTTGCCGGACTGCGGGCCGCCGATGACCATCATGTGGCCGGCCGCGCCCGAGAAGTCCCGGTACAGCACCTCGCGCCGCTGCTCGAACGGCTTGTCGATCAGGCCGAGCGGTACGACCAGGCCGCCCGGACGCGTGTAGCCGTCCGCGTGCAGCCCCCGCTCCGCGGTCGGCACCAGCGCCGGCAGCAGCTGGTCCAGCGTCGGCGCCTCGTCCAGCGGCGGCAGCCACACCTGGTGGGCCGGCACGCCCTGCCCCTCCAGCCGCCGCACGATCACGTCCAGCACGGTGTCCGCGAGCGCGTCGTCCTCCGCCCGGTTCGCGGCCACGAGGTGCGCCGGGTCGGGCGCCGCGTACACCACCGGAACCGGCGTGGCCGTGAACACCGCGGGCCGCCGCTCGACCGGGAACTGCCCGACCGAGAGGTCCGGGCCGCCCGTCCGGTAGGTACCGGAGACGTACGCCGCCTTGAAGCGGGTCATCTCCTCCGTACCGAACTTCAGGTAGCCGGAGCCCGGCACCGACGGCAGGTGGTACGCGTCCGGCACCCCGATCGCCGTACGCGACTCGGCGGCCGAGAAGGTACGCAGACCGATCCGGTACGAGAGATACGTGTCCAGGCCGCGCAGCTTGCCCTCCTCCAGGCGCTGCGAGGCGAGCAGCAGATGCACACCCAGCGACCGGCCGATACGCCCGATCTGGATGAACATGTCGATGAAGTCGGGCTTCGCGGTGAGCAGCTCGCTGAACTCGTCGATCACCAGGACCAGTGAGGCCAGCGGCTCCAGCGGGGCGCCCGCGGCGCGCGCCTTCTCGTAGTCGTGGATGTTCGCGTAGTTGCCCGCCGAGCGCAGCAGCTCCTGGCGGCGCTGCAGCTCGCCGCGGATCGAGTCGCCCATGCGGTCCACGAGCGTGAGGTCGTCGGCCAGGTTGGTGATGACCGCAGCGACGTGCGGCATCTGCGACATGCCGGTGAACGTCGCGCCGCCCTTGAAGTCCGCGAGGACGAAGTTCAGCGTCTCCGACGTATGGGTCACCGCGAGGCCCAGGACCAGCGTGCGCAGCAGCTCCGACTTGCCGGAACCGGTCGCGCCGACACACAGCCCGTGCGGACCCATGCCCTCCTGCGCGGCCTCCTTGAGGTCCAGCATCACCGGCTGGCCGTCCTCACCGACACCGATCGGCACGCGCAGCCGCTCACCCGTCGACCGCGGCCGCCAGGTGCGGGAGACGTCGACCGAACCCGCGTCGCCCAGGTTCAGCAGATCGGTGAAGTCCAGGTTGGCGAGCAGCGGTTCGTCGTCGTCGCCCCCGCCCGTGCGCAGCGGCGCGAGCTGCCGGGCGAGCGCCTCGGCCGCCGGCAGCGACAGCCCGTCCGGTACGCCCTCGTACGCGACCCCGGCGCCCGACTCCAGCCACAGCCGGCCCGGCCGTACCACCACGGACAGACCGCCGCGCGGCTCGTCGAGCTCGCCGGAGACCACCTCGACGATCGTGACGCCCTGCAGGCCCTCGGGCGCGGCGAACGCCGAGTCCGGCGGCACCATTCCGCCGTCCAGCACCACGATCAGATGCGGCTGGTCCAGCACCGCCTGCGCGTCCCGGCTGAACCGGGGCCGGCCGTCCAGCCGGCTGCCCAGCAGCTGCTGCAACTCGCCCAGGTCGTCGCCGAACAGCCGCTTCGACCCGGCGCCGTCCACCTGCCCCGGCAGCTGCGTGTGCGGCAGCCACTTCGTCCAGTCCCAGCGCGCGACCGCGCCCGGCGCCGCGACCACCGCGACCATCAGGTCCTCGGGGGAGTGCAGCGTGACGAGTTGGGCCACCAGCGCCCGCGCCGCCGACTGCGCGGACTCCGGCTCACCGGACACCGTCACGTGGTAGAAGGCGCGCATCGAGACGGCCACCGGCAGCCCGTCCAGCGAACCGTGCACCGCGAGGAACTGCTGCATCGCGCCCGCGCTCAGCGGCTCCAGCTCGTCGACGGGAGCGGTGTCCGGTGCGATCAGCGGGGTCGCCAGCTGCTGGGCACCGAGCCCGAGCCGGGCCTGTCCGAAGTCCTTGTCGCCGACCCGGCGTTCCCACACCCGGCTTCCCTCGGCGACGACCGACCACAGCTGTTCGGGGGAGGGGTGCAGATAGAGCTGCGCGTCGCGCTGCGCCCGCGCGGTCCTGCGTACCTGACGCCGCGTCTGCGACAGATATTTCAGGTAGTCGCGGCGGACATCGGCCATTTGCCCCTGCGTACCCCGACGGAATCTGACGATCTGGGCGACCACCATCGCGACGGTCGAGACCAGCATCACCACACCCATGATGCGCATGAACGGAGGTGCCTGCGGCGAGAAGAAGAAGACCACCGACGAACCCATGCCGAGCACCGGCAGGATCTGCATCAGCATGCCCTCCTGCTGACCGCGCGGCAGTTCGGGAGGAGCCTGGAGCTGCAGCTCTTCCGAAGGCACTTCGGGCGGCAGGGACCGCGGCGGGCGTTTGACGACGATCTGGCTCACCGGAGCATCAATCCCTCGAATGCGGACGGCTCGGCTGCACCGGCGCCCCCGTGACGGCTTTGCTGGCGGACTTCCCTCCGCGCGACGGTGATCCTACTTGCAGACCCCCGTCACACCTCCCGGTAGGGTGGCGCGCGCATCGTGCGCAACCGCGAATCAGGGGGTCCATCAGGTGAGTACGACCGCAGCGACCGGCTTCTGCAGGGTCACTGTCGTAGCGCCCGACAGCCGTATCGACGTCGCACTCCCGGAGGACATCGCCGTCGCCGACGTCTACCCCGAGATCCTGCGGCTGACCGGCCAGACCCAGGCCGCGGGCACCCCCACCGGATACCACCTGGTGCGCCGGGACGGCACGGTGCTCGACGGAGCGCGCACGCTCGCCGCCCAACAGGTCCTGGACGGCGAGGTGCTGAGCTTGCGCCCGTTCGCCGAGTCACTGCCGCCCGCCGTCTTCGACGACGTCTCCGACGCCGTCGCCTCCGCCGTCGTCCGCGACCGCCACCTGTGGAGCGACGACCTGCTGCGCGGCGCCGGCCTGGTCGGCGGAGTGCTGCTGCTCGTCCTCATGGGCTTCGTGCTCTGGTTCGCCGACCCGGTCCGCCACGACATGCACGGCCTGCCCGGCATCATCGCCGGGGCCGCCGGTGTCCTGTTGACCGCCTTCGCCGGCGTACGGGCCCGGGTGTACGGCGACCGGTCCGCCGCCGTCGCACTCGGCCTCGGCGCTCTGCCCCACCTGCTCATCGCGGGCTCCGGAATCATCGGCCCGGACGCCGGCCACGGCCCCGGACGGCTGCAGTTCCTGCTCGGCTGCGTCTGCGTCCTGCTCGCCTCGGTGGCCCTCGTCGCGCTCACCCCCAGCGGCGATGCCCCGTTCGTCGCCGCGACCTTCCTGGCGACCGCCGGCGTCCTCGCGACCTTCGTCGCCATCCTCACCGAAGCCTCCGCCACCGCGACCGCCGCCGTCTGCGCCCCCGTCGCCATCGGCCTGGTCGCCTTCCTCCCTGGCCTCTCCGCACGCTTCGCCCGGCTGCCCATCGGCTACGCCTCCCCGCGCAGCGCCGCCGGTGACGACTTCGACGCCGACCCGAACGAGACCCCCGAGGCCCAGCCCGTCGACGCCGACCGGATCGCGGCGCAGGCCCGCCGCGGCCACGAGATGCTGCTCGGCCTGGTCGGCGGCAGCGCGGCCGTCGTCGTCGGCAGCGCGGCCGTCCTCGGCTTCTCCGACAACATCTGGGGCCAGGTCCTCGCTCTCGCCACGGGCCTCGCCATGCTGCTGCGCGCCCGTCTCTTCCGCTACACCTCGCAGGTCACCTGCGTCCTGGTGGCCGGCATCTCCGCGATCGGCCTGCTGGTGCTCGGCCTGTCCCTCAACCCGCCGGCCGACCTGCTCTTCGAGCTCGTCCGCTTCGGCGACCGCGGCGCCCTGGACATCCGTACGATCTGGCTGTCCGCGGCCGTCGCCGCCGGAGCCGCGCTGCTCACCGCGATCGGGCTGATCATTCCCCGGAAGGGCCTCTCGCCCTTCTGGGGTCGGCTCCTCGACCTCGCCGAGGGTGCCGTACTGCTCTCCCTGGTCCCGCTCTGCCTTGCTGTCCTCGACGTCTTCAACGCGGCCCGCTCGCTCACCAGCGGCTGACCGGTCAGGCCCGCGGTCCAGGGCGGTCCGCCGGGCTGGTACGCTGTGTGACGGCCGTTTGTGTACGCGTTCCCGGAGCCTTTTCGAGGAATCTGGAAACTGCGCCCAGCGGACCCCGCCTCCCGAGTAACGGAAGATCCCCAGAGAATTCGACCTGGGGCACTCGGTGGCCATACGAAGACCATGAGGAGTACGCGTGTCGCTCGACGCCGCTACGAAGAAGCAGATCATCACCGAGTTCGGCACCAAGGAGGGCGACACCGGCTCCCCCGAGGTCCAGGTCGCGATGCTCTCCCGCCGCATCTCGGACCTGACCGAGCACCTCAAGACCCACAAGCACGACCACCACTCCCGCCGTGGTCTGCTGATCCTGGTCGGCCAGCGCCGCCGTCTGCTGCAGTACCTGGCCAAGAAGGACATCCAGCGCTTCCGTGCGCTGGTCGAGCGCCTCGGCATCCGCCGCGGCGCGGCGGGCGCCAAGTAAGACGCCGTGAAGGGAGCGGTTCCCACTTCTAGGGGGCCGCTCCCTTTGCTGTACGTGCGGGACGTACCGGACTCTCAGTAGTCTGGTCACATACGCACAACCGAAGAGGAGGAGCGCCCTCCATCGCCGCCGGTCCTCGGTAGTGGCCCCCGGAAGACCTCTCCCGGGTGCTTCGATCGAAGACCGGCCCGCACGCAAGGAGCGCTTCTCCGCGACGTCCCCGCCACACGGGCAGGGACGAAGACGAGGAGAAAACGCTAGTGGAGAACGAGACCCACTACGCCGAGGCCGTTATCGACAACGGTTCCTTCGGCACCCGCACGATCCGCTTCGAGACGGGCCGTCTGGCCCGCCAGGCTGCCGGCTCCGCCGTCGCCTATCTGGACGACGACACCATGGTGCTGTCCGCCACCACCGCGTCCAAGAAGCCCAAGGACCAGCTCGACTTCTTCCCCCTGACGGTGGACGTCGAGGAGCGGCAGTACGCCGCCGGCAAGATCCCCGGCTCCTTCTTCCGTCGCGAGGGCCGGCCCTCCGAGGACGCGATTCTCACCTGCCGCCTGATCGACCGCCCGCTGCGCCCGTCCTTCAAGAAGGGCCTGCGCAACGAGATCCAGATCGTCGAGACGATCATGGCGCTCAACCCCGACCACCTCTACGACGTGGTCGCGATCAACGCCGCCTCCTGCTCCACGCAGCTGGCCGGCCTGCCCTTCTCCGGCCCGGTCGGCGGCACCCGTGTCGCCCTGATCAAGGGCCAGTGGGTCGGCTTCCCGACGCACACCGAGCTCGAAAACGCGGTCTTCGACATGGTGGTCGCCGGTCGCGTCCTGGAGGACGGCGACGTCGCGATCATGATGGTCGAGGCCGAGGCCACCGAGAAGACCATCCAGCTCGTCAAGGACGGCGCCGAGGCTCCCACCGAGGAGATCGTCGCCGCCGGTCTCGAGGCCGCGAAGCCCTTCATCAAGGCGCTCTGCAAGGCCCAGTCGGACCTCGCCGCCAAGGCCGCCAAGCCGATCGGCGAGTTCCCGGTCTTCCTCGACTACCAGGACGACGTCCTGGAGGCGCTCACCGCCGCGGTCAAGGCCGAGCTCTCGCAGGCGCTCACCATCGCCGGCAAGCAGGAGCGCGAGGCCGAGCTGGACCGCGTCAAGGAGCTCGCCGCCGAGAAGCTGCTCCCGCAGTTCGAGGGCCGCGAGAAGGAGATCTCCGCCGCGTACCGCTCGCTGACCAAGTCCCTGGTCCGTGAGCGAGTCATCAAGGACAAGGTCCGCATCGACGGCCGTGGCGTCACGGACATCCGTACGCTCGCCGCCGAGGTCGAGGCGATCCCGCGCGTGCACGGCTCGGCGCTGTTCGAGCGTGGCGAGACCCAGATCCTGGGCGTCACCACCCTCAACATGCTCCGCATGGAGCAGCAGCTGGACACCCTCTCCCCGGTGACCCGCAAGCGCTACATGCACAACTACAACTTCCCGCCCTACTCCGTCGGTGAGACCGGCCGCGTCGGTTCGCCGAAGCGCCGCGAGATCGGCCACGGCGCGCTCGCCGAGCGCGCCATCGTGCCGGTGCTGCCGACGCGCGAGGAGTTCCCGTACGCCATCCGCCAGGTCTCCGAGGCGCTGGGCTCCAACGGCTCCACGTCCATGGGCTCGGTCTGCGCCTCCACCATGTCGCTGCTGAACGCCGGTGTGCCGCTCAAGGCCCCCGTCGCCGGTATCGCCATGGGCCTGATCTCCGAGGAGATCGACGGCAAGACCCACTACGTCGCCCTCACCGACATCCTCGGTGCGGAGGACGCCTTCGGTGACATGGACTTCAAGGTCGCCGGCACCAAGACCTTCGTCACCGCGCTCCAGCTCGACACCAAGCTCGACGGCATCCCCGCCTCGGTCCTGGCCGCCGCGCTGAAGCAGGCCCGCGACGCCCGCCTCCACATCCTCGATGTGATGAACGAGGCCATCGACGTCCCGGACGAGATGTCCCCCAACGCCCCGCGGATCATCACCGTCAAGATCCCGGTGGACAAGATCGGTGAGGTCATCGGCCCCAAGGGCAAGATGATCAACCAGATCCAGGAGGACACCGGCGCCGACATCACGATCGAGGACGACGGCACCATCTACATCGGTGCCGCCCAGGGCTCGCAGGCCGAGGCCGCCCGCGCCACGATCAACGGCATCGCCAACCCGACCATGCCGGAGGTCGGCGAGCGCTACCTGGGTACGGTCGTCAAGACCACCACCTTCGGTGCGTTCGTGTCCCTGCTCCCGGGCAAGGACGGCCTGCTGCACATCTCGCAGATCCGCAAGCTCGCCGGTGGCAAGCGCGTGGAGAACGTCGAGGACGTGCTCGCGGTCGGCTCCAAGGTGCAGGTCGAGATCGCCGAGATCGACCAGCGCGGCAAGCTCTCGCTCATCCCCGTGGTCGAGGGTGAAGAGAACGACGAGCAGAAGGACGACTCCGCCAAGTGACGCGTAGTCCCCGTACGACGGCCCGCACCTCCTCGGAGGTGCGGGCCGTCGCCCGTACCCAAACCCTCCTCAAGGGCCGCGACGGCGTCGGGACGGTCCGCCGTACGACGCTCCCGGGCGGCCTGCGCATCGTCACCGAGACCCTGCCCTCGGTGCGCTCCGCGACCTTCGGCATCTGGGCGCACGTCGGCTCGCGCGACGAGACGCCGTCCCTCAACGGCGCCACGCACTACCTCGAGCACCTGCTCTTCAAGGGCACGAAGAAGCGCAGCGCCCTCGACATCTCCGCCGCCATAGACGCGGTCGGCGGCGAGATGAACGCCTTCACCGCGAAGGAGTACACGTGCTACTACGCACGTGTACTGGACACCGACCTGCCGCTCGCCATCGACGTGGTCTGCGACATGCTGACCGGCTCGCTGATCCTCGAAGAGGACGTCGACGCCGAGCGCGGCGTCATCCTCGAAGAGATCGCCATGACCGAGGACGACCCGGGTGACTGCGTGCACGACCTGTTCGCGCAGACCATGCTCGGCGACACCCCCCTCGGCCGCCCGGTCCTCGGCACGGTCGACACGGTCAACGCGCTGAGCGCGGACCGCATCCGCCGCTTCTACAAGAAGCACTACGACCCGACCCACCTCGTCGTCGCGGCCGCCGGCAACGTCGACCACGCCACGGTGGTACGCCAGGTCCGCGCCGCGTTCGAGAAGGCCGGCGCCCTCGCCCGTACGGACGCCGCGCCCCGCACCCCGCGTGAGGGCACCCGCGCCATCCGCACCGCCGGCCGGATCGACCTGCTGAACCGCAAGACCGAGCAGGCCCACGTCGTCCTCGGCATGCCCGGCCTGGCCCGCACCGACGACCGCCGATGGGCGCTCGGCGTGCTCAACACGGCCCTCGGCGGTGGTATGAGCTCCCGCCTCTTCCAGGAGGTACGGGAGAAGCGCGGGCTCGCGTACAGCGTCTACTCGTACACCTCGGGCTTTGCCGACTGCGGGCTCTTCGGCGTCTACGCCGGCTGCCGCCCCAGCCAGGTCCACGACGTCCTGAAGATCTGCCGGGACGAGCTCGACCGGGTCGCCTCCGACGGGCTCTCCGACGAGGAGATGGCCCGCGCCGTCGGCCAGCTCTCCGGCTCCACGGTCCTCGGCCTGGAGGACACCGGCGCGCTGATGAACCGCATCGGCAAGAGCGAGCTGTGCTGGGGAGAGCAGATGTCGGTCGACGACATGCTCTCCCGCATAGCTGCCGTGACCCCGGACGAGGTCACCGCGGTGGCCCAGGATGTACTGGGACAACGGCCCTCCCTGTCGGTCATCGGCCCGCTCAAGGACAAGCAGGCGGACCGCCTGCACGAAGCGGTGGTCTGACGCGGCCTGACGGCCGTGCCACCACGACGACTGGAACGAAGG
This sequence comes from Streptomyces mabaensis, assembly GCF_053763515.1. Lineage (NCBI taxonomy): Bacteria > Bacillati > Actinomycetota > Actinomycetes > Kitasatosporales > Streptomycetaceae > Streptomyces > Streptomyces mabaensis. Next base: position 211,481 of record NZ_JBSOPZ010000008.1, read on the forward strand.
AAGTACGAGCATGAGTAGCAAGCTGCGCGTGGCGGTCCTCGGTGCGCAGGGCCGGATCGGGTCCGAGGCGGTACGCGCCGTCGAGGCCGCCGAGGACATGGAGCTCGTCGCAGCCCTCGGCCGCGGGGACAAGCTGGAGACGCTGGCCGACGCCGGCGCCCAGGTCGTGGTCGAGCTGACCACCCCGGCCTCGGTGATGGGCAACCTCGACTTCTGCGTACGCCACGGCATCCACGCCGTCGTCGGCACCACCGGCTGGACCGACGAGCGTCTGGCCCACCTGCGCACCTCGCTCGACGCGTCCCCGCAGACCGGCGTCCTCATCGCGCCCAACTTCTCCATCGGCGCGGTCCTCACCATGAAGTTCGCCCAGCAGGCGGCCCGCTACTTCGAATCCGTCGAGGTCGTCGAGCTGCACCACCCCAACAAGGCCGACGCCCCGTCCGGCACCGCCACCCGCACCGCGCAGCTCATCGCCGCGGCGCGCGCGGAGGCCGGCTGCGCCCCCCAGCCGGACGCCACGGTCACCGCCCTGGACGGAGCCCGCGGCGCCGACGTCGACGGCGTCCCCGTGCACGCCGTCCGGCTGCGCGGCCTGCTCGCCCACCAGGAGGTCCTGCTCGGCGGCGAGGGCGAGACCCTCACCATCCGCCACGACTCCCTGCACCACAGCAGCTTCATGCCGGGGATCCTGCTCGGCGCGCGCCGCGTGGTGACCACTCCCGGCCTCACCTTCGGCCTCGAACACTTCCTCGACCTCGGTTGACACCGATGCGCGCGAAGATCACGTACTTCGGCCTCGCTGCCGTCCTGGTCGTCTACTTCGTCCTGGCCGGCAGCCGAGGCGTCGTGCTCATCCAGCAGGGCACCGCCCTCACCATCGCCTTCGGTGTTTCGGTGCTGGTCCTGCCGCTGATCGGCTGCTGGTTCCTCTGGCACACCACACAGTTCGCCCGCAAGGCGGACCGCCTGGCGCGGGAGCTGGAGGCCGAAGGCGGACTTCCGGTGGACGAGCTGGTCCGTACCCCGGGCGGCCGTATCGACCGCGACTCCGCCGACGCCGTGTTCGCGCGGCGCCGTGCGGAGACGGAGGACACCCCCGACGACTGGCGCTCCTGGTTCCGGCTCGCGATCGCCTACCACGACGCGCGGGACACCCCACGGGCCCGTAAGGCGATGCAGCGCGCGATCGCGCTGCACGAGGGCAGGCCGGTACGGGCCTGACGGGTGCGGCGGCGGGACTCAGAGGCCGTACTCGGCGCCCCACGCCTCCACGGTGTCCGCCGCCCGGTCGAAGGCCTCGGCGCGCGAGAGGAAGTCCGCGTTGTGGTCGGTGAGCAGCGCGGGCAGCTGCTCACCGCCGTGCTGGACGACGACAAGGGCCTGACCCTGCACGGTGCGCGGCAGGCCGAGCCACCGCACCGGCTGCTGGACCGTCCGTACGCCCGTGACCTGATGCCAGGGCACGGTCGTCGTCGCGAAGAAGCCCACCTGGCGCAGCCCGTGGCGACTCACCCACACCCCGATGCGCAGCAGCCGCACCGCGCAGCCGATGACACCGGCCGCAGCCGCCAGACACACGGCGGCGCCGGTCAGCGCCCCCGCGAACGCGATGATCATCGTGGCCAGCAGCATGAACGAGGCCAGGAGAAGCAGCAGCGCCGCCCCCGCGACCCGCCAGGGACCGGGCCGGTAGGGACGCCGCCAGTGGTCGTGGTCGTCGCCGTCGAACGGCAGCGCGGCGTCGTCCGGGCTCTCGACGTCCGCGCCGAACGCGCGGTCGGCCGTCAGGAAGGGCAGGGGCACGACAGATCCTCACAAGCACGCTCGACGGGGCTGTGCCCGGTGAGGCTACCCAGCCCGCAGAACACCGGCCACCCCAGGGGGGCCGGACGAGTCAGTGCCCGTCGGAGGGCCCGGACCGATGGGTCTAAAGTGGGCGCCGCCCGAGCGATGCAACTGGAAGGACCCCGCCGGTGAGCGAGACCCCCGCCTCAGACCCGAAGCCCAGCTTCCGCAGTGACGTCACCGTCGAGCTGGTGAAGCACACCGCCGGCGACTCCGACGTGCTGTGGGCCGCGCGCGTCTCCACGGCCGGCGAGCAGTCTCTCGAGGAGCTGGCCAAGGACCCGGAGCGCTCGAAAGGGCTCATCAACTTCCTGATGCGGGACCGTCACGGCAGCCCCTTCGAGCACAACTCGATGACGTTCTTCATCAGCGCCCCGATCTTCGTCTTCCGCGAGTTCATGCGCCACCGCGTCGGATGGTCGTACAACGAGGAGTCCGGTCGCTACCGGGAACTGCAGCCCGTCTTCTACGTTCCGGGCGAGGACCGCAAGCTGGTCCAGGAGGGCCGCCCCGGCAAGTACGTCTTCGTCGACGGCACTCCGGAGCAGCAGCAGCTCACCACCCGGGTGATGGAGGACTCGTACCGGCAGGCGTACGAGGCGTACCAGGAGATGCTGGCCGCGGGCGTGGCCCGTGAGGTGGCCCGTGCCGTCCTGCCCGTCGGCCTCTTCTCGTCGATGTACGCGACGTGCAACGCCCGCTCGCTGATGCACTTCCTCGGCCTGCGTACGCAGCACGACCAGGCGGCCGTCCCGTCCTTCCCGCAGCGGGAGATCGAGATGGTCGGCGAGAAGATGGAAGAGCACTGGGCCAAGCTCATGCCCCTCACCTACGCGGCGTTCAACAACAACGGCCGAGTCGCCCCGTAGGGCACAGATGTACGGACCAGTAGGGCGAAGTGTCCGTATTGCGAGGTTTCGAGAAGTTCATCTAGGCTGATCAAACGGACCCGGCACTGCTTGAACCCCCGAGCAGGCAGTGCCGGGTTCCACCGCTTCGGGTCCCCCGAGGGGACACCACCCGCTGAGCAGCGAGTAGCGTGTTACCCATGGCTCCGATCTCCACTCCGCAGACCCCCTTCGGGCGGGTCCTCACCGCCATGGTCACGCCCTTCACGGCGGACGGCGCACTCGACCTCGACGGCGCTCAGCGGCTCGCCGCCCATCTGGTGGACGCAGGCAACGACGGCCTGATCATCAACGGCACCACCGGCGAGTCCCCGACCACCAGCGACGCGGAGAAAAACGACCTCGTACGAGCCGTACTGGAGGCCGTCGGGGACCGGGCGCACGTCGTCGCCGGCATCGGCACCAACGACACCCGCCACAGCGTCGAACTCGCCCGTACCGCCGAACGGACCGGCGCCCACGGCCTCCTCGCCGTGACCCCGTACTACAACAAGCCGCCACAGGAGGGCCTGCTCCGGCACTTCACGGCGATCGCAGACGCCACCGCACTGCCGGTCATGCTGTACGACATCCCCGGCCGCAGCGGCGTCCCGATCAACACCGAGACCATCGTCCGGCTCGCCGAGCACCCGCGGATCGTCGCCAACAAGGACGCCAAGGGCGACCTGGGACGCGCCAGCTGGGCCATCGCCCGCAGCGGCCTGGCCTGGTACTCCGGCGACGACATGCTCAACCTTCCGCTGCTCTCGGTCGGCGCGGTCGGCTTCGTCTCCGTGGTCGGCCATGTCGTCACCCCCGACCTGCGCGCCCTCCTGGAGGCGCATCTCAGCGGCGACGTCCAGAAGGCCATCGAGATCCACCAGAAGCTGCTCCCCGTCTTCACCGGCATGTTCCGCACCCAGGGCGTGATCACGACCAAGGCGGCGCTGGGCCTCCAGGGACTCCCCGCCGGCCCGCTGCGGCTGCCGATGGTGGAACTCACCGCCGAGGAGACCGCGCAGCTCAAGGTCGATCTGGCCGCCGGTGGGGTAGAGCTGTAACCACAGACTTCACAACTGAATACGTACGCCACACAGACAACAGCAAGTGCACGAATGTCACGCGCGCCACGTGCCTGAAGGGGTACGTGGCGTGCGTGGTGAGGAGAGTCTTTTGAGCCATCCGCATCCTGAACTCGGCCCCCCGCCGAAGCTGCCCAAGGGCGGCCTCCGCATCACCCCGCTCGGTGGTCTCGGCGAAATCGGCCGCAACATGACCGTCTTCGAGTACGGCGGCCGGCTGCTCATCGTCGACTGCGGCGTCCTCTTCCCGGAGGAGGAGCAGCCCGGAATCGACCTGATCCTGCCGGACTTCTCGTCCATCAGGGACCGTCTCGGCGACATCGAAGGCATCGTGCTCACGCACGGCCACGAGGACCACATCGGTGGTGTCCCCTTCCTCCTCCGCGAGAAGCCGGACATCCCGCTGATCGGCTCCAAGCTGACGCTCGCCCTGATCGAGGCGAAGCTGCAGGAGCACCGGATCCGCCCGTACACCCTGGAGGTGGCGGAGGGCCACCGCGAGCGCATCGGCCCGTTCGACTGCGAATTCGTCGCGGTGAACCACTCGATCCCGGACGCCCTGGCGGTCGCGATCCGCACACCGGCCGGCATGGCGGTCCACACCGGCGACTTCAAGATGGACCAGCTCCCGCTGGACCGGCGCCTCACGGACCTGCCGACCTTCGCCAAGCTGGGCGAGGAGGGCATCGACATCCTGCTCTCCGACTCGACGAACGCCGAGGTCCCGGGCTTCGTCCCGCCCGAGCGGGACATCTCCAACGTCCTGCGCACGGTGTTCGCCAACGCCCAGAAGCGCATCATCGTGGCCAGCTTCGCCAGCCACGTCCACCGCATCCAGCAGATCCTGGACGCGGCGCACGAGTACGGCAGGCGGGTCGCCTTCGTCGGCCGCTCGATGGTCCGCAACATGGGCATCGCCCGAGACCTGGGCTACCTCAGGGTCCCGGCCGGCCTGGTCGTGGACGTCAAGACCCTCGACGACCTGCCCGACCACGAGGTCGTCCTGGTCTGTACGGGCTCGCAGGGCGAGCCGATGGCCGCGCTGTCCCGTATGGCCAACCGCGACCACCAGATCCGGATCGTCCCGGGCGACACGGTGATCCTCGCCTCGTCCCTCATTCCGGGCAACGAGAACGCGGTCTACCGCGTGATCAACGGCCTGACCCGATGGGGAGCGAACGTCGTCCACAAGGGCAACGCCAAGGTGCACGTCTCCGGCCACGCCTCGGCCGGCGAGCTCCTGTACTTCTACAACATCTGCAAGCCGAAGAACCTGATGCCGGTCCACGGCGAATGGCGCCACCTGCGCGCCAACGCAGAGCTGGGCGCCCTCACCGGCGTACCGAAGGACCGGGTGGTCATCGCCGAGGACGGCGTGGTGGTCGACCTGGTCGACGGAGTCGCCAAGATCGTCGGCAAGGTCCAGGCGGGTTACGTCTATGTGGACGGCCTCTCGGTCGGCGACGTCACCGAGGTCCACCTCAAGGACCGCCGCATCCTCGGGGACGAGGGCATCATCTCGGTCTTCCTGGTCGTGGACAGCAGCACCGGCAAGATCCTGGGCGGCCCGAACATCCACGCCCGCGGCTCCGGCATCGACGACTCGGCGTTCACCGGTGTGATGCCGAAGATCGACGAGGCGCTGAACAAGTCGGCCCAGGACGGCGTCGTCGAGCCCCACCAGCTGCAACAACTCGTCCGCCGCACGGTGGGCAAGTGGGTGTCCGACAACTACCGCCGGCGGCCGATGATCCTGCCTGTCGTCGTTGAGGTTTGACGCATCGTCACCGGAGCGGGGCCCCCGATTTGCATCGGGGCGCCCCGCTCCAGTACGTTTACGGCTCCGCCTGACGGGAACCCGCAGCACCTGTGTGCCGGGTGACCCTCACCGAAAGGCAGGCGGAATTCCGACCCGGAGAGATCTGATAAAGTCGGAACCGCCGGAAAGAGAAACGCGAAAGCGGATATCTGGAAGGCAAACCCAATCCCACTTCGACTGGGAATCGGACACGAAAGAGTCTGATAGAGTCGGAAACGCAAGACCGAAGGGAACGCCCGGAGGGCCCGATGAAAAGGGACCAAAGGAAGCGTCCGTTCCTTGAGAACTCAACAGCGTGCCAAAAGTCAACGCCAAATATGTTGATACCCCGTCCACCTTGGTGGATGAGGTTCCTTTGAAAGTCCTTCCGCTTGCGGAAGGCAATTACACAGCGAGGACGCTGTGGACGACTGGTCTTATTCCGACCGGTCGTTCCGCTCTCGTGGTGTCACCCGATTACGGGTAAACATTCACGGAGAGTTTGATCCTGGCTCAGGACGAACGCTGGCGGCGTGCTTAACACATG